>NZ_MDCO01000012.1:600000-953127 GCF_001746205.1 Brachyspira hampsonii
GCTGTTTAGTAGGTATTACAAGAGGAGTTAATAGAAGTCATATAATAAGAGCTGCTGAAGAAGCTATAGCTTATCAAAGTAAAGATGTTATTGATGCTATGGTTGCTGACAGCGGAGTAAAATTAGCTTCATTAAAAGTAGACGGAGGAGCCTGCCGTGATAATTTCTTAATGCAGTTTCAGGCTGATATTATTAATACTAAAGTTCTTCGTCCTCAAATTACTGAAACTACTGCTTTGGGAGCTGCTTATTTGGCTGGACTTGCTGTAGGATTCTGGAAGGATAAAGATGAAATATCAAATAGATGGAAATTAGAAAGAGAGTTTACTCCTTCAATTTCTGAAGAGGAGAGAAATAAAAAATATATGGGCTGGAAAAAAGCGGTTGAGAGATCAAGAGGCTGGGCTTTATAATTTTATCTTAAAATTATGCATATTAATATCATATTTTAAGATATTAATATGCATATATATTCTTATTTTTTTGAAATTAATTTATAATGCTGCAATTTTATTAAAAAATTGTTTAATTAATTGTATAAATAGTTTATAGTTTATTGTATAAAAAATTTAGAGGAAATATATATGTATGATATATTAATTATTGGTGCTGGTGTGTCTGGTACTTCTTCAGCACGCGAACTATCTAGGTATAAAGCTAGTATATGCGTTGTAGAAAGAGGTGAAGATGTTTGCACAGGCACTTCAAAATCCAACAGCGGAATAGTGCATGCAGGGTTTGATGCTGCAAATGGTTCTCTTATGGCAAAGTTAAATGTTCTTGGCAATAAGATGATGCCGGAAATAGCAGAAGACCTTGATGTGCCTTTTAAACAGAATGGTTCATTGGTGGTTTGTACCAATGAAGAGGATATGCCTAATCTTAAAGCTATATATGACAGAGGAATAAAAAATGGAGTTGAAGGACTTCAAATATTAAACAGAGAAGAAGTTCATAAAAAAGAGCCTAATCTAAACGATAATGTATGCGGTGCTTTGTATGCTCCTACTGGAGGTATAGTTGATCCTTTTATATTAAATATTGCTTATGCTGAAAATGCTTATGCTAATGGTGCAGAGTTTAAATTCAATACTGAAGTGATAAATATCAAAAAACTTGATGACGGAACTTTTGAAGCTGAAACTAATAACGGAACTATAAAAGCTAAATATATTGTTAATGCTGCTGGAGTTTATGCTGATAAGTTTCATAATATGATGAGCAAAAATAAAATACATATTACTCCAAGAAGAGGAGACTATATATTGCTTGACAAAGAAGTTGATAATTTAGTAACTTCTACAATATTTGCACTTCCTACCAAATTGGGTAAAGGTATATTAGTTACTCCTACAGCTCATGGAAATATAATGCTTGGACCTACAGCTATTGATATAGAAGATAAAGAGGGCTTAAATACCACAGCTGAAGGACTTGCTCAGATTATAGAAAAGTCAAAACTCACAGTAAAAAATATACCGTATAATAAGGTTATAACTTCATTCTGCGGGCTTCGTCCTCATGAGGATAATCATGAGTTTATCATAAAAGAACTTGAAGACTGCGAAGGATTTTTCGACTGTGCTGGTATAGAATCACCTGGTCTTGTTTCTTCTCCTGCTATTGGTTTAATGGTTTCTGATATTGTAAGCAAGAAAGGAAACTTCGAGAAAAAAGAAAACTTTATAGAAAAAAGAAAGGGAATAACTCATTTTAATAAACTTTCTAATGAAGAGAAAAATAAACTCATAAAAGAAAATCCTTTATACGGACATATAATTTGCAGATGTGAAAAGGTAACTGAGGGTGAGATTGTAGAAGCTATAAAAAGTCCTATAGGAGCTAAATCTCTTGACGGAGTAAAAAGAAGAGTAAGAGCAGGACTTGGAAGATGTCAGGGCGGTTTCTGTTCTCCTAAAATAATAGAGATATTAGCAAGAGAACTTAATGTTTCTCCTATAACTATTACTAAATGCGGCAAAGGATCTGAAATAGTTATCGGATATGATAAGGAAACTTTTTGATTTAGAGATTATTAGTATTTAATTAAAAACAATATAATCATTTGTTTTTATTTAAGGAGTAAAAATGCAGTCTTATGATGTTGTTGTTATAGGCGGAGGTCCTGCTGGGCTTGCTGCTGCTGTTTCTGCTAAAGAAAACGGCATAGATAATTTGCTTATGCTAGAACGAGATGAGGTGCTTGGAGGCATACTCAATCAATGCATACATAATGGTTTTGGGCTTCATAGATTCGGTGAAGAGCTTACTGGTCCTGAATATGCTTACAGATTTATAGAAAAAGTTTATGATTTAAATATTAATTATAAACTCAATACTATGGTGCTTGATATTGTGCTTAATGATAGTAAGGAGAAAATAATTACTTATATCAATAAAGAAGAAGGCTTGGTGCAGATTAGCTCTAAAGCTGTGATACTTGCTATGGGCTGCCGTGAGCGTTCAAGAGGGGCTTTGAATATACCGGGTTTCAGACCTGCTGGAATATTTTCTGCGGGGGCGGCTCAGCATTTAGTAAATATTGAAGGATATATGCCTGGTAAGGAAGTTGTTATACTCGGCTCTGGGGATATTGGGCTTATCATGGCTAGGAGAATGACTTTTGAGGGAGCTAAAGTTAAAGTGGTTGCTGAGATACTTCCATTTTCTGGAGGACTTAAAAGAAATATAGTTCAGTGTTTGGATGATTTTAATATACCTCTTAAATTAAGTCATACAGTTATCGACATAAAAGGTAAGGACAGACTTGAAGGAGTTACAATAGCTAAAGTTGATGAGAATATGAAGCCTATTAAAGGTACTGAAGAATATTATTCATGCGATACTTTGCTTTTGTCTGTTGGGCTTATACCAGAAAATGAGCTTTCAAAAGAGATTGGCGTTGAGATTAACCCTATAACATCTGGTGCTATAGTCAATGAAAGTTTGGAGACTAATATTGACGGAGTATTCTCCTGCGGTAATGTTCTTCATGTTCATGACTTGGTAGATTTTGTTTCTGAAGAGGCTGAAACTGCTGGAAAAAGTGCTGCTGAGTATGTGCTTAAAAACAAAAGAAGAGATAATACAAACTCTATATCCTTAAAAGGCTCTAATGGTGTGAGATATACTGTGCCTTCTATGATTAATGCTCATAATGTAGATGATCATGTTATGGTAAGGTTTAGAGTAAGCGGTATATTCCAAAACAAATTCTTAAATGTATATTTTGACGGCGAGAGAGTGATACATAAAAAGCATTTGATATTTGCTCCCGGTGAAATGGAGAGTGTTAAACTAGATAAATCCATGCTTTCAAAAGAAGGTCTTAAAAATATTGAATTTAAGATAGAGGATAATTAATAATATTAAGTGTTATTCAAGGATTATTATATGGAAAAAAAAGAATTAACTTGTATATGCTGCCCTATGGGCTGTGCTTTGTCTGTGGAGATGGAGGGAAACCAAGTTGTAAGCATAAGCGGTAATACCTGCAAGAGAGGAGACACTTATGCCAGAGATGAGGTTGTTCGTCCTGTAAGAATGGTTACTTCTATAGTAAAAATAAAAAATGGTAAATTAAAAATGCTTCCCGTTAAAACTAAAGATCCTGTAGACAAATCAAGAATTAATGAGTGTTTAGAGGCTTTAAAAACTGTAGAAGTTAATGCTCCTGTTCATATTGGAGATGTTGTGCTTCATAACGCGGCTGGTGCTGATATAGTAGCCACTAGAAATATAGAAGCTATTTAACATTATATTAAATAATTTTATTTAAAAGGCATTGTTTATATGAACAGTGCCTTTTATTTGTTTTTATTTATATTTTATAGTATATTAATAAAAACTATTTGGAGCAGTATATGGACAAAAATTTCAAAAAACAATTCGATAAAGTAAAACATCTTTTAATACCTAGTTTTGATTTGGATAAACCTTTCAGAGAAAAAACATTTAATGATATAGAGCTTGATATATTAGATATAGGAGAAGTTTTTTTAAAAACAGGAAAAATAATTGCATGCGATCCTTTAGCATATATGATTGAGAATCAAGTATCTCCTTTTATTCAAACTGTAAAACCTGATAAATATAAAGTTTCTCTTCTTATAATAAAAGATGAAGAGAGAATTGCTATAGCTAAAATTTCTTTCTCTAATAATGAACCTAAAAGATATGAACTTGCTGTTACAGGAGAAGAGGATTTGTCTGAAGTAGAAGAAGGTGAGTTTTTCGGATATCCTGTGGATGCAGGTATGGGGTGTTTTTGCGATTATGAGGCAGCTGAAAAATATTTTGAATATGAAGATAAACTAAAAAAAGAAAGTAATGGTGATTTTGACAATAGATATGATGATTTATTCGCTGATTTATTAGAAGATAATGCCCAAAATCATCCTAAGTATCAATCTGAATATGGTGATTGGCTTAATTGGAATATACCTGAAAGTGATTCTAATATAGTATTATTTACAAGCGGTTATGGTGATGGTTATTATCCTTCTTATTTTGCTTATGATGAAAATGAAAATATATGTGCTTTATATACCATATTTATAGATTTGAATGATGATGATGAATAATTTTTATCACTGCGGTATATACACAATAAATAAAAAAACATTGGGCGGGCAGCTAAAAAATCTAATTCGATAACAAGAAAAATTAAAGTTAATATTGCATATTAAAACTATAAATATAGAGGGTGGGCAAATGTAATTGAGTTTTAAAACTTTAATTACATACCCCGCCCTTTATATTTGTTGTTTAAATAAATAATTTTACTTTTACTATCTTTATTGTTTTATTAGAAATTTCAGCACCCGCCCAAGTTGTGTTTAAATTTTTTATGCTATTTACCCAAAATGATATTAAAAATATAAAGTTTATTATTAATTTAAATTCTAAATGCAATTAGATTATTATAAAAAAGCATGCACTTTTCAAGAATAAAAATGCATGCTAAGTTTATAAAATTTTTTTAAATATCATACATTTGCATAAGCAGGTTCTGAATTATTTCCATTATTTTCTTCTTCCAATGCTTTTTTCTTCATTTTCTTATAAATATAAATATACATAACTGTAGCCAATGCAACACTTACAATATCAGCTATAGGCTGAGACCATATAATACCATTTATTCCGAATAATTTAGTACCTATAAGTATTGTTGGTATGAATGCTATACCTTGTCTGCTTAATGAAAGCACTAAAGAAGGTATAGATTTTCCTAATGCTTGGAATGTAGACATAAATACAAACTGAAATCCTATAATAGGAGCTATGGCATAACTTGCTACTAAAAATTTCACCCCGTAATCTATAACCTCTTCATTATTAATAAATACTCCTACAGACCATCTTCCAAATATTAATGATAGCCCTAAAAGTAAACATCCTATTACTACACTTACAACGCATGATATTTTTATAGCAGAGTTCATTCTCCTGTAGTTTTTAGAAGCAAAGTTGTAACCTACAAAAGGCTGAAGACCTTGAGAAAGTCCTATAAATACAAGTATAACAAGTGTAAATATTCTTTGAGCTACTCCAAGTCCAGCAACTACATTATCACTGTATCCTGCAGCTAAATTATTTATAAGTATGTTTGAAGCACTCATAAGTATGTTGTTTATAGAAACAGGTATTCCTATAGAAAATACATTGATAAGTATATCTTTATGCAAAGAAAAATCTTTAACATGTATTGATAAGAAAGATTTTTTTCTTAGTATATGATATATGTAGTATACGGTAGAGCAGGCATTACCTATTATTGTGGCAAGAGCAGCACCTGCAACTCCCATCTCCATATAAAGTATCATAATAGGATCTAATACTATATTAACCACAGTACCTATCATCATACCAATCATAGCCTCTTTTGAAGAGCCTTCAGCACGAACAATCTGTCCCATAGCCATTTGATTTACTACAAAAGGAGCCCCAAAAGCTACTATTATCAAGTAATCTTTAGAAAACTGATAAGTATTAGGGCTTGCACCTGATATTTTTAGTATATCTTTCATAAAAATTAGATACACTGCCATAGATATAAATCCAACTATAATGCTTGCATAAAAAGCAAAAGAGGATATTTTTTTTACGCTTTCATAATCTTTAGCACCTAATTTTCTTGATATATAAGAACCTCCTCCTATACCAAAAATATTACCAAAAGCCATAAGAAGCAAATATATAGGCATACAAAGCGATACTGCAGCTACCTGATTAGGATCCCCTGTCTTTCCTACGAAAAAAGTATCTACCATATTATAAAAAACATTTACTAACATTCCTAGTATAGTTGGAAGTGCTAGCGTCATCAGTGCCTTATGTACAGGATAATTTTCAAACAATTCTATTTTTTTATCTGTCATGTGTTAGTACCTCCTTTTATTATTATCAATATATAGTATACTATATATTTAAATATATCAAGCTATATATATGTAAATTTTATAAGTTTATTCATCAGGCATATAATAAATCTTCAGTTTAATCATACAAACACAACATCACTACTGTAATAAAATACTTGATTTTTTATAATTTTAACATATAATATGATGAGGTATATTATTATATTTTATTTAGAATAAACTATTAATAAAAAAGGCTGATATGTATAAATTGAATACTTATGTTGTATACCCTATGTATGGTATATGTAAAGTTATGGGTATATCAAATAACAAAGTTAATTCTAATCTAGTAGAATGTTATGTTTTAGAATGCGAAAGTGAAAATATTACATTAAAAGTGCCTATAAATAGAGTTAAAGAATATCGTATAAGAAAGATTATATCTAAAGCAGAAGCTGATAATCTTTTAAATATATTGCAGACAAAACCTCATGATATAGAAAATAATTGGAAAATAAGATATCAGGAAAATGAGGAAAAACTTAGAAGCGGAGATATCAAAGATACCATAGAGGTGGCAAGAAGTTTATTCACAAGAAATAAGTTAAAGGAACTTTCGGCAAGCGAAAAGCGTCTATATGAAAAAGCATATATGTTCATAGTTAATGAAATTAGTATAGCTTTAAAAAAAGATAGAGATGAAATAGAAGATATAGTATCAAATGCTTTGGAAAAATCAGCAAAAAAATTCAAAACTAAGCCTTTAGAAAAAGAGAAGGTAGTTAAAGAAGAAAAAGAAACTGCTAAAAACGGAAAAAGAAAGAAAAAAGATATTTCTAAAGAATAATAATTTATCTAGTTTATTACATTAAAAATATAATATGCGTATAAATAAAAGTAAGGGGAAATTATGTGGAGAGTAGTATATTTTGTGTTATCTTGTATAGTGCTGGCTTTGGATTATTTTATACTAAAACATTTTAATTATAAGACATTAACAGTATTTATAATAAGTGCAGTATTGGTATTTTTATTTGAATTGATGTTTATTAGAAAGAAATCTTCTAAAATTACATTAGCTTTTTTTATATCATTCTTTCTAACATTAATTACTGTACTTTTGACTATAACTACAATTAATATTGTAGGAATATCATTATCATTAAATGAGAAATTGATTATCCTTTTTATAGAAGGCTATTTAATTTTTGGTATTATTATCGCTTTTATACCAAGCATATCAAATATGTTTAAGCTTACAAATAAGGATAAAATGAAAACTTCAAAGATATTGGATACTTCTGTTATAGTAGACGGAAGAATATATGATATTGCTGAAAAAAAATTTTTTGACGGACTTCTTATACTCCCGGAATTTGTTATAAAAGAAGTACAGTTTTTAAGCGATGCAAGAGATCCTCAGAAAAGAATAAGAGGAAGAAGAGCTTTAGAAATATTAAATAAAATGAAATCTTCTAAGAACATACTTCTTTCTATAACGGATATAGATTTTCCTAATATAAAAGAGGTGGATCTAAAACTTATAGAACTTGCCAAAAAAATGGATGCTAAAGTAATAACAAATGATTTTAATTTGATGAAAGTGGCATCTATACATGAAGTGGATATATTAAATATTAATGATTTAGCAAATTCGCTTCATGTTGTTGTTTTGCCGGGTGAAACTATAAATATAGACCTTATAAGGGAAGGAAAAGACAAACAGGCTTTAGGATATTTGGAAGACGGAACTATGATAGTAGTTGATAATGCCAAACATCTAATAGGTAAAAATGTTGAAATAGAAATAGATAATGTACTGCCTAAAGAAGCGGGTAGAGTAATATTTGCCTCTCTTGCAAACTCCAAAACTAATAATAATAAAAAAAGACATGATAATAAACAGAATTAAAAAAATATGATAATAGATCTTTCAGCTGAAATATATAACAATATGCCTCATTATACTGATGATATTGATGTAAGCATTTCAGCTGAAAACTATAAATATTTTAATATCACAAACATATCTATGTGCGTGCATACTGCAACTCATATTGATACTCCTCTCCATTGCATAAAAAGTAAAGATTCTACTGCAAGTATAGATTTAAATTATTTTGTTGGAAATGCTTATTGTATTGATATAATACCAGATAAAGATAATAAAATAAATTTTGATGTTAATTTCAATTTTGATATAATAAAAGAATGCAATATACTTCTTATTAATACATATTGGCATAATAATATTAATACAGAAAACTATTATAAAAACTTTCCATATTTAAGTGAAAGTTTTGCTTATAAATTAATAGACTTAAAAATAAAAACTATAGGAATAGATACTCCTTCAGTAGATTCTATTTCAAATAATAATTTAATACATAATATTCTATTTTCTAATGATATATGTATTATAGAAAATCTTACGAATTTAGAAAAAGTAACTCATAAAAAATTCTTCTTTAGTGCAGCACCTTTAAAAATCAGAAATTGTGAAGGTTCGCCTGTAAGAGCTTATGCTATTATAGATTAATATAAAAAACCATGCTCTAATAAATAAGCATGGTTTTTATTTTTCAGTTTTACTAGAATCTTATTCCTATTTGTCCGCCTATATCAAGGGCTCCGGTTTTGATTTTAGGAGAAGTTTCTTTATATTCAATCAGAGGAAAATCATAAGATAAATAAATACCTAAAGTTATATTATAAAGAAGTAAAAAGTCCAAACTTGCTTTAAGATAAGGTATATACAAATTATAAAATTTATTCTGTAATTGTTTCAAGTTGTATTGTTCTGTTATTTCACCGCCGCTGTTTTCTTTAGAATAGCTGCTTCCTCCAAGAGGAAATTTAACCCCTGCTCCAACACCTATAGACATAAATAATATATCTATTTTAGGCATTAACCCTACACTTAAACTATCAAAAGTAACATTACCCTTAGACGAATCTGATTTATAAGCAAATACATCTCTCTGATATCCTAAATCTAATGATATTCCAAGGGATAAAATACTCAAATCAAAATAATAATTTGGTTTTAAATATACTCCAAATTCAAAACCTCCGTCTGGCTTTATTGTTTGGCTTTGTTTTCCATCTTCAAGATAAAAACCTATTCCAGCTCCCAAAGGTACGGTTAAATCAACACCAAAGCCGCTTTTTGCCATAAGATTTGCACTGATAGTTGTTATTAACATTACAGTTAACAATAAAATTTTTTTCATAATATTAATACTCTCTTTATTATCATAAAATTTATTTTTTATAATACATAAATATTATATTTTTTTCAACTATTATTTATTTAATAATGATAATAATTTTTAGTATAAAATCAAATTATAAAAACAAGTTTTAATTTTAATTAACGCACGGTGAATAAAATTTATATAATACATTAAAATTTGAATTACAAAAAAATATATATTATTAATATTATTCTGCGTGCGGTAAGTATACTATAAATTTAAAAAAACTTGGGTGGGCAGCTAAAATTACAGAATAAAATAAAGAAGAAATAAAGTACAAAAATGACAGATTAAATAAAAAGCCTATAGGGTGGGAATTAAAATAAATCCAAAAATTTAAAATTTTTCTCGCTCCCCGCCCTTTATTATTTATTACTATATTTTGAATTTTAGTGTCAATTAATATTTAAAGTCTAATGAAAAATTAAGGTACCCGCCCAAGTGTTGATTAGATTTAAAAATTTATTTAACGCACGATAAGTAAATATAAATAATATAGTTTTATTATTAATAATAATGAAATTAATTGAAAGTATTTATTAAACGTGCGTTAATGAATATTTATAATAAAAAACCTCAGCACTTTTGAAAGCACAGAGGTTTAAAATATTTTTATTTTTTAATTTATGTAACTCAAGAAACCAAATCTTTTACAGCATCTCTTCCTGCATTAAGAGCCTTTTCATTACTAGGAAGGAAATCTTTTTTACGCTCTCCGAATACTTTCAAAAATGCCTGCTGTACACTGTCGAATGATACCACATTATGAAGCGTAAGCAAAGCACCAAGCATAACCATATTTGCCGATTTAGGATTACCTATATCGCCCGCTATTTTATTTGCCTCAACATAAGCCGCTTTTATATCGTCTCTTGAGGCCTTTTTATCTATCAAAGATGAGTTTATTAAAAGTATCCCATTAGGAATAACATCTTTTTCAAATTTTGTAAGCGAAGGAAGATTCATAATAACAGCTGCATTGGCATCATGAGAAATTATAGGAGACCCTACAAGTTCATCACTTATAACAACAGAACAATTAGCAGTACCTCCTCTCATCTCAGGTCCATAAGAAGGACACCAAGTAACATGTTTATTTTCTATCATTCCGGCATAAGCAATCATCTGTCCCATAGACATAACACCCTGTCCGCCAAACCCAGCAAAAATAATTCTTTCTGTACTCATATATTCCTCCTTATTTAAGCATCATTTCTAAAATTACCAAGAGGATAATGCGGAATCATATAATCTCTTATCCACTTATGAGAATCTGTAGGAGATATTCCCCAGTTGGTAGTACAGCTTGTGAGCATTTCCACTATAGAGAAACCTTTTCCAGCAATCTGATTTTCAAAAGCTTTTTTAGTTGCTATTTTAGCCTTTCTAATATTAGCAGGACTGTCTAAAGAAACTCTCTCCACAAAAGCAGCACCTTCTATAGTAGCAAGCATCTCACATACCCTTATAGGTTTACCTGCTTTGTGAAAATCTCTTCCTGCCTGAGTAGTAGTAGTTCTTTGACCTTCCAAAGTAGTAGGAGCCATCTGCCCGCCTGTCATACCATAAATAGCATTATTCAAAAATATTACTGTTATATTCTCGCTTCTTGCTGCGGCATGTATTATTTCTGCAGTACCTATTGCTGCTAAATCTCCGTCACCTTGAAGCGTAAATACAACACTATCTGGAATAGCCCTTTTTATACCTGTAGCAACAGCCGGAGCTCTTCCATGTGCTGCCTGCTGCATATCACATGAAAAATACTTATAAGCAAGTACAGAGCATCCTACAGAAGCTATACCAACTGTTTTCTCCAATACCCCAAGTTCTTCTACACATTCAGCTATTATTCTCTGAGCAGTACCATGCATACAGCCCGGACAATAATGTGTCCTAGCATCACTCAATCCCTTTGATTTTTCGAATACTATCATATTAAACCTCCTGCCAAACTTATAACATTATCCATTATCTCATGAGCAGTAGGTACTAATCCTCCAGCCTTTCCATAGAATTTAACCGGAACTTTACACTCTATTGCAAGCTTTATATCATCAACCATCTGCCCCATACTCATCTCAATGCTTACATACATTTTGCAATTTGGATTATCAAATGCTTTAACGGGAAAAGGCCATAAAGTTTGAGGACGAATCATACCTACTTTTTTACCTTCTTCTCTAAACTTATCAACAACTCCTCTTACAATTCTTGACATAGTACCATAAGAAACAAATATAAGTTCTGCATCATCTGTAAAATATTTTTCTGCTCTTGCTTCTTTTTCTTTTATTTCATCATATTTTCTCTGAAGATGAAGATTATGTTCATATAATAATTCAGGCTCTAAATATAGAGAATTAATAATATTATTTTTTTCTCTTTTTCCCCTTTTTCCGCAAGCAGCCCAAGTCTTTTCTTTTATCTCATATTTAGGTTTATAAATAATTTCTACAGGCTCCATCATCTGACCAATATATCCGTCAGCAGCAACATACACAGGAGTTCTATAATGATCCGCTATATCAAATGCTTCCATTATCATATCAGCTGCTTCCTGTAAATTGGCAGGTGCTAAAACAGGGCAATTATAATCGCCATCTCCTCCCCCTCTAGTCATCATATTATAATCGCTTTGTGAAGGCTGTATACTTCCAAGTCCAGGTCCGCCTCTCATAACATTAAGTATTACTGCAGGAACTTCAGAACCTGCCAGATATGATATACCCTCCTGTTTTAAAGCTATACCCGGCGAAGAAGAAGAGGTCATAGCCCTCACTCCGGCTCCTCCTGCCCCATAAACCATATTAATTGCTGCCACCTCACTTTCTGCCTGCACAAATGCCCCGCCTGATTCATACATAGCTTTTGACATAAACTCCGGTATCTCATTCTGCGGTGTAATAGGATACCCAAAAAAACATTTACATCCTGCCGCAATAGCCGCACTAGCCATAGCCTCATTTCCTTTCATCAATGTTCTAGCCATTATTTACTCTCCTCTTTATCTAGCCTTTCAACCATTATACATATATCCGGACACATCATTGCACAATTAGAACAGCCTGTACATTTTTCCATATCAGTAACAGCTGCTGGATAATACCCCCAAGAATTCATATCTTCTTTATCTAAATACAGTATCTTAGTCGGACAAACCGATATGCAGTTAGAGCATCCTTTACATTGTTCTCTATCAATAGTAACTCTGCCTTTAGCCATATATCCTCCTTCATTGATATTAAACTTTAATATAATAAAAAATATTCATATGTTAAAATTTAATCTAAAAATTAAAATAAATCAATGAATAATATTAACTATTATTTATGAATAATATTAACTATTATATATAGTAATTATTATATTTTTGTATATACTTATAAAAGTAATGTATTATTGGAGTTATGATTAATGAATATAGATGATAAAAGGAATATAGAAAGATTATTTGATTTGGGACATCATGCCTTCATAAGTAAAGATTATGAAAAATCAATAGAATATTTAAATGAAGTTATAGATATATACAATAAATATATTATTGCATATTCAGACAGCGAATTTATCATATATAGCAGTTCTTATGATAATGAAGATGATGAAGAAGGTAAAAATATAAGCGATGAGGAAATAAACAATACTCATGATACTTTAGTGGATGCATACTACAATAGAGGACTATCATATTTTAATTTGAAAAACTATGAGGAGGCTATTAAAGATTTTGATAAAGTTATAGAATTGTCTCCAGAAAAATCTAATGCCTACTATAATAGAGGGCATTCAAAATCATATTTAGGAAGATATGAAGAAGGAATTAAAGATTTTAAAAAGGTTCTGGAATTTAATGACGATGATGCTGAAGCTATATACTATATAGGATTAGGATATTTTTATTTAGGAAGATATCAGGAAGCTATAAGAAACTTTGATATAGCTTTGTTGCTAGATGATGAAATTGATGATGCATACTATTACAGAGGTCATTCCAAAAGATATCTCAATATGTATGAAGAAGCATTATCTGATTTCAATAAAATTGTAGAATTAAGATATGATGACAGTGATTCATATTATTCCAAAGCTTTAACAGAATTTTTTCTAGGATTATATGAAGATGCGATTAATGATTTTAACAAGGCTATTGAATTGGATAATCATTTTTCTAATGCTTATTATTTTAGAGGGCTTACTAAAAACAGTTTAGAATTATATAAAGATGCTATGGACGATTATAAAAAGGCATTAGAATATGCAGATGATGACAATATCATCAATATCTATAATGATATGGGACTTCTTGAATATAAATTAGGAAATTATAGATATGCAATTAATTATTACACTAAAATGATAGAAATTAATGATGATATATATTATTCATATTATAATAGAGCATTAGCTGAAGAATCCTTACAATTATATGAAGATGCATTAAAAGATTATAATAAGGCTATAGAATTAAATCCTGAAGATACTTATTCATATAATAATAGAGGGCTTATAAAAAATGAAATGCAGATGTATGATGAGGCATTGGAGGATTATAATAAAGCTATAGAGCTTGAGAAAGATGATGCTTATTTATACAATAACAGAGCCTTATTAAAAGGAAGAATGCATTTATATAAAGAGGCTATAAAAGATTTTGATAAGGCTATTTCAATATATGACGGCGACAGTGAGTTTTATTATTATAGAGGACTTACTAGCTCATATTTAAATGAATTGGATGAAGCTTTAAAATATATAAATAAAGCTATACAATTAGACCCTAAGTATATTAATGCATATAATGAGCGGGGGCTTATAAATTATAGAAATAGACATTATAATTCGGCTATTGAAGACTTCAAAAATGTAATAGAGCTTGACAATGAAAATGTATATGCTAATTATCATTTAGCTTTATCTTATGATACTTTAGAAGAATATGAAACAGCTTTGAAATATTATACAAAAGTCATTGAACTTGAGCCGAATACTACTGATGCATTTTATAATAGGGCTTTAGCAGAAATTGAAATGGAATTATACCATGAAGCTATAGAAGATTTTTATAAAGTAATTGATATCGATAGTAATATAATAGATGCTTATTTCAATATAGGTATATGTTATGATTATTTAAAAGAATATCAAAAAGCTATTGAATGCTATACCAAAGTAATTGAAACTGATAATTATTCTATTGATGCTTATTATAACAGAGGATTAAGTAAAGTAGGGTTAAAACTTTATAATGAGGCTTATGAAGATTATATAAGAGCTTTGGAAATTAATCCTAAATATGCTAATGCCTATAATGGAATAGGTTTTTCAAAAACAAAATATTCAAACAATGAATTTAAAAACGGAAGCATTCAAAGATCTATAGATTTACTTAAAGATGCTTTACTATATTATGAAAAAGGATTGGCATTAAAAATAGATGATAATTTAAATAATGCTTCTATTTATGACAGTATGGGATACAGCACAACTAAATTAGCTAATATATATCTGTCAATGAAAGATTATGATAATGCTTATAAATATTATAATGATGCTTTATTATGTTTTAGAGAGGCTTTAAAGTTAAATAGTAAGCATGCTTTAGCCAATAACAGCATAGCATACATATATATACAATTAGATAAAATGAATAATAAGTATAATATTTTTAATAAAGATGCGTATGAATATTTTTCTAATGCTTACAGTTTTGCCAAAAAAGATGATAAAAAATTAATAAAAAAATGTATTGTGTCCTTAGCCAAAGAAAAAATAAAAACTGCTGAAGAGTTTTGTATTAAAAATAACATAGAGTTTTAATATTTGTATTAAAAATATAAATTAAATCTTATGTTGAATAAATTTAAAATTTAATCAAAACTTGGGCGGGTGCTTTAATTTCTAATTAGTCTTTAAATATAAATAAGTTAAAAATTGCAGATTATAACTATAAAAATAAAAGGGCGGGGTATGTAAATTAAGTTTTAAACTTTAATCACATTTGCCCACCCTTTAGGCTTTTAAATATTATCAGTAATTTCTAAATTATTTTTCCTTTTAATTTTACATGTTATTTTAGCTTCCCACCCAAGATTTTTTTAATTTGTTGTATTATTACCGCACGCAAAATAGAATTAGGAATATAAATTTATTTGTAATTCAAATTTCATTATATTATAAATTTTATTAACCATGCGTTAAATATTTTTTTAATTTACATAACACTTGGGCGGGTGCTTTAATTTCTAATTAGTCTTTAAACATAAATAAGTTAAAAATCGCAGATTATAACTATAAAAATAAAAGGGCGGGTATGTAATAAAAGCTTTAAAATTTATTTTCACTCCCACCCTATAGGTTTATTGCTTAATTATGAAATCAAAATTTTATTTGCCTTTTTACTTTATTATAAATTATTAATGCCCACCCTAGTTTTAATTAGGTTTAAAACATTCAAAGCACACGCAGAAATTATTTTTTAGCATAGTCAAATTTTTATTGTTAATTAACTCTATATATTTTGTTTCTTTTACCGTGTGCTGAATTGGCAGCAAATTTAAATACATTTGGGTGGGTGCTAATAAATGTTATTTAATCACAAAACAATATGAAGCTAAAATTTAAAATAAAGCAATAAACTCTAAAGGGCGGGGTATGTAATTAAAATAAAAAAATAGGTATTCCTTTTATTTTGGAATACCTAATAATTTTTATAATACTATATCTTTAATTAATTACATAGCTTCTGCTTCATTAGAACCGGTATTATCATTGGAATTGAATTTATCCATATCCACTTCTTTACAAATTTTTCCTGTAACAGCAGCGGTAACCATACCATCATTAACATTGAGCATAGTTCTGCCCATATCAATAAGAGGCTCTATTCCCAAAAGTATAGCCACAAGTCCTACAGGAAAACCTAAAGCAGAAAGTGTAATCAAAGCAGCATTTGTAGCACCCCCTCCAACTCCAGCAATACCGAAACTTCCTATAGCAATTATAACAACAGCTTTTATTAAGAATGCAGGTTCAAGAGGATTAATACCCAAAGTAGGTGCTATCATAGCAGCAACCATAGCCGGATAAATACCAGCACATCCATTTTGTCCTATAGTTACAGCAAGCGAAGCAGAAAGGTTTGAAACGCCTTCGGATATTCCCATTTTATCTTTTAAAGCAGAAACAGTTAAAGGTAAAGTACCAGCACTTGTTCTTGATGAAAAAGCAAATGTTAAAACTGTAAAAGCCTTAGAGTAGTATTTAATAGGATTGTATCCGAATATAATAAGTATTATACTATGAACTATAAGCATGATAATTATAGCTAAATAAGATGCTAGAAGGAATTGTCCTAATTGAGCAAATGCATTCAAATCACTAGCAGCCATAAATTTAGCCATAAGAGCAAGTACGCCATAAGGAGTTAATTTCATTACAAATGCAACTATCTTCATCACAACATCATGCAAAGCCTGCATAATTTTCAAGAAAAAATCAAAAACATCTGGTTTTTTATTTCTAAGTCCCAAAGCAGAAGAACCTACTAAAGCGGCAAAAAACACAACAGAAAGTGTAGGAGAGCCTCCCATACCAGCTAATGCTGCAAATGGATTTGTAGGTATAATATCTAATAATTGCTGCGGAACAGGTCTTGAAGAAAACTGCTCTAATTTACCTTCATAGTTAGAAGCACCCTGAGAAATATCTCCTACTATAGATTGAAGTTTTGAAGCATCTAAACCAAATCCCTTAGCTGTTAAAAATCCTACTAAAGCTGATATAGCTGTTGTTACCATTAGTACGGCTATAATTATAATAGTCATTTTACCTAAATTATTGCTGTTTCCTTTTATGTTAAGGATCGCCATAGTAATAGAAACAAAAATTAAAGGCATAACCAACATTTGAAGAAGTCTTACATAACCATTACCTACTACATTATACCAGACAATACTTTGATTTACTATTTCCATATTTGAAGAATAAACTTTTCTAAGTATGAATCCCAAAGCTAACCCTAAAACTAAAGCAGATAATACTCTGATAGTAAAATTCAGATGTTTTTTCTGCATAAAATATAATAGTGCTATTAAAGCCAATAGTACTACAATGTTAATTACAACATAAAGTCCCATATATAATTACTTCCTTTTAATATTTTGATGCATTCTAATATAATATAGTTTTAAAAAAATTGATAGTGTTATAATTCAAGTATATTTAATTAATAGTAAATAAAATTTATAAGTATAAAGTTATACCAAATGCGATTAACTTTTGAAACTTATTTACATACCCCACCCTTTAAAATTTTTTTATCTAATTTACAGATTTTAATATTAATTAAATTTATTATTCTATCATAAATTTAGATCCCACCCAAATGTTATTTCAATAAAAAATATATTTAACGCACGTTTAGTTTATTATTTTTTTATAGTTGAAATTATATTTTTAATTAATATACATTTGTAATTTTATTCTGCGTGCGGTGTTAATTATGACAAGTTTTAATTTTTATTTTAAATTAAAAATGTAATGGTTTGGTCTATAATAAAAAGTAAAAAATAACGGCTGCTAACCTCAAAGATTAACAACCGTTACTATATATAATCTTATTCTATTTCTAGCTTTTAACTAATTATAGAAGAGGACTTTCATGCATAGCTTTTAAGCGATACCATCTTCTATCAACCTCTTTTTGGAATGCTTCAAGAAGCTCTGGGTGTTTAAGAAGGTGTTTAGTTTTACCCATCATTTTAAGCCATTCGCTAACAGGCTGTTTTTTATCATCAGCTACCATATTAGTGATAGTAGTGATACCATGTTCAGATTCATATAGAGGGAAGAAACAGCAGTCAACAGCAGCTTTAATAACATCTTTACCCATATCATCAGGAGATTTCCAGTTTAATGGACAAGCAATAAGAAGTTTAACAAAAGCAGTACCATGATGATTAGCATACCATTGAGCTTTAGCAGCTTTTTTAACTAAATCTAAAGGATAAGCCTCACAACCAGTAGCAACATAAGGTATATGACAACCAGCAAATATTTGAGCTACATCTTTGTGATTGAATTGTTTACCCACTTCAGCTTTACCAACATTAGAAGTAGAAGTTCTGTGTCCTATAGGAGTAGAGAATGATAATTGGTTACCAGTGTTCATATATCCTTCATTATCGTATTCTAATATAATCATTTTGTGATTTCTAATAGCTGCACCAATAGAAGGTCCCATACCTATGTCATGACCGCCGTCACCAGTAATCATTATGAAAGTAGGATCTTCCGGTCCATCGATTTCACCTCTTCTTTTTCTTTCATGATACATCTCTACGATACCAGAAAGAGTAGCTGCACCGTTTTGGAACAAGTTGTGAACATAAGTAGTTCTGTAAGAGCTGTAAGGATAGCCTGTAGTAACAACCATAGAACATCCTGTATGTACTAAAAGAACAACTTCACCTTCAATACCTTTTAAGAAAGTATTAATACCAGAGAATATACCGCAGCCGTTACAAGCACCATGACCTTGAGCATAACGATAAGCCTTGCCTGTTAATTCTCTAAGAGGCGGAACTTTAACATCAAGTTTATGAGTTTGTTCATTCATAGTAACAACGATACCAGATTTTTGGCTTTCCAAAGTAAGAGGTTCATGTATAGGTTTCATTTCTACACCTTCATGACCCATATATTGTTCTAAGTAAGAGTGTTTTACAACAGAACCCGGATTAGCTAATTCTTTTAGACCTAATTCAAATAACTCTTTAGCTTTTTCTAAAGTAAACTCAGTACCGCCAAGACCAAATACTCTGTCTATAATAGAAGTTTTGTTATTAGGATCATTTTTAAGAGCAGCTCTGATTTCAGTAGACATGTTGCCGCCCATACCAGAATATGAATCTTGTCTGTCACCTACTACTACAACTTTAACATTAGTAAGTAATTTTTGTAATTCTTTTTCAGGGAAAGGACGAATTTGAGTAATAGCAAAAGCACCTATTTTAAGACTAGGATTAGCTTTTTTCATTTCGTCAACAGCTAAAGTAAGAGTTTCATAAGCAGATCCGCAGATCATTACAGCTACATCGGCATCTTCCATTTGATAAGTTTCTATAGGCTCATATTTTCTTCCAGAGAAAGAAGCGAACTCTTCAAATACATCTAATATAATAGCACGAGAATCTTCTAAAGCTTGAGAAAGCTGTAATTTACTTCCTGTTAATTCATCTTCGTTCATGTAAGGTCCAATTGTAACAGGATTTTTTCCTGGTTCAATAGAAGTAACTTCAGGAGTATAAGTACCTAAGAAGTCTTGAACATCTTTATCATTTTTGAAAAGGTGAATTTTTTTCTTTTGGTGAGAAGTGAAGAAACCGTCAGAAGAAACTATAATAGGTAATTTAGCTCTTTCAGCGATTTTTAAAGCAAAGATATTGAAGTCATAAACCATTTGAGTAGTATGAGCCATAATGATAATCCAACCAGTGTTAAGAGCCATCATTATGTCAGATTGGTCACATTTAATATCTAGAGGACCAGAAACAGTTCTGTTTACAACATTTAATACCATAGGGAATCTAGTACCTGATTGTACAGGTAATTGTTCCATAGCATAAAGAAGACCGTTAGCAGAAGTAGCATTGAATACCCTACCTCCTGCAGTAGTAGCACCATAACATATACCAGCTGCACCATGTTCACCATCACCAGGGATCATGCAAACAGTATGTCTTCCATTAGCTTTCATTTCATCCAAATACTCAGCAATCTGAGTAGAAGGAGTAATTGGGTAATAACCCATAACGTGATAATTAATTTGAGCGGCTGCAATGGCTGCTAATTCATTACCACTTTCAAGTATGTTTTCTTGTTCAGCAAGATTATATTTGTTAGCCATTTATTCGCTCCTTATTATTTATGATAACGACTGTATGTAAGTTCTGGAACATTACATTCTGCTTCTACTTCTATTCTTAAAGCTTGATCTTCTTTAGCAGGTGCTTTAGGAGCATAAGGTCCTTTAGGGCAAGCTCTAACGCATTTCAAACAGCCTTTACAATATTGATAATCAATACCCATCATGTTCATAGCTATTTTATTAGGATCTTTTCTGTCTGGACCTTTTTCCCAAACAACGCAAAGATCCGGACAAACTAATTCACATTGAGCACAATCAATACAGTTTTTAGGATTGAATACAGGAATATGACCGGTACGAGTTACTTGTAAATCTTTTAAAGTAGAGTTACCAGCAGCATTTATATAACCGCCTGTTAATTGGTTATTTTTACCATATACAGGTTCTGGTTTTTTATAAGGTATATAAGGATATTTTCCGTCTGCAGGGAAATCTTTAACTACAGATTCACTTCCGCCTTTTCTGAAAGCTTCAATATTAGGTTCTACTAATTCAGCTTTTTTACCGCCGAACTGTTTTCTAATTTGCTCTTCAAATTTAGCAGAATCTATGAAATCAAGCTGATTAACCATAGCACCCATTATGATGGTATTAGCTGCTTGTGAAGGAAGTTTTAAATCATTAGCGATTTTTATAGCATCAACACAAACTACTTTACCGCCATGAAGTTTAGCAAAGTCTCTTGCTTCATCTGGAGTTTTATTAGTATTGAAAATAACGATAGCATCTTCTTTAACACCTGCTAATGTTAGAGGATTTTTAAGAAGATTCATGTGGAACACTGCCACAACATGCGGTTCTTCTACTGTAGAGTTTACTCTAACTTCATTCTCAGAAAATCTTACGAAAGATTTTACTGGAGAACCTTTTTTTTCTGAACCATAACTAGAGAATGCAGCACCATAGAATCCTTGAGATAAAACGCCTACTTCTGCAAGCATTTTACCAGCACTATTAGCACCCATTCCGCCTATACTTTCGAGACGAATCTCGAAAAAGCCTAAATCATTGACTTTTGGGAGTTTCACGATTTTCTTCTCCTTTATTTAATTAAAATGAGATTTTGGGAATAAACATTAAAAGCATACTAAGTTTATAAAATTAATATACTGTCAATGTTTATATATTGTACTATAAATAAGATAAAAGTCAAACTAATTATCATTATTTTAATATATCATTGTGTATATTTTTATTTAAAAAGTATCTTCTATATTTGTAAAACATAATAAACAAATATATGATTAATAAAAATTTGACATACTATATTTTAATTACTATACTATATGTAGTATAATAATTAATTTCACTATTAGTAATAAAAATTGAGCCTGTTTAAGAATACTATTAAATTTTTACATTAAAAATTAATTTTATAAATAATTTTTTGGGGTATATTTATGAAAAAGAAGTTCAATAGTTTAAATGTTCAAATACCAATAGTAGTTAATACATTTATAGCTGTTCTTTTAATTGTGTCCATATCTACTTTAGTACAAATGTCAAAAAAGGCTATAGATAAAGCCTCTTATGACGGATTTGCAACTACAATAAAGGGATATTCAACTTTTTTTGACTCTTTAGTTGAAAATCAATTAATATTATCAGATACATATTCATCTTTTACATTTGTTATAAACTATATGCAAAATAGAGATCCTGAAGGCGAAGCTAATATGCTTACCGTATTAAAGCTAATGTCTGCTAAAAATCCGTATGTAAAAAGTTTAGCACTATTAGAAAAAGACGGTACAATACTAAATGATTCAAACGGCGATAATACGGATGTAGGAAAAAATGTATCTAGTTTATACTCTGATTTATGGAAAAAATATGATGCTGTAAAAAAACCTACCCTATCAGATTCTATATATAAAGACTCTGATGAAAAATGGATAACAGCTATTATTTCACCAATAAATTCAAGAACTGATAATTCATATTTGGGAGCATTACTAGTAGTATTAGATTGGCAGAAGGTTATAGATGAAGTATCTGAAACTGCAGGCGAAGTTCTTACTCATTGGATAAGATTATGGGTATTTAATAAAGATACCTTACTTGTAATGCATAATGTACCTAGCGAGGTTGGTAAACTTGCTCCTGCAGAGGTAAAAACAATTGTTAATAATACAGAAGGAAAATTAGAATTCCAAAATGATGGTATGACTAAAGTTTGTTTATATACAAGCATTAAAAATCAGCCTTGGCATGTAGCTTTCTCTATGCCTTTAAGTTTTATTGAACAGCAAAGCAGTAAAATATTAAAGATTGGAATTATGATAGGAGTCATAGGAATAATATTGAGTTCTATTATAGGATTCTTATATATAAAAAATATTATTAGTCCTTTGAAAGTTCTTGTAGAAGAAGCAAAAGAAATGTCTAAAGGTGAATTTATACTTAGAAATTTTAAATTTAAGAAAAATGAAATTGGTGATATAGCATACTCTTTTAAAGATATGAGAAATGCTTTATCAAAAATAATTAATGAAGTTAATAATACTTCAGAAAAAATAAATAATGCTGCACTGAATCTGACAAACGGCAGCGATGATTTATCAGCTAGAACAGAAGCTCAGGCATCTAGTTTAGAGGAAACTGCTTCCGCTATAGAGCAAATGGCTTCTACTATAAAATCTTCCGCTTCGCATTCTGTGGAAGGAAATGATATGATGATAGCTTCTAAAAAGGCTGTAGAAAACGGAGCCGGTGTAATTTCTGAAACTACTAGAAACATAGAAGAAGTTTATGAGGCAAGTGAGAAAATAAAAAATATTACAAAAACTATAGAAGATATAGCTTTTCAAACTAATATACTTGCTTTAAATGCTTCTGTAGAGGCAGCAAGAGCTGGAGATCAGGGAAGAGGTTTTGCTGTTGTGGCTTCTGAGGTAAGAAACTTAGCTCAAAATTCACAGTCATCTGCTAAAGACATAACATTGCTTATAGAAAATATCTATGAAAAAATTAATAAATCAGCTGAAACTGCAAGAGAATCACAATCCATATTCAATGATATACAATTAAAAATAGATGGAACAGCAAAAATAATGCAGGAAATAAGTACAACTGCCGTAGAACAGCAGACAGGCGTAGATCAGGTTAATATCGCTGTTTCAAAAATAGATGGAATAACTCAGCAAAATGCTGCTTTAGTTGATGAAACTGCAACATATGCAAAAGAATTATTAGAACAGTCAGAAAACTTAAAAAGTATTATGACTTTCTTTAAAATGGATTAATATTTATTTTTTATCAGATATGAAATTTATTTACGAAATAATCTTTACTTTTATATAATTTAAATTATCATAACTGAAATTTTATCTTAGGATTTTTTATGAAAAACTATATCAAAATAGTAATAACCTCTATTACATTCTTAATGCTGCCTTATTTATTAAATGCTCAAGAAAAATATACAAATGCAATAATGCCAACACTTCCAAATGCATTCGATATGTTTATAGGAAGAGAGGGAAATAATGAACTTCCGCAATATATAAAACCAGATTATTTCAGAGATGATTATAAAAGAAAACTTCCAAATCCTAATGATACTAATTTGAGCTTTTTTCAAAAATACCCTATAGAATTTCATTTAACAACTACTTTTTCTTATGCTGCTCATACGAATACTTTTAATTTGAGAGATACTTTTGCTACTATTGGTCAGACATTTCATAATGACTATATACAATTTACAGGATTTATAACAGCATTCGGATATTTTGATACTCACAACCCAGATATACAATATCCATACATAAAAGGAAATGCAGGTCTGTATGACGGCGGAGTACAGGCTATATTTATTGATAGAATACTAGTATCAGCCAGAGGAAGAGCCACTTTTGATATTAACACTACCACTTTTATGCTTATGCCGCATTATTATGATACTACATTGAACCCTGCAAATATTGATACACCTGATTATTATATACCTCAAGTATTAAATGGTCCGGGTATCAGAGTTGGATTTATAGGAAATCATTATGAGATAGCTTATTCTCAAGGAGATTTCAGACACAGTATACCTAAAGCTTTTTTATTTAGATTTAATATACCTAATATTGAGTTTAGATTCCTATACGAACATGAAAATAGAATAGAGCCTCAAAATTATCATATATCTTTATTTGAATCATTGGTTCAGGCTTCTGCAACATTTAGATTCCCGCTTATGAATGAAACTATTTGGCTTAATGCTATTGCTGAATATACTTGGAGGGAAAATGATGCTCATTATGTTCGTTTAGAGCAGGGATTTGAATGGTATATGTTAAACATTGCTTTGAGAGAAATGGTTCATATAAAAGATAAAAATGCTAAGTTATATTTGGAATATGCTATATTTGGTAAATTTAAAGCAGGTCCTGCTGAATTTAATGTTGGTTTCCAAGGTTCTACAGACGGAAGATATTATATTGCAGGAAATGTGAAATTTTAATAACTTGTAGTATTTTCCTTATAATATATAATATTAAATAACAATTTAAGGAGGTATTCTATGAGAATGAAAAGAATTGTAAAAAGAATAATATATACAATATTAACTTTATCTGTATTATCAATATATGCCTATGGTGGTTCTGTAGCTTTAAGCGAAGTGCCTGATGAGGCTATAGCATTTGCTGATAAATATTTCTCTGATTATTATTTGTACAGGGCAACTGAATTAGGAGGTTCTTATACTTTGATATTCAGAGGTGGACTTAAAATATATGTTAATTCTTATGGAGAATGGAAAACTGTAAGCGGCGGCGGTGAAGAAATTTCTATAGCTTATATAGAAGATAAAGTTAAAAATTCAATAAAAAAAGAATTTCCTGATGAAAAAGTTGTGAATATACAAAAAAATAGAAAAGATTATAGCATAGAGTTTAAAAGCAGAAGAAAAATAGTTATAGATTTTGAAGGAAATATAACAAAAAAATGGAGAGATTAATTTTGTAATAAATATATAAAAGTACAAGCATCTAATTATAATGTTTGTACTTTTATATTAATATACTTAAAGATAGGTCTTTGAAATAATATATTTATGCCTGTTAACAACAGGTGCCATGTCAACATAAAAACATCATGTAATTATCATATTATAATTGTACTAATTGGTGCGATACCTTATATATTAGAAGCATTATCTATGTTTTATATAGGAGGTAAAAATATGACAAAAATAAATATAGTTATAAATACAATTAATTTTATTATTTATTTAATTGCAAGTTGTTGGCATGCATAAATATGTTATTTGTTTATAATTCAAAAATTGGAGATAATGGGGCTCGAACCCACGACCCTCACAATGCCATTGTGATGCTCTCCCAAACTGAGCTATATCCCCTTAATTAATACTGTGCATTCTAAATTATTTTTAATGAAAAGTCAATCAGTATTGTTTTACTATTAAAATAATGTTTATATGATATTTTACAACTAATAATAAATATATTTAATGCTTGATAATAAAAACAATAAATTTAAAAAAATCTTGGGTGGGCAGCTAAAATAACAGATTAAAGCAGAAAAGAAAAATAATACAGAAATTACAAAATAATACTAACAATTTAGATGGCGGGCATATGTAATTAATTTTTTAAAATAAATAAAAAATATTTAAATACATATACTAAGGCTAATATATATTATTAAAAATAAATTAGTATTGCTATAGATGTTTATCATTTATAACTATAAATATTTTAAACAAGTTTTATATGGAGAGTATTAAAATTTATAATCTTTTTTACAAAAGGTAAATGTCTTAATATTCCTATAAATCCCCATCTATTTTTAAAATAATCAGCATAATTATAACTGTTTATAAATCTTATATGACTGCTTAATTTTTCTATATTAGATGGTATATCTAATCCCCATCTAAACACTGCATTTGTTTCTTTTACCGTTTCATGAAGTTTTGTATTTTTAGCTGAAATTATAGGTATAGTATCAAATATAAAATGGCTGTTAATAAAATTTGAAGATAGTTTTTCAATTAATTCTTTTATATAACTTTCTTCTATATACATCAATACCCCCTCAGATATTATTATAATAGTACCTCTTACTTTAATATTTTTTATCCAACGATAATCTAAGTATAGATGATGATATGCATTCATAATTTTTATTATTTTCTAGTTCTTTAAAAAATTGTTTTTCTTAACAAAATAACATCTTCAAAATCTATATCATACCAATAAATATTATCCTTTATAAATCTGCTTACTCTTGTATCAAGACCTGCTCCTAAATTGATAATGGTAAAAAATTATGCTGAACTTTTTTCAATAATATCTTTTATTATATCATCTATTATTTTTGTTCTTACACAGGTTCCCACTTGAGTTCCATTAGAATTTTTAAACTTTGAAAAATCATAATTTATTTCTTTTAATATTTCTATAGATTTATAATCTTTGATAATTGAATCTTCTCTTTTACTTTCTTATGCTTTCACCCATAGTGTAATTAATAAAGTTTCAGATACTCCGTTTAAATTAATATTCATTATATAGTCCCTTTAAATATTAGATTATCCTAACATTTCTCATTATACATGTTTTATATTTTTTGTCAAATTCTTAAAATATGAAATATATTTATACTTCCATACATTTAAGATTGTATTTGTACATACGAATAAATCATCAGTTAAATTTTTAATTTATTTAAATCACTATTAAAAATTTTTAATAATAAAATGAAATTCAAATAACAAATTAAATAATAAGAAGAATTAAATTAATTCTAAGTGCGGTAAGAAAAACAATAAATTTAAAAAATATTTGGCGGGCAGATGTAATTAATTTTTTAAATTTTCATTACATACCACACCATTTATTTTTTACAACTATATTTTGAATTTTGATACTAACTATCTTTATAGCTTAATCTGAAATTTCAGCACCCGCCCAAGTTTTTTATTAAGTATTGCATGCATATAACCGCACGTTTAGAGTATTTTTATTTGTTAATAAAGTTTAAATTTATGAGTAAACCATTATATTTTTATGCTGTTCTGCGTGCGGGAGAAAATTTTTGAAAAAATACATTAATAAAAATGATATACTGTATATTTATTTAAGATGAATAATTATATAAAAAGCATGTTTTTTAAAAAAAATTTAATAAAATTAATAGCGTCTTTCGGAAGACATAGCAAATTATTTTTAATAATTCTGTTATAATAAAATAAGTATCTATATGCAAGAATAACTAAGGATAATATTATATTAAAAAAGAAAGCATTAATACAGCCGACAGAAAATATAATATAAGATATTATAGTAATTCAGATAAAAATGCAAGATACAACTATATACTTCCTTCACTAAGAACATTAATATCAGAAAACAGAGAATGCTTTATAGTTTCCAAAATATCAGGGGATAAACCATACAGTGTAGAGAAAGCAGTAATTTCTGAAGATGATAGTATATTCACATACGAGTTTAATGATTTTCAGGCAGTAAAGGAAGATATAAAAGGCATAATGACTAATTATAAAGATAAAATACTATTCTTTGAAATAGGAGTATTTGCCGATTTATACAGCTATTTAAGAAGTCATTTTGAGCTTGATATAATAAACTATCTTTCAGATGACGGAAAAATAGATATTTCTAATATTGAAGATAATGTATTTGATAAACTTCCTATTAAGAAGGATAAACTTATAAAAAGAATGCAGAACTATTATGATGATAATAAAAACTGCATACTTCCTTCTTATAAAGTTCAGGATAGTATAATCAAAGAAAATAGAAAGACTGCTAATAAAGTGCTTTACTGTGTATATCATCTTCCAGTGCTTGAGAAAATATATTATTTTGAAAATTGTAAATTAAATTTAAAAGACATAGCAGATATTTTCTTCAGCGATGATAATAATGAAAATATCGATAAATCTTTATTAAAAAAGATTCTTTCTAATAAAATAAAGCTAATAGAAGAAAGTGTTAAGCATTTGAATTATACTGAATTAGTAAGAAGAATAGATAATTTTAAATATCTTGAAGACATTTCTTTATCTAAAATAATAGAACATATATTCTGCTTATATTATGTTTTTCGGCATGACAGCGTATTAAGAGACAGTTATATTAGTTCTATTAATATAATAATAGATTCAGAAATTAAAGAGTATTTATCATTATCAAAATATTTCTCTAGTGATGCTATATATTTTGATAAGATGTTTTATCATTTTGCAGAAAAAATAAAATATTTATATCTTGAAGGGTATAAAGATATTTTTTCTATAGGATTAGACTTTTCAGAAGAAGAGTTAATAAAATATCAGTATGATGAAGTTCTTAAATTATGTATAGATAAGTACAATGAAATGAAAAATGAATTAAAAGAATTATTTTCTGAACTATATTCAAATAATAATATATATGGAATGCATAATTTAAATCATGAAAATTATTTTGAAAATGAAAATAATTTTAAATCCATTTTAAATTACGGACATCATTATGTTAGTTTAATTCTAAAAAATTATGATTTTCTAAAGTTTTTATGCTCATTTATAAGGTTTAGAATTGATTATGATGTTGTTGAAAGCGGAGAAGAGATTGTATTTTCTAATATAGAAAGTAAAGAATACAGCAAGAAAAAAATGCATAATATAGATTCTATTATAGATGATATAAATACATTTTTTTATATAGCAGAGAGCATGTACTTTTTTAATCCTTATATGGCAAAAAGCTACAGAGATATACTTGATTCTTTGCATTCATCTTTAATGTATTTATACCGCTCATCAGAAGAGAATAAAAAAGATTATGACTTTTTGAATGAATTAAAAAATCTTGATTTGAAAGATGTAAAAAAGTATGAGGATGTATTTATCAATAATGCTTTATTCTTTTATAATCAGGAAAATATTTATAATGAGGAAGATGAAAAAAGACTTGAAGAAAAAGTAAAAGAAATTGAATATGAAGAAATAAAATTTAAAGAAGAAGAGAATAGGGAGAGAAAAATATTTTTTGACGCCAATTATAAAACTATATATAAAGCAGTTATGTATGATATCAGACTAAAAGAAAATGAAGAATATGATAAAAAATATATAGAAGAGTCTTTTATAAATGCTCTTGAGTATATGTACAGAGTATCATACTACAAAGAATATTTGATAATCAATAATGCTCGCTTAATTAATCAATATAAAGAAAATAAAGTACTTTTAGAAGATAAAAAATTAAAAACTGCTGACTTATCAAAAGATATAAAAGACATAAAAAATGTATAAAACGATAACTAACTGAAGAATAAAAAACTTCATTTGTTATAAATAAAAAATATATAAGGGGTTTATTATGAAACACTTTAAAAAATAATTTTAGCTTCTGTTATGATAATGGTATTAAGTACAGGAGCATTTGCAGCAAGCGGATTTGAGTTTATATTTAATGTGCCTTTCGGACTTAATATAAATTTACTTCCTCAATATAACATGTATACAACTCAAGAATCAAAAAATGGAACTTACTATTATTCTGGTAATAAAGTAGGTTTCGATGTTGGAGCTTCTGCTCAAATAGGTTATATGTGGCAGATAAAGGATAATTTTGGAATAAGTCTTTTAGGAGAATTAGGATATAGTTTTGACAGTTTTAATGCTAGTTTTGACACAGCAAAAAGAGAAAATCCAAATGATATCACCGGACAAATTGACGCTCCAGATGCACAAAAATTAGGAAGTGCTTCATTCTACACTCATAATCTAAAAATAGGCATACTTCCAAAGTTTAATATAAAAGCATTTTCTATAGGTGTTGGACTTGGAGTTATAATACCTATGGCTATAACACAAAATTGGAAAGATGAAGCTGTAAAAACTTTATTTAAAGATGCGAGTACAAAGTTTATGAATCCTGCAGGTTTTTATGCTAAATTAACTTTTGATTATTCAATATTCTTCACAGAAAAAATAGCAATGAATATAGGTTTATACACAGGAGTTGATGCTATTGGTTCTATAAATACAACTATTAATAATACATCATTAAGTCAGGGGGCTCATAGCGAAGCACCATTACTTAGCTATGATATAGGCTTGCAATTAGGATTCAGATTCGGACCAAAGGCTTTTAATTAATTTTTTAATAGCAAATAAAATTAATAGACATGTTTAATCAATATTCATGTCTATTATTTTTTATTTATCAATAATACTAAAAATATAAAAAAGGAAAATAAAAATGAGAGCTTTATCAGTTATTTCACTCTTAATTTTAATTAGTCTATTTGCAGTAAGCTGCGGAGAGAAGAAAGGCACAGACCCTACAAATGATACAACTTCTACTACGCCTAATAAGGGAATACAAACTTATCAGGGTGATTGGAAAGTTGAAGGCAAAGATGCTAATCAATCATCTATAAGCGGAACTATGACTATAGCTTCAGACGGCACTATAACAGGAAATGTACAAGGTATTATTGGTGAAGGACAATCTATTACTAAAGACAAAATAACAGACAAAGGTAATGAAACTTATGAAATTAATATGTCAGAATATAGTATGATTTATGAGTTTACATTCAGCAGTGATAATAGCGGAAGTTTCAAAATATTTGTTTCACTAAATGGAAATAAACAGGAAAGTGCTTCTGGTACTTTAACAAGACAATAAAAATAACTTTCTTTTAATTAAAGATTAATCATATAAAAACATCATGCTTAAATAGTATGATGTTTTTTTATATATTTTATTGAGGTATTTAAAAAACTATATACTTCAAATGCATTTTTTATATTATCTAGTATACTTAATCATATTCTTAAATAAACATCATTAAAATTTCAAGGAGTAAAATATGAGTAATAAAAAAAATAATAATGAAGCAGATATGAGCAATGCCAATAAAGGCAGTAAAGGAACTAATATTACTTATGATAAAAATCAAGGTAATAGAGGAAAACAGTTAAATCCTAATCAAAAAAAATAACTTAAAATATAAATGACTATTTTAGCTAAATAAAAATGGAGAAGAGAAAAAATGAAAAAAATAATCGGCGTTATTATAATATTAATATTTGCCACGGTAGGCTGTTCTACTATAGCAACAGTTGAAAGTATTCCGCAAAGTTTGCAGCTTACAGGAGATGATATTGAAGTGGGAGAAGTTTTAACTGCCGAGCTTCCTTATAATTCAAAAGATGAAACTTTAAAAGAGCAGTTAATAGCTGAGGCTTTAAAAGATACAAATTATGATTTTATTATTATGCCTAGATATGAAATAGTAAAAACAGGTTTTTCTACAAAAATGAAAATAAGAGGAAAAGGGGCTAGGGTAAAATAATTATTTTATAAAAACCTCATGTTTTTTAAGCATGAGGTTTTTTATAATATCTAAATATTATTTGAGTTTCTTAATTATTTCTTTAGCGAAATAAGGCAAATCGTCTGGGCATCTTGAAGTTACAATATTACCGCATACCACTACTTTTTCATCTTTATAATTAGCTTTAGCATTCATTAAGTCATCTCTTATGCCTATATAGCAGGTAGCGTCTTTACCTTCCAAAACTTTAGCTGATATCAAAGTCTGCTGTCCATGGCATATTGCTCCTATAGTAAGATTATTATCAACGAAATATTTTATAATTCTTTTTACATCATCACTTCCTCTTATCGCTTCAGGTGCTCTTCCGCCCGGTATTATTAAGGCTTTATAATTTGAAGGATCAACCTCTGAGAAATTTAATTTTGCTTCTGTTTTGAAAAAATATTCTCCTTTAATCTCCCCTTTGTTTAAAGCCGCTATATCAACATCAATACCCTCCTCTATAAGTCTGAAATATGGATAAAACAATTCTGAATCTTCAAAGAAATTGTCTGTAATAATTAATGCTTTCATTTTATACTCCTTTATATTCTAAATTTCTAATATTATATAATATAATATTTTTTTTGATATTATATATTTTTTGTTATATTTATAAATATTAAATAAAAAATATAGGATAAGAAATGAAGACTTTTTTAAAAACAATCTCTATTATTTTGATCATTATATTTTGTATATTATCTCTATCATGCTCAAATGATATAACAAAAACAGGAGATGGTATAAACACAAAATATGCCGGAAAATATTCGGCAGAAATAAATAGAAAATACCAAAACGGTAATATAGAACAGGCAAGAGCTGCATTTACAATTAATAATGACGGATCTTTAACAGGATTAATAACTTACTATGGAGGCTCTCCGTCAGAAAATATTGAATTATCCAAAGGAAATATCACTAGAATTTCAGATAACAGTTATAGTGCTGAACAAAATTTCATCGGCTTGAAAAAATATACATTTACATTTAATGATAATATATTAGAACTTAATATAGTTAATGAGGACAATTCAGTAACATCCGGTCAATTAATCAAGTCTAATTAAATTTAAAAATGTAAATTTATTTAAATTTTCTTGTAAAAAAAATTGACATTAAATCATAAATGTATTATAATGTAAATACAGTAAATAATAAATTTACAATATATTTACAAAGGATATGTTTATGAGTAAAATACTTTTTAAAGCAATACCTGCCTTGATAATATCTTCAGGTATGTTGTTTGCTCAATATTATGATTCCTATAATTACCAGAACAATTATAATTATCAAAATAATTATAATGCATATCAAAACTATAATGTTCCAGCAAACAATTACTATAATAATTATTATCAGGAGTTTATGAGAACTTTATCTCAGGAGGCAAATAATCCTAATAGTATTTATTACAATCCAGGATTTTATGAACAATATAACAATTATAATGCTATGCAGGGAAATCCGTATCAGGATACTATGAATGCTATGAATTGGGCTTCTCAAAACTATAATAATGAGCCTTATTACAATAACGGCTATAATAATTATAATAATCAAGGATATAATGATACTGTAAATTACACAAATCCGTATGAAGAATTAATGAAAATGTTGGAAACAGAATCTCAAAACCCTAATAGTCCTTATTATAGTCCTAATGCAAATCAAAATGGATATTATGAAAATTATAATAATTATGATAATACTGCACAAAATGCTTATCAGAATGACTATTATAATGCCTATGATATACCAAATGAATACTATAATTATAATGCTAACCAAAATGATAATCAGACAAACAATAATAATATGTCAGATAATCCTTATCAGCTAGCTGCTGAAGCTTTAATAAAAGCGGCAGAGGAATTGACTAAAAAAGCAAATGGTATGCCGGACTCAAATAATGCTTATACTCCTAATGACAATGCTAATTTAAATAGTAATAATGCACCTGCAGAAAATACTCAAAATGCACCATTATATATTCAAAACTTTTATACTCCTTTCAAAGTGCCTCAAATAGTTTTAGATACAGCTGCTTCAAAATATCCAAATGTTCAGATATTGGATGTAGAAGTAAAAGAGATAGGTACTTATGAGGTTAGAATGGCAAATAATATGAGACTTTATATAGATAGAAACGGCAACTTCCTTCAAGAAAAAGCAGATTATTAAACATATTTTATCTTTATTAAGAGTCCCAATTATTTGGGGCTCTTTTTTTATATCATTTATACAAAAATTATATAAAAAATAATTTACTTTAAATAAAATTTTTATATAATATCTTAAAAGTAATAAATGAGGATTTTTTATGTCGGTAAAAATACCATACGAGAAAATAGTAAATGAAGATTTTATTGGAAAAGAAGTAAATCCTATTAATCAGCAGGACATTTACAAAATAGCAGAAGAATACAGTAATAAAGTTATAAAAGAATTTAAAGATGAAAGCATCAATCTTCTTATAGTAGATCCTCAAAGAGACTTTATAGATATGGAGAAAGGTGCTTTGCCTGTAAATGGTGCTGTTAATGATATTAAAAATATAATAAGATTTATATATGATAATATGGAAAGTATTTCAAGTATTTATGTTACTTTGGATACTCATAGATATGATTCTATATTTCATTCTATTATGTGGAATGATTATAATGATAAACCTGTAGCTCCTTTTACAGAAATCACTTTAGAAAAGATAGAGAATGATGAAATAATACCAACCTATGATGAAGATATACAAATCAATTATGTGAAGGCATTAAAAGAAAAGAATGCTCAAAATTTAATGATATGGCCTTATCACTGTATATATGCTACAGACGGCTGGCTTATAGATAAACAGCTTGCAAATATGCTTTTATTCTTTGAAGCTTCAAGAAAAGTTTATATAAATAAAATACTAAAAGGTCAGGATTCTTTCAGTGAGATGTATGGTGTGATAAGACCGGAAGTACCTACAGAATATACAAAAAACTATGATATTTCTTGGGTTTATGATATTACAAATGCTGATAAGATATATATATGCGGAGAAGCCAAAGACTACTGTGTTTATGAAAGCGTGAAGCAGTTTTGTAAGATATACAATAATGATAAAAGTATAACCGAAACTATTAATATAATGATGAATTGCAGCAGTGCTATAGGCGATAATAAAGAATGTGAAACAAAATACGAAGATCTTTCTAATAAATACGGAATAAAACTGCTTAATATTTAATAAACAAAAAAAGTAATATTACTATTGATTTTTTTATTTTATTATGCTATAATTTTAACACTTAAAAAGTAAGTTCTTTTCAATCGCGGGCGTCGTATAATGGTTATTACCTTAGACTTCCAATCTAAAGATGACGGTTCGATTCCGTTCGCCCGCTCCATTTTATTCTCTAAAAATGTTCCTCTATACGCACGGTTAGTTAATTCATATAATATGATGCACTTTTTTATTCCAAAGATATTATTATATCTAAATTCATTTAGCGTGCGGAGAAATAAACAGCAAATTTAAAAAAATATTGGGTGGGCTGCTAAAATAACTTAATAAAATTAAAAAAGAAAAATAAAATTTGATTAACAGAAAATATTAAAAGTCTAAAGGGCGGGGAATGTAATTAAATTTTTAAAATCACTTGATATATAGTTTTTATAAAGTATAATGCTAAAATGATAATAGATATTCTTACACTTTTTCCAAAATTCTATGAAAGCACAATTTCTTTTGGTGTTATATCAATGGCAGTCAATGAGAAAAAAATAGATTTAAATATCGAAGATATGAGAGTATACGGAGAGGGCAATTATAAAAAATGCGATGACTATCCTTACGGAGGAGGTCCTGGAATGATTATGACTTATAATATATTTAAAAAATATTTTGACAGTCATAAAAAAGGATATACTATTATTTTCTCACCATCAGGAAAAACTTTGACTCAGAAAAAAATAAAAGAATTATCAGGTAAAGAACATATAACAATGATACTAGGACATTATGAGGGAATAGATCACAGAGTTGAAGAAAAATATGCAGATGAAGCTTTGAGTATAGGTGATTATGTATTAAGCGGAGGAGAGATACCTGCTCTTTTATTGCTAGATGCTATTTCAAGATATAAAGATGTTATGAATAATAAAGAATCTGTAATAAGCGACACATTTGAAGAAAACAGCAGCGGACTTTTGGAATACGAGCAATATACAAGACCTCCTGAAATAGATAATATGAAAGTTCCTGGAATACTCCTTTCCGGCAATCATAAAAATATTAATGAATATAGGAGAAAAAGAAGTATTATAAAAACTTTTAAAAACAGAGAAGATTTATTTTCAAAAATCAATCTTAATAAAAAAGATGTAGAAACTATTTTTGAATATTTAAAAGAAAATAATGAAGAATAATAAAATAGAGTTTATACTTATTTCAAAACTAAATTTTTTATTTATTGATTGCGAGTACACACCCAACTTCTTTTGTAACGGTGTCTAGCAAACTGCATATTTATAATACTAATATAATCAGCTTAAAAAAATAAGGCCTTAAACAGTTCAAAATTTAATTAAAAAAATTGATGCAGAATGAAAACTAATATTTCCAAAAATATTTAATAATTATGAAATTTAATAACTCCGTTTTCTACCATAAATCCATAAACAGAATCATCAAACATATGTATTCCTCTTAATTTATTAAAACCATCTGTACCTAAATACTCTTTAATATGATTTTGTGATAAAAACGGATTAGTCCTTATAAAAAAATACATTCCATTGTCCATGCCGGTATATGTAACTCCTCCCGTACTAGATATACCTACAGCCAAAGAATTATCTCGGCATGGTATTTTATAAGATTCTTTCAATTCAAAATTATCAAGTTTTGAAGTATATACAATATCTTCCTGATGCTTGCCGTCAACTATATTCATAGTAAGTATAGCAAGAACCTCTCTCTCAGCAACATAAACACAATCAACTATCTCTCTGTATGACATTTTACCTGCATCCATATACTCAACTTCTTTAAGTGAATATCTATTTTCCATTTTTCCGCTGTTCATATCATATATATCAAGCAAAGGTATTCTATCTTTATCTCTTTTAAGTACAGCAAATTTATGATTAGTTAATGTTAATAATTTTACTAGAGACTCATACTCATTATCTATAATTGTATCTATACTATAAAGTGTATTTCCTTCAGGAGATATTTTATTTAAAGATACTAGTCCTACTTTAGTATAATTGGTATTTGTTACTTTAACCGTATATGTCTCTATTTGAGGAGCATCATCTCCTTCAGTGGAAGGACTTTCAGAAGGTAAAGACATCATAACATTACTTACTACAACATCGCCTACATATCTTAAATTATATCCTGTTATATATATATTTGAGTTAGAATCTATAAGAGATATCTTTGAAGTTTCAAGGTTATTATATTCTAATGGAAAATATCTTACATTACTGCCTGAAGCTATTACCATTCTGGAATTATATAAATCTAATGCATAAACAGTATCATTCTTTACCCTATAAAATTCTCCGAAATAATATTCATTATCAACTTTATATATTTTAGGGCTATCCAAATCTACAAATTCATTGCTGTAAATTCCTATATCATTACCAAGAGAAAGCTCTGTAACCACCTTAGCAGGTACTATTAAAGGCTTTGGCAAACATGATGTTAAAAACATCAGCATAAATAATGATAAAAATATTTTTCTCTTCATAACAGTTTCTAAAATTTTAGACATATATAAAACACTTACCTATTTTATAATACTTCAATTAATTCTTTCAAAGTTAAAGTAGAAGTTCCTCTTTTGCCCACAACAACACCGGCAGCTGCATTAGCAATCTCAGAAGAATCTTTAAAAGATAATCCCACAGACAAACACATAGCAAGTACAGATATAACAGTGTCCCCAGCACCTGAAACATCAAATACACTTTTTGCTTTTGTAGGTATTATATAAGGGGAATTTTTATCCTTGTTTTTTATTTCATTATCAAATAAAGCCATTCCATTAGCCCCCAAAGTGATCATTAACTTTGATAAACTTAATTTTTTTATAATATTTTCTCCTAAAATATTTATAGCCTTTGCATCAAATTCATAAAAAGGAGCTTTACTTTCAGCACCTTCTACAGCCTCCTTTAAATTTGGAGTCATAAGAGTAGCTTTTTTATAAAATGGAAAATGCTTTATAGCAGGATCAACCAATACAGGCTTATTTTTTCTATTGCAAGTATCTATTATTTTTTTTGATAACTGCTTTGTAATTATACCTTTTGCATAATCGCTTATTATAACAACATTATAATTATCCACATTATCAATAAATACTTTTTCTATATTTTTTACAATAGCAGAAGAAAAAGGACTAGTATTCTCTTCATCTATTCTCACTATCTGCTGAGTACCTGCAACTATTCTTGTTTTTGTTATAGTGGATCTTGTATCATCTGTTATTATTCCTTTAACAGATATATTAGAATAATTCATACTATCAATTATAATATCTGCAGATTTATCTTTTCCTATAACCCCTATCATAAATATGCTGTCATTATTATTGCTGCCAAGTAAAGCTGATATATTTCTTGCGACATTTCCAGCCCCTCCTAAATAATTTTCATCATGATTCACATGAAGTACGGGAACAGGAGCTTCAGGAGATATTCTTATAACATCGCCATAAGTAAACCTATCAAGCATTAAATCGCCTATAACTAGAACTTTAGCATCTATTATTTTTTTGGCTTTATCTTTTAAGTCCATATAACTTTTAATTCCTATAAACTGCAATTTACTTAATTATAACATAAATTATAAAAAAAAGTAAATATATTAAATTACATACTATTATAATATTAAAATAGCTTGTAATTTTTACGAATATAAATTATTATTATTTTTTATGAAACTTCAAATATACAAACTTATTATACATAAAAATTAATTTAAAAGATGAAAATAAATATGATAAAATTAAAAAAAATTAAAGAAGAAATTAAACAAAAAAAAATATATTTTTTAATAGCTCTGTTAATCTTTATAGCAGATACAGTATCTAAATATTTTATAGATAAATATTTGCAGGAAACTATTATTAAAAGAGTAATAGGAGATATATTAATATTTATATATACAAGAAATTACGGGGTATCTTTCGGCTTTCTAAATAATGTACCAGAAACAATTCAGCATATAATACCGGAATTATTAAAAGTTATAGTATTCATTGCTATGATTGTTATTTTCTTTATAATGATTTCTATCAATGTAAAAAAACAAAGATTATCTATGATAGGTTTTACTATGGTTCTAGGCGGAGCTATGGGAAACTTAGTTGATAGAATTATGAGAGGATATGTTACTGATTTTATAAGCATGGGATTTAATGAAACTATAAGATTTCCATATAATTATAATATTGCAGACGCTTCTATTACAATAGGTATATGTATAATAGCAATAGGTGTATTCTTTTTTAAAGAAGATTTCGATAAAAAGAAAAATACAGAATCCAATAATGATGAAAATAATTAATTATGAACTTAGATAATAACAATATTGATACAGAAGAAATAGAAGATGATGAAATAGATTTAGAAAGCTCTGATAATAATTCAAACAATAAAAAATCATTCATTATATCTGAAGATGATATAGGAAAAAGATTAGATACATTTGTAAGTGATAAATTAAATATCACTAGAAGCCAAGTAAAAAATTATTTAACTTCTATAATGGTTAATAATGCTGAAAAAAAATTATCATATTCTCTAAAATTAAATGACAATATAATAATAAATTTAGATAATCTTTTAAAAGAAAAAAAAGATACATCAAACCCGCTGCCTGAAAATATTGATTTAGATATAATTTATGAAGACAAATATTTACTTGTAATAAATAAACCTGCCGGCATGAGTGTGCATTGTTCTCCTTCTGAAATGAGCGGTACTTTAGTTAATGCACTTCTATACCAAATAAAAGATTTTGATTTTGTTGGAAATAAAGAGAGAGCAGGCATTATACACAGACTAGATAAAGACACTTCAGGACTTATCATTATTGGTAAAAACGCCAATATAGTATCAAGCATTCAAGAGCAATTTAAAAACAGAAGCATAAAAAAGATTTATCATGCCATTGTTATAGGAGTTTTAAAGGATAATTATTTAGAGATAAATCTTCCTATAGGACGGCATCATACATACAGAAAAAAAATGACCGTAAGAGATGATGGTAAAGAAGCTCTTACTCATATAAAAGTGTTAAAAAGATTCAATAGTCATACACTTATAGAAATTAATCTCAAAACAGGAAGAACTCATCAAATAAGAGTTCACTCATCATATAAAGGTTTTCCTGTAGCAGGAGATAAAATATATTCTAAAAGTTTCAATAAATATTCTGGTCTTATGTTAGCAGCAAAAAAAATAGAGTTTTTACATCCAATCACTAAAGAAATATTAGATTTTGAAATAGATTATCCTGATTATTTTACAAATTTCTTATACTCTCAAAATATATAATAATATGCAAAAATATATATAAAAACACATACAAATGTCATTTTTTGTCATCATTATATATTAATATATTGTTATGATGATAAAGGATATAAGAAATGACTGATAATGATTTTAATAAATTGATTAAATGGGCTAAAAAAAATGATGCATATCATATAGCAAGTATGAATAAAAAACAAATAACTTCAATGAAAGAATTGAATTTAAGCAACTTGGATATTGAAAGAGTTCCTTTAGAAATTTTTAAACTTACAAATATAGAGAAACTTTATTTATCTTTGAATTATATAGAAAAAATACCAAAACAAATAAAAAACTTAAAAAAATTAAAAGTTCTTGATATATCTGCTAATAGTATAAAACTTATACCTAAAGAAATATTTGATTTAGAAATGCTTGAATATTTAAATATATCTAATAATTATATTGATAAAATTGATAACGATATAGAAAAGCTTATAAACTTAAAAGAATTAGATATAAGCAGCTGTAATATATCCTCTATTCCTAACGGCATATTTAAATTATATAATATTAAATTTCTTGATATATCAGTAAATAAAATAAAAAGTATAGATAAAAAAATAAAAAATTTAGAAAATTTAGAGGAGCTAATTATTGATTCAAATAAATTAAAAAGCATACCAAAAGAAATAAATGATTTGAAAAAATTAAAAATATTATCAATTTTTTAAATCCTATCATTTTATATTTAAAGCTGTATCTCTATTCTTACACTTAGCTCTGTAGGCGGTCAATGTGCATTATAAATTAAAAAAATCCTGGGCGGGCAGTAAAAATAGCTGATTATAGCTAAAAAGAAAATCAGTACAAAAATGACAAATAGTATAAAAAAGCTAAAGGGTGGGAATATGTAATCAAAGTTTTAAAATTTAATTACATACCCCGCCCTTTTATATTTAAAGCTATATCTGCATTAAAAATTTTATTTATATAATATGCTGAATTAGAAAAAGCATCCCCGCCCTAGCGTTTTTTAGGTTTAAAATCTGATTTCCTAATACCTTTTTTAACTGCAGATTTTTTAGATAATTCAGACTTACTATTTTTTTTCTGTATTTTAGCCTTATATGCAGAAGACTTTTTTGTAACTAATCTTTTTTTCTTAGGCTTAGCTTTAGCCCATTTAGATTTATCATGAACCTTAGTTTCTTTTTTATCATTATTAAAAATATTATCTTCATAATTTTCATTAGATATTTCATCTTCTATATCATCAGGAATATTTTCAAATATACTTTCAATATCTTTTAATTTTTTATCTTTTTGCCTAAAGAAGAAATCTATTTCTTTTTTGGTTAAATCTCTTATATGACCAGCCTCTAAAGTTCCGGAAACTTCATCATATTTACTCACACATCCTACAGATATTCTCTCCAAATCTATAACTTTGTAACCAAGATAATCGAATATTTTTCTTATCTCTCTGTTTTTTCCTTCATTGATAGTTAATCGTATTTTGCTTTGTATTCTTCCCTTTGATAATATTTTAAATTTAAAAGGCGAATATGAAACATTTTTAATAGTGATACCTTTGCTGGCATTCAAAAGAGCTTCAGAATCTATTTTTCCATTAACAGTAACATCATAAACTTTTAAAATCTCATAAGAAGGATGCGTAATAATATTAGCGAACTCTCCATCATTAGTAATTATCATTATGCCTCTTGATTCAGAGTCAAGCCTTCCTGCATAAAAAAGTCTTTCCTTAATACCCTTGAAAAACTCTGTAATTATTCGCCTTCCCGGTAAATATTTTGTAGTGCTTACAACGCCTATAGGTTTATATAATGCCATATACCTTTTAGTCTGTCTTTTTATTAGTTCTCTGTCTATGGAAACAGAATCATCTTCTTTAACTCTATAAGCAGGATCAAGTATAACCTGATTATTCACCCGAACCCTGCCTGACATTATAGCCTTCTCACAGTTTCTCCTGCTTGCAAAACCAGATTCTAATATCACTTTTACAAGCCTAACAGCTTCTTCATTTTGTTGCTTCTTCATAGTTTAATACTAGCCTTTGAATTTTATAAGTTTTATACTATACTGAAAATTTCTAAGTTTGTCAACCGCATATTATTTATTAGTATATTTGTGCATGTAATTATTTGCTATATACAAAAATAATAATTCTATTAAAAATTATAAAGAACTTTCATCTACTTCTGTAGCCTGCAGTTTGCTCTTTAATTTATCTATCATGTTTCCTTCAACAGCTTTCTGAAACTGTATAGCCACATCTTTATTTTTAGTAAAATGAGGTATGGCCTTAGCAACCAAATCATTTATCCTTTTATCTGTCTGTGTCATATCATATATATGATCAGGAAGTGCAACTATTAAAACAGCTCCTTTACTTTCTATAGGATTTCCCTGAGATAATAAAGAGTATATAGTAGGACTTTCTGACTCTATAAATGAAAGTATTTTATTGTAGAATATGCGTCTTTTATCATTAGGATTTAAAGGCACATCATACTGAGGTTTAGGCTGATTTACTGAAATATTATTATTAGTATTATTGCTGATTATATTATTACTTACAGTTTCAAATCCATAATCTTCATTGACAGAAGAAGAAGCCTGCATATTAGAAGCTATTATATCAACAGGACGAATTAAATTATCAGTATTAAGTAAAAGAAGCATACGCATTTCAAATATAGTTCTAGGATTAGATGCACTTCTTATACGCTCTTCTGTCAGTAATATATAATCAAGTATTCTCTCTATCTCGTCATCGCTATAATGATTAGCAAATACTTTTAAATCGTCTCTCTCATTTTCAGTAATCTCTAATAGCTTTGTATCATCAATACCGCTTTTTATCATAAGAATTACACGCATATACTCTATTATGCTATTTATAAATGTTCTAGGGTCAACTGCATCTTCAAATAATTTTTTCACAAACTCAAAATAAGATTTTTTATTTTCAGACATCATAATATCAAAAAACTCTTTAACAAAAGAAAAATTATTTCCTCCCACAACAGCATTAACATCAGCACTCGTTATATACTTTTTATCGGTAGTGTAAGCTATCATCTTCTCAAGTATAGTTTCACTGTCTCGTACAGAACCCCTAGCCTGCTTTGCTATTAAAAATACTGCCTCTTCATCGTATTTAATATTTTCTTTATCAAGTATGCCTTTTAATATTTTCTCTAAATCTTCTATTCCTAATGACTTAAAAGTATACTGCTGACATCGGCTTCTTATAGTAGGAAGCACCCTGTCAGCTTCAGTAGTAGCAAGTATAAACACAACATGAGCAGGAGGCTCTTCCAAAGTTTTAAGAAGTGCATTAAAAGCCTCATTAGTTATCTGATGCACCTCATCTATAATATATACTTTGTATTTTCCAGCTACCGGAGATATACGAACATTTTCTATAATGCTTCTAATATTTTCTATACCTCTATTGCTTGCACCGTCAATTTCTATAACATCAAGAGGAGTTCCGTTTTCTATTTGAGTACATGACGGGCAAACTCCGCAAGGTTTATCAGTAGGACCATTAACACAGTTTAAGGCTTTAGCTATAATCCTAGCAAGAGAGGTTTTACCAACACCATGAGCACCAGAAAATAGATATGCATGTGCGATCTTTTTTTGTGCTATACTTTTTGATATAGTCTTAGTTATATGCTCCTGACCTATAACCTCTTCAAAGGTTTGAGGGCGGTATTTTCTTGCTATTACTTTATAGTTTTCTGCCATATTTATAGTATTCCATTAATTTATTTTTGTATTGTTTTTAACTAATTTATTTTAACAGACTATATTTATTTGTCAATTTTTATTTATGCTCATGCCATTTGCATTCTGTTATATACATATTGGTAAATAATGCCTTAAAAGACGACTCTTCAGGACTGCAGGCATATATTCCAAAAGGTATTTCATCATCAGCTTTAAATAAATGAAATATTCTCATCTGTTTGAAATTTTCTCCGTCTTCGCTGTACTCAATTAAAAAATCGCTTTCTCTTCTGCTTAGCCTGTAATACATCTCTTTTATAAAAGCAGATATATCCTGAGTAGCCCAATCGGAATATCCGTTATTTGTAACAACACTTCCCAAACGCTGATAATTTTCATTTTCGTATTCTATAGAAGCCTTAAACCAATTATCACTGTCTATATATATTATAACACCGCACTGATCAAAACGGCGTTTGCTTTCAAATACAGTTTTTACTGTAAAAGAAAAATATTTATCTTTTGTCTTTGTCTGAAGTATTGGGGCATTGTCATTTCTAAAACCGTAATATGTTCTCTGCCATAAGTCAGTATTAGGCTCTGTATATATTTCTATTTTTTTATCATCAATTAATATATTTTTAGATTCTCTAATCCAAAATAACTTCTCTTTTAAAAATTCTTTATACATGATTTATTCCCTAAAATGATTATATATCTTATTTTATTAGAATTCAATAATTAATAATTATCATATATTTTTCGTTTTAATTATTTAATATAGTTTTATAATATCAGAAATACATTGTACATAAATTTATATTTGTACTTAAAAAATAAATCGAATAATGAAAATAAAAAATCCGTAAGAGCATTATTACTCCTACGGATTTCTATTTATTTACTTTTATTAATTAAGCACCTAAAACACCGCTGATTAAGAATGCAGTAGCGAAAGAAACGATAGCGTAAAGTTCTGGGAATACAGCAACGATGATAGTGTTACCAAATACATCATAACCATTACCTATAGCTTCAACACCGTTAGCACAAACTTTACCTTGGAATATAGCAGAAACCATACAAGCTAAACCAACAGCAATACCAGCACCTAATATAGCAGCACCTTGGAATATGCTTATATCAGCTGTCAAATAAGGCTGCATAATGAAGAAAGCAGCAAAACCATAAAGACCTTGTGTACCAGGCAAAGCACTTAAAACAAGACAGCTACCGAAAGCATCTTTATTTTTCTTTAAAGCACCAACTGTAGTCATAGCAGAAATAGAAGTACCAACCGCACTACCAATACCAGACATACCTACCATTAATCCTGCACCTAAATATCCTAATAAAAGTGCTGTGTTCATTGTAAAACCCATAATAAAATCTCCTTTTTAGATTATTTTCTTTTTTAATTATTTTTTATATAAACTATTAAGCCGCTTTTTTGAGAGGCTTATACTCTTTTCCGCCGCCTTCAAAACCAACATTGTTATAGAACTCTACAAATGTTAATCTCAAAGGGTGTACCAAAGCACCAAGTATGTTTAGTAAGAATATAGCAATATGACCTACTACAAGGAATACTACCATTATCACTACACCAACACCCGGAATAGCTTTGAAACTCATACCTATTTGATTTATTACCAATGCTAATATAGAACCGGATGCACCTAAAGCAAACAAACGAATATAAGAAAGCGTATCACCCATTATACCTGTAGCTGCAAAATAAACACCAAGTATAGAGTTTAGTACATCAGGTTTCTTACCAACATTAGAAAGTATTACTAAGAATACCAAACCAACAACTATTAAAGCATAATATACAGTGCTGAATTGTTTAATCACTTCCATTTTCTGCATATCGCCCAAGAACCATAAAACAAGTCCCGGTATGAATAGAAGTTTACCAATAGCACCAAGTATATCACCTATAGGGCTAGTTTTAATTCTGTCTATAACGCCTACTAATAAAGCAAAACATATATGAAGAACTCCTATAAGCAATGCAGTATTAAACGGAGTTAAGAACCAATTTTCTTTAATATCAGTAATTATCAAATATTTACTTAAAGCAGCAAATAAAGGTATCTGAGTATTAGAAGGTATGCTTACACCAAAGAAACTTCCTCCATTTATAACACCCATAATAGTAGTACATATACCTAATGTTAAAGCAAGTATGCCTACTCCCCTTAATTGTCCTTTTAATACTGTAAATAAACCTATCAAAGCTACTATAGTCAATACCAAACCATAACCAGAATCGCCGAAACAATAAGCGAAGAATAACGGATAGAAAACTGCTATCATAGGAGTTAAATCTATCTCGAAATAATTCGGTAATTGGAATAGTTTTGTAATAAGCTCATAAGCACCTGAATATTTATTGTTTTTAAGTTCAACAGGCACTTTATCATCTCTTGAAGGATCTTCTAATATATAAGCTATTTTTTTGCTGTCTAATAAAGATTTTACTTCACTTTCTTTATCTTTAGGTACATAAGCTTCTACATAAAGTATTTTGCCTTCAGTACCTTCGCTAGCTATAAAACTTTCTTTAGCCTCTTCAAAATTATTTTGTATATTGAGATTATCTATTTCTTTATTAATAGCTTCTATATATACTTGATTTTTGATAATATCTGTTTCATTATTTTCAATTTCTTTATCAAGTTCAGCTATTTTTTCATTTATCTCATCATAAGATTGACTAGGCATATTAATAATATCAAAAGGAATAGTCTCTTCACTGCCGTCTTTCTTGAAAGCAACAAAATAAACCTTTCCGCCCTCTTCTTTAATAGGGTAAGTAAATATATCCTTAATTTCAGAGAAGTTATAATCATTATATTCTTTAGCATTAGCACTATAGAATAAAGTATTATATCCTGCTTCTTTCTGTAAAGTTTTAATCTTATCAAAGCTAAAGTTTCCAAAAGGAGTTACTATAGCCAATTCTTTTCTGCAATTATCTCTTTCAGCTTTCAATTTATCAGAAGCCTGAGAAATATTAATAACATCTTCTACTACTTCTGATGCTTTTTTAGAAGTATTTTCAGCTTTAACATTGGAAACATCTTTTTTAGCTTTTTTAGCATCAGCCAAAGCATTATTAATAATAGTTTTAGCTCTTGAAGCATCATTCTTTTTAGCGGATATATTATCTATATTTTCACTAGAAACACCGCTTGCAATTTCTATATGCACAAGACCAAGAGATGCTAAATCATTTAAAGTTTTTTCCTTATCCTCATGAAAGACAAAGAGAGAGAGTTTCTTCATTTTTCTAATCATAAAGACGCCTCCTTAGCTCTGTTTCTTTCTTTAACTATTTTTTGAGAAGACTTACTTAAATTATCTTCGTCTTCCATATACCTTTTAATCTTGATTATAGCAGTTTTATATTCTGGAATTTGAACTTTCTCATAAAGGTTAACTTTCTGAGTAGTTTTTTTCCTAGCATAAGCTAAAGCATTAAGTCTAGCCTCAGTCATTTCAATTTTTACCTGAATAGTCATAAGGCGTTCAAACATGCTGATAGCAAGTCTAATCCAAGAAGGCATATTAAAAAGGCTGACATTTTCGATAGCGAAGTCTATATCAGATAGTATAGAAACCTTAACACCTGCAATGTTTTTTAATTCTGAATTGATTTTTTTAATTTTTACTATCTCTGGGAAATCTGTCCAAAATCCATTGTAGTTTTGATTTTCTTTAACTAATTTTTGATATTCTTCTTTAAGTAATTCAATCTCAGCGGTAATCTTTCTCACCTCAAGACGAAGAGCTGCCTCTTTACTTTTTAAAGTAGGAAGAGCTTTCTCACGAATAGTAAGCTGGCGTCTTAGGTTTTGAAGAGCCGTTTTATTGTATTGAAACTTTAATGCCATATTTTTACCTACTTTTTTAAATTAGTTTGACCATTTGCCGTATTTTTCTGCCAATGATTCTTTTACACCAACTTCCGCTTTACTGAAATATTTACCCATTAATTCCCAGCCTGTTTCCAACATCTCATCAATTTTTATGTTAATATCTATAGCAAGTAATCTTTCAGAATATTCAGCAGCATATTTCAAACATCTTTCATCATATTCTGTCAAGTCGAAACCGTTTTCTTTTTTCATTTTAGCATTAGCAGCATCTGAATAAAGACGAACCAAAGTGTTCATTACAGCAGGGTGATCTTCTCTAGTTTTCTTACCTATAACGAGCTGTTTCAAACGAGAAAGGCTTCTGAATGGGTCAATAATTGTTTTACCTATATCAGAGTCTCTTCTTAAATAAAGCTGACCTTCAGTGATGTAACCAGTATTGTCCGGTACAGCATGAGTAATATCACCTTCGTTAAGGGTAGTAACAGCGATAATAGTAATAGAACCTCCGTCTGGGAACTGAGCTGCTTTTTCATATATTTTAGCAAGGTCAGAATATAGAGAACCCGGCATAGAGTCTTTAGAAGGAATTTGGTCCATTTTGTTGGATACTATAGCCAAAGCATCGGCATAAAGAGTCATGTCTGTAAGAAGAACAAGCACTTTCTCTTTTTTCTCAACTGCGAAATATTCAGCAGCTGTACAAGCCATATCCGGAACCAAAAGTCTTTCTACAGGAGGGTCATCAGTAGTATTGATAAAACATATAATTTTATCTAAAGCACCAGCTTCAGTGAATGTATTTTTAAATGATAAATAGTCATCGTTAGAAAGCCCCATACCGCCAAGTATGATTTTATCAGCTTCAGCTCTTAATGCTACCTGAGCAAGAACTGCATTGTAAGGCTGGTCTGGGTCTGCGAAGAACGGTATTTTCTGTCCTGTAACAAGAGTATTGTTAAGGTCAATACCAGCAATACCTGTAGCAATAAGTTCAGAAGGCTGTTTTCTTCTAACAGGGTTTACAGAAGGTCCTCCTATTTCTACCTCTTTACCTTCAACTTCAGCACCGCCGTCAATAGGCTCGCCGTAAGCATTAAAGAATCTTCCAGCAAGAAGCTCGCTTACTTTAAGTCTAGGAGGTCTGCCTAAGAATACTACTTCAGCGTTAGTAGGTATGCCTTCAGTACCTTGGAAAACCTGAAGTGTAACAATATCTCCAATCATTTTTACAACCTGTGCAGGTCTTCCTGCTACAAGAGCCATTTCATCGTTGCCGACATTTTCTGCTCTTAAAGATACAGTTGCTTTAGTAATCTGTACTAATTTTGTATATACTTTTTGAAATGCTTTAGGCATGTGTTATACTCCTTTCAGCAAATATTGATTCCATCTCAGCTGTGTATTTTTTATGATCATCAGACTGATATACAGAATAGTTCATCTGTTTGAAAGCGTTGATAAGTCTTTTGAAATAAGTACCTACTTCGCTGTAATCATCAAATCTGTAATCAGCTTCTACAACTTTCATAACTTGATTTAATAATTCTTTTTGTCTTTCTATAGGGCAGTTTTTATCTACTTTATCGAAAGCGTCCTGCTGTAATAATACGAAGTCTATAAGCTCAGCTTTCCATAAACGCTGATGGTATTCAAGAGGTACTGCGTCATCTCCAAGAATGCTTATTTGGTCATTAGCTTCCTGTCCTCTTCTGGCAATATCTTTAGCTCTAGTTACTTTATCAGCCCAGCCTTTTTCTATATTAGTATCTGAGAATTCTATGAACTCTGGATATTCAATATATTTAGAATAAGAATCTAATGGGTCAACAGCAGGATATCTTTTACTGTCGGCACGTTTTTGTGATAAAGCGTAGAAACATCTAGCTGCTTTACGAGTAGATTCTGTTACCGGCTCTTTCAAGTTACCGCCTGCAGGAGATACTGTACCTATGAATGTAATAGAACCTGTTTCTCCGTTATTTAAGTATACGAAACCTGCTCTAGCATAGAAACTAGAAATAATAGCAGGCAAGTCAATAGGGAACGCGTCTGGACCAGGTAATTCCTCAAGACGGTTAGACATCTCTCTTAAAGCCTGAGCCCAACGAGAAGTAGAGTCAGCAAGAAGAAGAACTTTAAGTCCCATTGATCTGTAATATTCAGCAATAGTCATGCCTACATAAACTGAAGCTTCACGGGCAGCAACCGGCATGTTTGAAGTGTTACAGATGATAGTAGTTCTTTCCATCAAACTTCTTCCTGTTCTTGGGTCTATAAGTTCTGGGAACTCAGTAAATATTTCTACTACCTCATTAGCCCTTTCACCGCATGCTGTCATTATAATCAAGTCAGCATTTGCGTTAGTAGCCAAAGCGTGCTGTAATACTGTTTTACCTGCACCGAATGGTCCTGGAATAAATCCTGTACCGCCTTCAGTTATAGGATTGAATGTATCTATAGTTCTAACACCTGTTTCCAATAATTTAAATGGTCTTGGTTTTTCTTTATAAGCTTTAATAGTAAGTTTTACAGGCCAAGTTTGTACCATAGTTACATTAACTTTTTCGCCGTTAGAAGTTTTTATAACAGCTAATGTGTCCTGCAAATGATAAGTTCCTGCTGAAGCTACGCTTTCAACAGTGCCTTTGCCTTGAAATTTGAAAGGAACCATTATTTTATGGTCAATCCAGCCTTCTTTAACAGCACCTATCCAGTCGCCTGCAGCTACTTCTTCTCCAACTTTAGCTATCGGAGTAAAGTCATAAGTTGATTCTTTATCTTCAGAAAGATCATTATATTTACCTCTTTCTAAGAATACGCCTTGTAATTTGTCAAGGTCATTTTGAAGTCCGTCAAAGTTTTTACCTAAAAGTCCAGGTCCTAATTCAATCTCTAACATTGAACCGGTAAACTCTACGGCATCACCTAATTTTACACCCCTAGTAGATTCAAATACCTGAGCACTAGCACTAGTACCTGATATTTTAATAACCTCAGCCATAAGTTTCGCATTACCGCAAGATACATAACATATCTCGTTTTGTGAAACAGGACCGTCTACCTCTATTGAAATTAGGTTTGATATAATAGCAGTTACTTTACCTTTAGTCATTTCTATCTCCTAATTAATTATACACAGACGCCTTTTCTTTCAAAGAACCTATTAGCGTCTCTAAATGTTTCTTACCTTCCTCTTCATTCCTTCCGTTTATACTAACAGCATAAGTGAGATTTATATAATAAGCAAAAACATTATCTGTTGTGAAAGATTTTATAGAAGTTAATCTGTCTAAAAATTCTCTTACCAAAGTGCATTCTATGTTTTCCATATTATACGGATCTGCTTTATCTGATGAATTGAATGTTTCAATAATAGTATTGATATATGGTATCTCTCTGCCTACTCCGAAATCTGAAGCGGTAGATTTTGTCAATGCTGATATCAAAGAATAATCGCCTATAAGCTCTTTTGCTATAGCATCGCTTGAGAAACCTAAAGCTCTTCCATTTAAAGCAGCAAGAACATTTTTCATATCTCTCATAAATAAAGCATAATTTTTTATAAATGAATTACCATTTTGTATCATCTCTTCATAATACAAATTTAAAAGAGTATTTTCTATATGTCTAGCATTTTCCCATTCAATATTCTTACTGTCCTCTAAAAACTTACTCATATACAATGGTAAATCTGATATACCTGCATATTTCTGCATCTCTTCTTTACTGAATATTGATGGTTCTATATGTTCTATATAAGGAGTAAATAATCCCTTTTGTTTTGCTATAGCACTTACTAAATTTTTATTATCATTTTGATAAATAAGATACTTAAAAAATTTAGAATCTTTAGCACTTAAACTAGATAATATGCTTTGAGTAATTTCATTAATATCATACTTAGCCTTAGCATCAGAAAGTTTCACTTCTGGAAGACCTGAGATAAGATAATAATATGATCCCATACTCACCCCTCTTATTTACTAAAAATTACTTCTTCCGTTTTTGCTTTTATATAATCACTGAAAAACTCTACGAAATCCTCATCTGTAAACTGAAGCTGATAATTACCGCCTTCAGGTACGATTTTAAAACCATTAGATAATTTCTTATCAAAATTAATATCAGCATTTTTTATAGCTGCTTTTATAGATTTCTCAAAAGATGCATCTATATCTGATTTCTTTGATTCTGGGAAATATACTGTTACATCTGAATCAGTTGAATTGATATCCCATTTCTTAACTACTTCAAGAATTAAATCTTTTAAGAATGAAGTATCTGCAAAAGCTCCTTTCAAGCCGTCTTCTAATACCTTAGCAGTTACTAATTCTTTTATTTTTTGCTTTAAAACACTGATTGACTGCTCGCCTGCCATACGAACATCTGTTATTGTATTTTTCTTTAGCTCTTCTGACTTTCTTTCTGCTTCTTTTATAATTTCTTCTGATTTTGCTTCTGCTTCTTTTATAATTCTGTCAGCTTCGCTTTTAGCATTTGAGATTATTTCATCAGCTTTTTTGTTGGATTTTTCAACACCATCTTGATATATGCGTTCAAGAAGGGAGTCTAATTTTTTCTCTTCAGCCATAATAACTCCTTGACTTTTTTATAAATTGATTTATAGAAATTTTAAAATTTTCTCCAAAAACACTATCTTTATAGTCTATCAGTATTTTGAAAAAAAGCAAGCAAAATAAATATAAATATACCATAATATATAATTCTTAATATATAGGATATATAGGTACTATTTTTTAGTTAAAGTACATTTATAAACATATTTTAATGATAACTAATAATAAAATAGCACTATAAATAATATTAAAAACTATTATTAAAGTTTAAACATACCAATAGTATAATTTTATTAAAATTATACTATTATATTATTACCTATTTTATACAAAATTTTTTTAAGAATTTATAAAAAAATTAATTTTTTTTAATACAAATATTTCAAATATATAAAATATTTCTAAAACCAAATACAAGACTATTTTAAAATAACAAATCATCAAAAATATTAAAACTCAATTATAAATACTTAGTATATTATTTATAATTTTTATAATAAATTTATTAAAAAAATAAAAATTTATTCTCAAATACTACAAAAACAGTATTATATAAGAATTATTTTATAATATTTAAGCAACACTATAAAGTTTAATTATCACTTAAAATAATATATATTAATATATATTGTATAAAACACATATAAAAATAACTACATAAGTATATCAAACTGTTCAAATTCAATACTCTATATATAATTGTATATATAAAAAAGTTCTATCACTTTATTAATCTGAGATTAGCATTATAAAAAACTTGGAAAAACTGAGAAAATATAATAATATTATAATACATTATTTACTATTTTTTTGTGTTTTTAGTTTTAATATCAAAGAAAAAGTTATTTTTTATCATATTATATCTTATTATATTATGTTTATGATTTGATTTTTAATAAAAAATATATTATATTTTACTTAAAGATTATTAGTAGGAGGATTTTAGAGAATGGAATTTAATTTGTCTAAAACACATCAACTTTTCAGACAAATGATCAGAGAATTTGCTGAAAAAGAAGTAAAACCTTTAGCTGCAGAAGTTGACGAGGAAGAAAGATTCCCTGTTGAAACTGTAAAAAAAATGGCTGAAATAGGACTTATGGGAATACCTATTCCTAAAGAATACGGCGGAGCAGGCGGAGATAACATAATGTATGCTATGGCTGTTGAAGAATTATCAAGAGTTTGCGGTACTACAGGTGTTATTCTTTCTGCTCACACTTCTCTTGGAACTTGGCCTATATTACAATTCGGTACTGATGCTCAAAAACAAAAATATATCCCTAAACTAGCTAGCGGAGAATGGTTAGGTGCATTCGGACTTACTGAACCAAATGCTGGTACTGATGCTGCAGGTCAGCAAACAACTGCTGTATTAGATGAAGCTACTCAAGAATGGGTTCTTAATGGTTCAAAAATATTCATCACAAACTCTGGATATGCAAATGTATATGTTATATTTGCTATGACTGATAAATCTAAAGGATTAAAAGGTATTTCTGCTTTCATCGTAGAATCAACTGCTCCTGGATTTTCTATAGGTAAAAAAGAAAAAAAATTAGGTATTAGAGGTTCTGCTACTTGCGAATTAATATTTGAAAATGCAAGAATACCAAAAGACAATCTATTAGGAGAATTAGGCAAAGGATTTAAAATTGCTATGATGACGCTTGACGGAGGAAGAATAGGTATTGCTTCTCAGGCATTGGGTATTGCTCAAGGTGCTCTTGATGAAACTGTAGCTTATGTAAAAGAAAGAAAACAGTTCGGAAGAACTATAGCTAATTTCCAAAACACTCAATTCCAATTAGCTAACCTTGAAGTAAAAGTAGAAGCTTCAAGACTTCTGGTGTACAAAGCAGCTTGGAGAGAAAGCAATCATCTTCCATATTCTGTAGATGCAGCAAGAGCTAAACTATTCGCAGCTGAAACTGCAATGGAAGTTACAACTAAAGCTGTTCAGCTTCATGGCGGATACGGATATACTAGAGAATATCCTGTTGAAAGAATGATGAGAGACGCTAAGATTACAGAAATCTATGAAGGTACTTCAGAAGTTCAAAGAATGGTAATAGCAGGAAGCCTTTTAAAATAAGATAATTAGTTTAGTAAATAAAATATTTATGGAGGAATAGAAATGAAAATAGTAGTTTGTGTAAAACAGGTTCCAGATACAACTGAAATTAGACTAGACCCTGTTAAAGGTACATTAATAAGAGATGGTGTTCCTAGTATAATGAACCCTGACGATAAAGGCGGATTAGAAGAAGCTTTAAAATTAAAAGATAAATATGGTGCTCATGTTACAGTAATAACAATGGGGCCTCCTCAAGCTGAAGCTATATTAAGAGAGGCTCTTGCTATGGGAGCAGACAGAGCTATTCTTATAACTGATAGAAAATTCGGCGGTGCTGATACTTTAGCTACTTCTAATACATTAGCAGCTGCTTTAAGAACTTTAGAATATGATCTTATTATCTCTGGAAGACAAGCTATAGACGGTGATACTGCTCAAGTTGGTCCGCAAACAGCTGAACACCTAGAAATACCTCAGATTTCTTATGCTAAAGAAATACAATATAATGAAGCTGATAAATCATTAACTGTAAAAAGAATGGTAGAAGACGGATACTATTTGTTAAATGTTCAATTACCTGCTCTAATTACTGTATTATCAGAAGCTAACAGCCCTAGATATATGAGAGTTAAAGGAATAGTAGAGGCTTATGATAAAGAAGTTGAAATATGGTCTTCTGAAACTATAAAAATTGATCCTTCATTAATAGGACTTCCTGGATCTCCTACTAAAGTAAAAAAATCATTTACTAAAGGAGCTAAACAAGCTGGTAAAGTATTTGAAGTTGATACTAAAGAAGCTGTTAATATCATAATTGAAAAATTAAAAGAAAAATTTGTTATTTAATTTTAATTAACAAAGAACCTTAGAAAAAGGAGATAGATAATGAATTTAAGTGATTATAAAGGAATATTAGTATTTGCAGAGCAAAGAGACGGTGTAATTCAAAACGTAGGTTTAGAATTAATCGGAGAAGCAAAAAAACTTGCTGTTAAATTAAATTCACCTGTAACAGTGGCTTTAATAGGATATAAAGTAGAAGGTTTAGCTCAAACTTTGGTTGAATATGGTGCTGATAAAGTAGTAATTGTTGACAATGAACTTTTAAAACAGTACGATACTGAAGCTTATGCTCAGGCATTATCAGCAATAATAAATGCTAAAAAACCGGAAATAGTATTATTAGGTGCAACTACTTTAGGAAGAGACTTAGCTCCTAGAGTATCTTCAAGACTTGCTACAGGTCTTACTGCTGACTGTACAAAATTAGAAATAGATGATGAAACTAAAGTATTCGGAATGACTAGACCTGCATTCGGCGGTAACTTGATGGCTACTATTGTATGTCCAGATCATAGACCGCAAATGGCTACTGTAAGACCTGGGGTTATGCAGAAATTACCTAAAGAAGAAGGAAAAAAAGGTGAAGTTGAAGTATTACCTTTAACAATAGACGCTTCTAAAATGAAAGTTAAAATCTTAGATATAGTAAAAGAAACTTCTAAAAAAATTGATATTACAGAAGCTAAGATATTGGTATCTGGCGGTAGAGGTGTAGGTTCTAAAGAAAACTTCAAGAATCTTGAAGCTGTAGCTTCTAAAATCGGTGCAACAGTTTCCGGTTCAAGAGCTGCTGTAGATGCTGGATATATAGAGCAGGCTAGACAAGTAGGTCAAACAGGTAAAACAGTAAGACCTAATATATACTTCGCTTGCGGTATCTCTGGAGCTATTCAGCACATGGCTGGTATGGAAGAATCAGAATACATCATTGCTATAAACAAAGATAAAGATGCTCCTATGTTTGGAATAGCTGATTTAGGTATAGTAGGTGATGTGAATAAAGTGCTTCCTCTATTAGCTGAAGAATTAGCAAAAGCAATAGAAGCTAAAAAAGCTAAGTAAGTAAATAAGTTAGATTATTATTTATTTTATTAAAAATAGAGCCAATGGATAAAATCGATTATCTATTGGCTCTATAATTATATATAGATTTTATTTTTTGTTAAATATTCTATTATTAAAAAAATGCATAGTATAAATATATTTTTAATTAAATCATTATTTATATACGATAATGTATAAAAAATTAATAAGGAATAATTCATGAAAAAAGATGATCATATATCAAAAATACTTATATCAGAAGAAGATATAAATAATAAAGTTAAAGAATTAGCAGAAGAAATCTCTAATGATCTTAAAAATAAAGAAAATATACCATGCATTATAGGACTTTTAAAAGGTTCATTTATATTTATTGCTGATTTATCAAGATATATTGATGTACCTGTAGAGATTGATTTTATGATAGTATCAAGTTATGGAAACAATAAAATAGGTTCTGAAATTAAAATACTTAAAGATGTTGATATACCTCTAACCGGAAGAGATGTTATCATAGTAGAAGATATCATAGACACAGGATATACTTTAGAGAAAATATGCGAAGTATTAAAAACTAGAAATCCAGCCTCCCTTAAAATATGCACACTTCTAAACAAGCCTTCAAGAAGAAAAGTTGACATCAAAATAGACTATAATGGTTTTGATATAGAAGATGAGTTTGTAGTAGGTTACGGAATTGACTATGCTCAGAAATATAGAAATCTTCCGTACATTGGAGTAGTTGAATAACCGCACGCATAATAAAACTAAAAATATAAACTTATTTGAAATTCAAATTTCATTATATTATAAATTTTGCTTACCGTGCGTTAAATAAATTTTAAATATAATAAAAACTTGGGTGGGTGCTAATAGATGTTATTTGAATCACAAAACAGTATCAAACTAAAATCCAAAGTAAAATAACAAACTCTAAAGGGTGGGGAATGAGAATAATTTTTTTTGCTTTATCCTAATTCCCACCCTATAGGCTTTTTAATTTATTTTCAGATTTAAATTTTTTACTTCTTCATAATCTAATTATAATTTTTTAGATGCCCACCCTAGTGTTATTTAAATTTGATGTATAATTACCGCACGCATAATGAAACTAAAAATATAAACTTATTTAAATTCAAATTTTTTATTATATTATAAATTTTGCTTACCGTGCGTTAAATAAATTTTAAATATAATAAAAACTTGGCGGGGACTAAATAAATCTCAAAACTAAATTATTAAAAATATAATATTAATAAAAATTAAATACCTAACTAATTATTTAACTAGTTAGGTATTTTTATATTAACTAAATTTCTATATTATTAATTTTATAAAAATAAAAAATTATTGTTGTTGTTTTGTAACATATTGTTTTGGGTCTTCAGGATATAACACATTTGAAATTTCTGCTGCAGTTTCTGAAGTGAATTTTATCTGTATTTTGTATGTAGTACCTTCTATAATAATTGTAACAATATATGTATCTCCGCTTCCTTCTACCTGAGTTGTTGCATCTTGTCCAAAAACTAGACTTCCGTCACTGTTAACAATAAAAGCTGTACTACTGTCGCTGTCTGTATAAACCCAAGTACCGGCATATTTAGAATCTATTTTAGCATTACCGCCTGAACCTGTTTTATCCTTATTAGAACAGTTTACAGATAAGATACCTGCTAAAAATAAAGTAAAAAGAATGGAAAATAGTTTTTTGTTCATATTAGAACTCCTTGTGTAAATTATAATTTTTATAAAAAACATTGTTTAAAATGCTTTTATCATAGCAAAAAAATATTCTCAAAAAATTAAGAAAATATGTAATAATAAAATTTATGTAGTTTTTTATTATTTCTGATTGTTTTTTGATTGAATGATATAAATAGAGTTTTAAAATTATTTGCAATACAAATCTTGACTTAAAATAATATAAAGAAAAATATATTTTTTTAGAATTGTTATAATTTTTATATGATATTAAATTTTTTGAAAAATTTAAATTATTTGTCGAGTGTACTATCTAATGAAGTAAATATTATTTACATAGTAATATTATAAAATATCAAATTATTAATGTCAATATTTTATTTACAATTTATTTTTTAATAAAAACTTTTTCTAAAATAGACAATATATAATAAAATCCTTGTATAATAAGCAAAAAAAATATATACTATAACCCTATTTATATATGTATTTTAGGTTTGAAGTAATGAACAGAAAAAATATAGTTATAATAGGAGCAGGAAATGCCGGTGAGACTCTTGCATCTGAAATACTCACTTCTGATGATAATAACGAATATAATATACTTTGCTTTTTAGATGATGATGAAAATAAGAGACAAGTAAATATTAAAAACCATTCTATAAAAGTAAAAGGAAAAGTAAAAGACATAGAAAATATTATAAAAGAATATAAAAATGAAAATGTAGATATAGAAGAAATTATTATAGCAATACCTACGCTTAAACAAAAAGAACTTCTTGAAATATTAAATATTATATATCCCACAGGAATAAGATATAAAATACTTCCATGTTTTTTTGAAATAATAAAGGGAAATGCTTCTATAAAAGATATTAGAAACCTTGAGCCTTCTGACTTGCTTGGAAGAGAAGAGATTGGTTTTGATGAAAAAGAAATATCATCATACTATAAAAATAAAATAATATTAGTTACAGGCGGAGGAGGCTCTATCGGAAGCGAACTTGTAAGGCAATTAATTACACTTCCTGTAAAAAAAGTTATGGCTTTAGATAATTCTGAAAATGCAATTCATAATCTTATAATGTCTTTAAATGACAGAAACAATGAAAAACATAAACACAAATTCATGTATATAATATCAAATGTACGAGACTATGTTAAAGTTGATAAAATCTTGAAAGAAGAAAAGCCAGATATAATTTTTCATGCAGCTGCCCATAAACATCTTCCTTTTATGGAAAGCTATCCTGAAGAAGCGATTAAAAATAATATACTAGCAACAGAAAATATAGCAACCCTTGCTATTAAAAATAATATCAAAAACTTTGTATTCATATCAACAGATAAAGCAGTTCGTCCTACTTCGCTAATGGGAGCAAGCAAAAGAATATGCGAAAGAATGATAATGTCATTGTCGCATGAACAAAATAATACTGCATTCAAAATAACAAGATTTGGAAATGTTTTAGGCAGCAGCGGAAGTGTTATACCTGTATTTGAAAAGCAGATTAGAGAAGGCAAAGCATTAACAGTTACTCACCCTGAAATGGTAAGATTTTTTATGTCTATAAGGGAAGCTGCAAGACTTGTAATTAAAGCATGTACTTTGAATGACGGTATAATATTTACTTTGGATATGGGAAAGCCTGTTAAGATTTTAGACTTGGCTAGAAACATGCTGAAAATGTACGGACTTACTGAAAAAGATATTCCTATAATTTTTACAGGGATTAGAGAAGGAGAAAAACTTTACGAAGAAATCTTAATGGACGATGAAACATTAATACCTTCTCAATATAAAAAATTATTCATAGCAAAAGATCCTGTTAAATGTTTAACTCCGGAAGAGAGAAAAATTATGATTGATGCATTTGATATAGCATCGCTTGATGCAGACAAAGAAACAATAAAAATGCTTATGCATAAATATATAGAAGAATATACCGGATAATTTTATTTATTAATAAATTAGATGCTCATATATTCAAATACCGCACGGTTAGCAAAATTTAAAATATAAAAAATATTTAAATTGCAATTTAAACAGTAAACAAAAAATCATATACCGTGCGTTAAATTTAATTATAACTTAGGCGTGCATTAACTTTTCAGTATTAGTTTTAAAAAAATAAAGATATAAAATTTTAAAATATAAAAGGCTAGGTATGTAATTAAAGTTTTAAATTTATTTACACTCCCCACCCTCTATGCTTTATAATTTTTATTTGAAATTTATATTTTTTATATTCTTATTATTATATTAGACATTAAAGCACCCGCCCAAGTTTTTTTTAATTTTTGAATTTTATTCACCGCACGATTTGTGAAACCTAAAATGTAGAAAATATTAAAATCATAATTTCAATAATAAATAAGAATCTATCTACCGTGCGTTATAAATTGACTCTAAAATTATTTATTGTTGTCATCAGTTTTTAGTACGCTTATGAATGCATCCTGAGGTATCTCTACACTTCCAATAGCTTTCATTCGTTTTTTACCTTCTTTTTGTTTTTCAAGAAGTTTTCTTTTTCTTGTGATGTCGCCTCCATAACATTTAGCTGTAACATTTTTCCTTAAAGCACTAATATTTTCACGAGCGATAATCCTTCCGCCTATTGCTGCCTGTAACGGAATCTGAAACATATGTTTTGGAATGAGATGTTTTAATTTTTCTATGATTTGTCTTCCTCTGCTTTCGGCATTGCTTCTATGTGCCATAAATGATAAAGCATCTACTACTTCTCCATGAACAAGTATATCTATCTTTTCTATTTGGCTTTCTCTGAAGTCTGAAAAATCATAGTCAAATGAAGCATATCCTCTTGATATTGATTTTAATTTATCGTAAAAGTCATACACTACTTCTATTAAAGGCAAGTCAAATTTTATTTCTGCTCTTTTATCATCTAAATAATTTAATGATGTCTGCGTACCTCTTCTGTCTATACAAAGAGATATAATATTACCTAAATAATCGGTAGGCACTATTATAAGAGCATTTATAAAAGGCTCATAACATTTTTCTATATACTGTGCTGTAGGAAAATCTGCAGGGTTATCAATAATTTTCTCTTCGCCGTTTGTGAGTTTTAATTTTACCTCTACAGAAGGGCTGGTTATTACTAGATTGAGATTAAACTCTCTTTCAAGTCTCTCCTGCACAATCTCTAAATGTAAAAGTCCTAAAAATCCGCATCTGTATCCAAAGCCCAAAGCTATAGAACGTTCTGGCTCATACACTAAAGAAGCATCATTTAATTTTAATTTTTCTAATGCCTTTTGAAGACTTGTATAATCTTCATCTTCAGCTGGAAAGATACCAGCAAATACCATAGGCAGAACTTCTTTATATCCTATTAAAGGCTCATCAGAAGGATTTTCTTCAAGTGTTATAGTATCTCCTATTTTTATGTCAGATATATTTTTAATGCCCGCAATAATGTATCCTACTTCTCCGCTTTTAAGTTCATTAGCTGATTTAAGCCCAAGCAAAAGGGTACCGCATTCTTCAACTTCGTACTCTGCTTTAGTTTCCATTAAAAGAAGTTTATCATTCTTTTTTATAGAGCCGTCAAATATTCTCACTATCATAACAGCACCGCGGAAAGGATCATAATAAGAATCAAATATTAAAGCTCTAGTTTTTTTATTAGTATTATCTTTTGGGGAAGGTATCATCTTAACAACTGCTTCAAGTATTTCATCAATACCTATATCATTTTTAGCACTTGCAAGCACAACATCATCTTTATTAACACCGAACTCTTTTTCCATCTGTTCTTTACAAAGCTCAATATTGGCAGCAGGTAAATCTATTTTATTAATAACAGGCACAATCTCCAAATTATTTTCAAAAGCAAGATAAAAGTTAGAAATAGTCTGAGCTTCTACTCCTTGAGCAGCATCCACCACTAATATAGCACCCTCGCATGCAGCAAGTGAACGGGAAACCTCATAATTAAAGTCAACATGACCTGGTGTATCTATCAGATTAAGAGTATATACTTCTCCGTCTTTAGCCTGATATGAAAGTTTTACAGCTTGGCTTTTTATAGTTATTCCTCTCTCTCTTTCTATATCCATAGAGTCTAATATTTGAGCTTTCATCTCTCTGCTTGATACTGCTTTGGTATGCTCTATAATTCTGTCAGCTAATGTGCTTTTGCCATGGTCAACATGTGCTATAATACAAAAATTTCTAATTTTTTCAGCGTATGACATTTATTAAAATATATCCTTATTATTAAAATTGATTGATATTAAAAATATTATGCTTTTCTATTAATGATATATTATAATATAGTAAGTGTGTTTTTGCAAATAATTTTCTTTATTGCTTTTATATACAAAATACATATTGACTTTTTAATTATTTTTTATATTTTTTAAATAAAGCGTATGTTTTATTTAAAAATGAAGAAAGTAATAATTTTTATATTATTTGCTCTAATTTCTTTTTTAGCCTGCAATAATAATTCTAATATAAGCAAAACAATAAATAATAATTATTCTAATAATACTACTGTAAAGGTTGGAATATATGTTTATGATTATCCTCTTCTTTATTTAAGAAATAATAACTTAGGAGGATTCGATTATGATATAATGAATGAAATAGCCAAAGCATCAGGTTTTAGGGTTGAGTTTATATCCATGGAATTTTCAAAACTTATACCTCAATTGCAGTTGAGTAATGTAGATGCTATTATAGCGGGAATAAGTATAACAGAAGAGCGAAAAAAATATATTTCTTTTTCTGATAAATATTATAGTTCATCTCAAAGTATTATAGTTCTTAGTAAGAATAATCATATAAAAATATTTGATGATTTGCTTGGTAAAAGTGTTGGTGTTATAAAAGATACAATTTCAGATACTATTATTTCATCATCTAATAATATAAATGTTATAAAATTTGATATAGCAGGCAGTTCTTTACTCGCATTAAAAGTAGAAAAAATAGATGCTGTTATGCTTGACAGAGTTACATGCAATAATTATATTAAATATGATAATGATCTTAAAATAATTGAAGAGATAACATTTCCAGAACTTGATTATGGTATCGCTGTGAGAAAAGATGATTATACTTTACTGCAAAAAATTAATAATGGACTGAATACTATAATATATAATGGAATCTACCAAAAATTAGTTGATAAACATTTACAATAATACTGCTTAATAATAAACGGCTTGACTTTTTTATATATACATATTAATTTATTATTAATTAGACTATATTTAATTTTAGGAAATAAAAGTGAAAAAAATTATATTAATTATATTAATGATTTTATCATTATCATGTAAAAAATCTAATGAGAATATTTATTTTAAAAAAGATTTTTCCTCAAACCAATACATCAATGTAGGAATATATGTTTACGATTATCCTTTTGGATATATGTCTAATGGAAATATTGGCGGATTTGATTATGATTTAGTTAATGAAATATCAAAAATATCCGGCTCAAATATGATTTTTTTTCCTATGCGTTTTGAAGAACTTATGCCCGCTTTGGAATCTAAAAAAATAGATATGATTATAGCAGGAATGAGTGTAACAGAAGAGCGAAAAAAATATCTTACATTTTCTGATAAATACTATACATCAAGTCAGGCTGTATTGGTAAGGATAGATAATGAATCAATACAAAAAGAAGAAGATTTGATAGGCAAAAAAGTAGGTGTTATAAGAGACACTGTAGCCGATAATATGATCTCGGAAAAAGAAGGAATAGAAATAGAAAGATTCGACACAGGAAGCAGTATAATACTCTCATTAAAAGTTGGAAATATGGATGCCGCCATTTTTGATAAAGAAACATGTAATCATTTTCTTAGGTATGATAAAAGTATAAAACTTGTCAATACTATAGAATACCCTCAAGAAGATTATGCTATAGCATTTAGAAAAGAAGAAAATATCTTTATAGATGAAGTAAACAATGCCATATCACAAATAATGACTAATGGATTTTATGAACTATTAATACAAAAGCATTTAGGTACTAATTGATACATAATACTTGCTTCAAAATTACTTGTCAAGATTGTATATAAAATTTTCGTAATTTATCAATTATAAAAACAGTGTGCAGCAAGACTGTGATTATCTGAAATTATAAATAAAAATAGTTTTGGAACAAGTATATAATAAAATATTTAATCTCTATGTAAAATTACTATATACAAAATGCTTTATAAGTAAATTTTTTTCTAATTAAATTTGAATAATATAAAACAATTATTATATTTATAATATATAAAGTAATAAACTGTGAATGGGAGTATTGATTATGAAACCTAATTTAATATTAATGGGTCATGGCAATTTAGCATCCACATTTATTGAATCGGCAAAGATGATATTAGGTAATTTATCAGATTATGATGTAATAAATTTGCAGGCGGATGATACCTTTGATCATATAGAAAGTAAGTTAAAAGAATTATTAGAAAAATATAAAAATAACCAAGTTTTAATAATGACAGATCTATACGGAGGAACCCCTTTTAATATAGCGAGCAGGTTTTATAGAAAAAATGACAATATTTGTTTAATAAGCGGAATGAACTTAGACATGGTATTGGAATATTTTTCTTCAGATCTTGATTATAATATAAAAAAATTCATAGATGAAATTATAAGTGTTTCAAAAGATTCTATAGCATTGTATTCCAAAAATGAATATGAAATATATGCTGATATAGATTTATAAACTTTAATTATTGGTGTTTTTTTCGATAATATTAATATTTATTATTGGATATTATTTATGTTTACAGAATATATTAGGCATGCCTTAGGAAACTTTAGCATTTTAGAGATAACAACAAGAATATTAGTAGCATATATTATGGGTATTTTTATAGGCTGGGAAAGAGAACAGCATAAAAAACCAATAGGAAGCAGAACCACAAGTATAGTTTGTATGGGAGCAGCACTTTTATCCTGCTATGAAGATGTATTTGCAAGTGCTATAATATTAGAAAATACTGAACTAGCTAAATTAGGAACAGCAGTCTTAAGCAAAGTACCAGATTATAACAGAATATCGGCACAAATAGTTTCAGGAATCGGTTTTTTAGGGGCTGGAATGATCATACAAAATAGAGGAAAACTTCATGGTATAACAACTGCCGCCATAGTTTGGGTTACTGCATGTATAGGAATAGTAATAGGATCAGGACAATGGGTGCTGTCTGCTATAGGATGCATATGTATATTTTTAAGCACTTCCATATATAGATTTTTTATACCATATTATATATCAAATAAAAAAAGGGCTATAGTATATTTAATAGAACATTCTTCGAAAATAGATTTTGAAACTGAATTAAGCGAATTTGGGATCAGACTTATTAATTTAGAGATAGTTGGATGGAAAGAAAATACTAATAAAAGTACACCTAATATTATTAGTAAAATAAATATATTTGTGCCTCAATTAGATTATAAAAATATAGAAAATATTTTTATAAGTTTAAATATAAAGCCTTTAAAAATGCTGCACAACATGAAAGAAAAGATTGACTTTAATAGTATTGAAAAATTATTATGAATATAGATGTATGTATAGAAAATCTAAAAATAGATAATTATTATGTAAAAGAGAAAATAGTACGAATATCACCTATAACTATATTTTCTAATAAAGATATTAATTTAGTTAATTTAATTTGGTATATAAATAATTTCCATTTTTTTGATTTCTATAAAATAAATGACTATGAATTATTATCTATAAGTAAAATAATAAGTGCAATAATGGAAAATGATAAATATAATGGAAATATTGATAATGATACTATATTAGAATGTATTGACTTTCTAAATATAATATTAGAATACTCAAAAAAAGAAGCCATTTCAAAAATATTTAAAAAACACGATAATACTGATATAGAAAAAATTTATTTAAAACTAAATTATGATGCTGAAATTAATATTAATTCATTCTTTGAGTCGGACAATATAATTAATATTATTTTCACATACAAACAAAAAAGTTTTTCATCAAAAGTTCTTTTCAGCAGAAAGATTGATATTTTTTTTATGGTTCTTGAAAACATATTTAAGATATTGATTAATAACAACATATTAAATACTTTATATATACATGATTTTAAGAATATTGATTTAGTAAATGCTGATAAAAAAAATATGCCTGAAATGGATTTTATATTTAAATTAAATGAAATATCTCAAAAAGAGGATATAAAAAAAATAAATAATAAATTGGATTTAATAAAAACATTTATAAAGTATTATAATCATAATATTATAATAAATTATTTTGATGATAATGAGATATTAGATATAATTTTAAATAATTTTAATAAAAGAAATTTTATATTAGTAACTGATAATAAAGAAAGATTACATAGTTTAATTCAAGAACAAGAATTAACGCACGGTAAACAATATTTATAATAAAATAAAATTTGAATTGCAAATATATTTATATTTGTAGCTTTATTCTGCGTGCGGAGCCGAAAGCAATAAATTTAAAAAAATCTTGGGTGGGCAGCTAAAAATTCTAATTAAATAAAAAAGAAAAATAAAAATGACTATTACAAATAAAAGTTATAAGGCTAAAGGGTGGGAAAATGTAATTAGTTTTTAAACTTAAATTATATACCCATATGCCAATTATAATTTATCTCTCCTTAATATTTTCTATATGCATTTGAACAGCTTAAAGAAAAATTAATATTTTATTATAACAAAATTATGATAATCTTCATATTTACTATGCATTATACCGAAAATGATAACGGACATTACTATACAAAAACAAATTTACAGTGTTTTTATACATTATAGATTAAATTAATTGATTATTTTTTAATAGAATTGTATAATTATTAAATATACACTTAATATAGGAAAAGAGATGTACATAAAGAATCTTAATTTGCACGGATTCAAATCATTTGCCATAGAAACAAATATAGAATTTAATGAAGGTGTTACTGTAGTGCTTGGACCAAATGGAATAGGTAAAAGCAATATAGTAGAAGCTTTCCTATGGGTTATGGGTGAACAGTCCGCAAGCAGATTAAGAATAGACAGTTCCAAAGGGCTTGAAAGCGTAATATTTCATGGTACGGATACTAGAAAACCATCATCTCTCGCACAGGTTGCTCTCACTTTAGATAATAAATCAAAATGGATAAAAAAATACGATACAGATGAAGTTATAGTTACAAGAAAATACTATAGAAAAGGATTGTCAGAATACTATATTAATGATGAACAGGTAAGATTAAAAGATATAGTTGATATGTTTTTGGACACTGGGCTTGGTAAAAATGCATATTCTGTTATTAAGCAGGGTACAGTTTCAGAAATAGCAAAACAGAAACCTGAAGAGAGAAGAAGTATTATAGAAAATGCTGCAGGAATAAGTAAATATCTCGAAAGAAGAAGGGAAGCTGCTAAAAAGTTAGAAGAGTCCGAAAGTAACCTTGATAATGTAAAAATAGAAATAAAGAACGCTGAAAAACATTATAAATCTCTAAAAGAACAGGCATCAAGAACTGAAAAATATTATAATCTTAAAGATGAGCAGAAAAAAATAAATATAAGTTTAAATGTTAATCAAGTAAAAAAATTAAAAATCACTTTAGAAGATCAAAATAAAAGCCTTGAAGAACATACAAATAAAAAATCGGAGTTGGAAAAAGAACTTCAGGATTTAGATAAACAGAAACAGCAGGAGCTTTTGAAATTTGAAGAAACAAGAACATTATCTATAGAACTTGATAAACAGGTTTCACTAATAATAACAGAGCTTACTCATATAGAAAAGATGTCAAATCAATTAAAAAATCAGCTTGATAATGCGGGTAAAGAAAAAGATGAAACTATTAACAGAAAAAACTCTCTTTTAAAAAGAATAGAAGAAGATAAAAATCAAATAGCCGAACTTGAAGAAGAAGTAAAAACTATAGCTGAAAATATAGAAAAATCTCTTAAAGAACAAGAAGCAGAAGAAACTAATATTGCAAATGAGCAAAATAAAATAGCTGCTCTAAATGATAAAATATCTGCCTTAACAAATGAGAATCAAAATGCTGCATTAAAAATTGCTGATGCAAGAGAAAGACAATTAGAAGTTATAAATAAAATAATCACAGAAATAGATGAAAAGAAAAAAGATGTAATGGGCAACAGCTTTTATCAAAATATAGGAAAGCATGAAAGTGATATTGATATAGGTTTTAATAATCTTCTTAATGCTATAAATATAAAGATGAACACTATAAATGAATTTGAAGAAGAGGGAGTATTATCAAATTTAAATGAACTTAGCTACAATTCATTATGCGGTTTTATAAGAAATTTAGGGGAAAGTTTAGATACAGAGAAAAAAGATGCATTATTTCTGCAATGTATATTTAAAGAGTATACCAAAATAAAAGATCCTTTTGTAGATTTGCTTTTTGACAAGGAAGGTACTTATATGCAGAAAGAAGCTATAGACAAGGAAATTGCTGATTTAGAAAGTTTTATAAAAAATAATGTAGAAAAAATTGAAGAGATAAATAATGAAATAAAAATAGCCGCAGATAATATTAATAGAGGAAATGCTAATCTCACTACCCTAACAATAGAAAGAGCAAAATACGAAACTAATAAAAAAGCATCTGAAGACAGAAAAGAAATGATATTAAAAAGTATGAAGATGATAGAAGATGAATTTGCCTCACTTAATGAAAAAATAAGCAGATTAGAAGAAGAATATAAAAAACTTAATGAAGAATATAAAGAAAACTCTATTAATTATAAAGAATTAGAAAAGAAAAAATCAAAAACAGAAAGCGAATCCAGACATAAAGCAAATGAAATAAAAAAAGCGGAATCTGCATTATCAAATTTTGAAACTAGCCTTGCTAAAAGAATTAAAAGACTTAATGAAATAAATGAAAATATAACAAGAGTTGGAGAGAGAATAAATCAAAGCAATGATAAAATAAAAGATATTTATACTCATTTCTATGAAAACTATGCTCTTAACTTAAAAGACTTTGAAGAAAATACACAGAACTTAATAGATGAAGAATCATATAAAAATAAACTAAATACTATCAATGAAAGAATAAAGAATCTCGGACATATAAATGAGATGGCACTTGATGAATATCAGGAAGCTAAAAACAGATTTGAATTTCTTACAAAACAAAAAGAAGATTTAGAAAAATCAAAAGAGGAAATATTAAAAATTATAGCCGATGCTAATAAAAAAGCCGGTGAAGATTTTCTAAAAACATTTAATGAAATAAATAAAAAATTCTCAGAAACATTTAAAATATTATTCGGCGGAGGAAATGCCGGACTTAAAATACAAAATGAAGAAGATTTATTAAATAGTCCTATAGATATATTTGCTCAGCCTCCGGGAAAGAGAATGGAAAATATTGTATCATATTCAGGAGGAGAGCTTACTATGACAGGGCTTGCTTTAGTATTTGCAATATTTCTATACCGTCCTAGTCCTTTCTGTATACTTGATGAGGTGGATGCGGCACTTGACGGAGCAAATATTATTAGATATAAAAACATGGTTAAAAACCTATCTGACAAAACTCAATTCTTAATCATTACGCATGATGAAGTATCTGCTACTATAGCCGATGCTTATTACGGAATAACTGCTGAAGAGAAAGGTGTTTCAAAAATATTTACAGTTAAAGTGGATAAAGACGGCAAGGTAAATGGAAGTGAAGAAAAGCTAGTTAATCAGGATTAATATACCGCACGCAGAATAAAACTAAAAATATAAATTTATATACTATTCGAATTTAATTATATTAAGAAATATCATTATCCGTGCGTGAACAGATTAAAAAATTAAAAATCGTTTGGGCGGGTGCTATAATTTCTGATTAGATTTTAAATATAATTAATACTAGAATTCAAATTATAATAATAAATCTTAAAGGGCGGGCAATTAAAATAAAGTTTTAAAATTATTTTCATACCCCACCATTTAGGATTTTTAATTTATTTTGCAATATTAATTCTTTATTTTTTATAATCCAATTAGAATTTTTTAGCTGCCCACCCAAGTTTTTTTAAATTAATAATACATTCACCGCACGCAGAATATAATTATAATTATTGAATATGTTATTAATCTCATTATCATTATATATAAAATTTTACTCCCCGTGCGTTATTGAAATTTAAAAATTAAATAATTTTGCTTTTATATATAAATATAATATAATTATTAACTATGGAAAGTTTAGTAAATTATATCAAAAAATGTCCATATATATTTGGAATATTAATAGGCATTATGTTTATTCTGGATGCAATTTTTAAATGGAATTGGCTTTTAAACAATAACAGCTCAAATTCCATGATAGATATATATGAAGTTCTTGGAGAGATTGGAGTTAGAATACTCACAGGAATTTTAGGACTTATAATAATAATAAGCTGTATAATTATATTTGGATAGTAAAAAATGAATATTGAAAAACATATATTTGATGATATTAATTTCTTTCCTAATAAAATGAAAATTTTAATATTAGGTACTTTTCCTGTTCCATTATATTCTAATAAAGAAAAGTTTAGTAAATTAAGCATAAAAGAGCAAAATAATGCTTGGTATTATTCAAGTAAAAGAAGTGAGTTTTGGAAAATAATTGCTGACTGCTTTGATATAGATTATAAAAATGGAAGTGATTTTATTTTTAATAAGAGCAAGAAGAAAAAAATCTTTGAAGAAAATAAAATAGGAATAGCAGATGTATTTTTAAAATGTGAGAGAAAAAATGAGAATAGTTCCAAAGACACTGATTTAATAATATTGGAATATAATAATATACTTAGCAATATTGTAACAGATGAAAATAATTATAAAGATTTAGAACTTATTATATTTACAAGCCGCTTTACAGAAAATCACTTTTTTAAAATAATTAATGATATTAAATATGGCATAGAAGAAAGCAAAGAGGCTTATCAATATTATAATTATGGAGCAAATGAAAAATGTATAAGCATTGATATAATAAATGCCATAAGAGAAAGATATTTATATGTTAATAGTTTAAGAAAGATTAAATTAGCCACAATAACTTTAAAAATAAGTCCTATAAAGGGAGTAAGTCTATATTCTACCAAGAAAGAACTTTATAAATATTATTTAAATAATACAAAAAATAAATCATAAAGCAATTAAAAATTAATATATCTTATTCCGAAATTTGATAACAGCGAAAATTCTATACTTTAAGGAAGAATTAAAAATGCGTTATTTAAGTTTTATTTTAATATTTTTAAATGCTTTTTTTGTATTATTTGCACAAACACCTAATACAGGAAGATTAGATCAGTTATTGGATTATGCTAATGCAGGAGATACTAACGGCATAAAAAGATTAATCTCTCAAGGCTCTATTTCAAATTTTATAGACTTTGGGGATAATCAGGGACATAATGCCTTAATCACAGCAGCCTCAAAAGGATATAAGGATATTGTACTTCTCCTTCTATCCCAAAATGCAAATGTTAATCTCACATGCATACATGGAAAAACAGCTTTAATTTATGCTGCCGATGCCGGATATGTTGATATAGTTTCTTATCTGCTTGCAAAAAACGCTAACCCTAATATAAAAATAAACGGCGGAACAACAGCATTACTTCAGGCTGCAGGAAAAGGATACTACAGCATAGTTGAAATGATAGTTAATGCTAATGCCGATTTAAGAATGATGGGAACTTATAGAAGCGGAAATGATGACGGAATAAATTATAATATGACTCCTTTAATGGTAGCTTCTTTTAATAATCATGATTTAATAGTAAGATTATTATTAGACAAAGGCAGTGATATTAATTATATAAATGAATATGGTGCTAATGCTTTATTCTATGCTATAGCCAGAGGAAATAATGATATTGCAAGGCTTTTATTGGAAAGAGGTGCTGATGCCAATGTAGTAGCTTCTTACGGACCTTATGGAAATATTACACCTCTTGCCTTAGCTTCTACATTAGGCTTAACAGATGTAATATCATCATTACTCATAGGAAAATCCGATATAAACTTTAAAATGCGAGACGGCAGAACAGCTTTAATATGGGCGGCTATTTCAGGAAAAAGTGATGCAGTTAATGCACTTATTATGAATAAAGCAGACTTAAATATTGCTGATAATGATGGAAAAACTGCTTTAATGTTTGCTGCCGAAAATGGCGATTATATTTCAGCAGAATATTTGATTAATGCAGGTGCTTATTTAAATACTTTAGATAAATTTAAAAAGACTGCTCTAATGTATGCTATGGAAAATGGTAATACAGAAGTTGTAGATTTACTTACCAGAGCAAGCCTAACCTATAATAAATAATGCATTATTAAAAATATATAAATAAAGGGCTGTGTAAAACAGTCCTTATTTTTTATAATTCAAATGGATAATTATACGGTTTAACATTTTCCAATTTCATCTTTACATAACTTCTAAATTTATCTCTGAATTTTTTTATAGGTATAAACCAGGCGATCTTATTTGTTATATCATTAATAAAAAAATTTAATTTATCTATATCATCTAAAATTTTTTTTATATTAACTTCCTGACCATAAAAATCTGAAGTTATTTTTTCATCCATTTTTTTATTTAATTCTAATTTTTCCAAATACTTTATTTCATTCAAATGTGTTGTTTTTAAATTAGCAAAGCGATGATTTTTATCTCTTATATGAGTAGCTTCTTCATCAAATCCAACATTTGTTATCAAATTTTGATTTGGATATATTGCCATACCGTTATTTATAATAACAGAAATAATCCAAGAATTATCCCAAACTGCATAAGGATTATTTTTTAATTCAAAAGCATTCTTTTTCCAAAACCTTTTTACCATTTCATTATCAAATCTATTTTCTATTGAATTTATTATCTTATCGTAATCATATTTAAATAAGCCTAAATCAAAATATTTCCAAGCCCTCCTCCAACTAGCCCATCCCCAAGAATTTGCTATAGAACATATATAATAAGAGTCTAATGAACCTTCATCATGTATATTATTATTTCCTATATGCATAATTCTTTCATCATCTTTATAATGCTCTAATAATTTTTCGCAAAAATAAAAAAAAGTTTCATCTGGAACTATATCATCTTCAAGTATAATTCCATCTTCTTCATTTTCAAAAAGCCAAGTAACAGCTGAAGATACTCCTTTTTCACAACCCAAATTTTCATCATGAAACAATGTTTTTATTTGACATTCCCAATCAATTTCTTTGATAACTTCTCTAGCCTCAGAACATTTTATTATATCATTTTTATTATTTATTCTAGGACCATCAGCAGCTATATATAATTTATTAGGTTTTACTATTCTTAATGAATCAATAACTTTTCTAAATTTATCCGCCCTATTAAATATAATTACAAGTACTGCTTTATTCATAAAAATTAACCTTTAATTATTTATCCGCTTTCTCTTTATTTTTTTTTCCGGAAGAATAATTAGTATCTTTCACATCGTTTATAAAGTAGAATAAAGATTCAATCTCATCAGCTATATTAACATCATTGATTATACAATCAGGTCTCTCTAAAAGTTTTATAGGAGCAAAATTTAATACTCCTTTTATACCAGCATTACATATAACATCAAACATTCTTTGAGCTTCCAAATCAGGTACAGTTAATATTGCTATCTCTATTTTATTATTAATTATGAAATCTTTTAATTCCTCTATAGGAAGTATAGGAATGGCGGCATCTCTATCTATTTTTTCAGGGTTATGGTCAAATGCTGCAACTATCTTTATAGATTCGCTTTCAAAGCCTCTGTAATTAACCAATGCTTTTCCTATTTTACCATATCCTACTAATATAATATTATGAGATATTTGTTTTCCTAATATGCTATCAATTTGCTCTAATAAATCATCTATATTATATCCGCCCTTCTTATTTCCAGATATATTAAATAATGAAAAGTCTTTTCTTACCTGAACCGAAGTTATACCTATTGCATCCCCCAAGTTATTAGAATATGCTTTTATAAATCCAAAACTCTTCATGCGTCTTAGAGCATTTTTATATTTTAATAAACGCATAATTTGTGTTCTGCTAATCATAATATATCCTTAAATTTTTTCTTCTAGTTTACTATAAAACAATATGTTATATTATAACATATTAAAGTTATCTGTCAATAAAAATATTATCATAGAATACCTATTTTATGAGAAATAAGATATGAATCAAAGAACATTAATAATATTTTTTTATATTATTGTTATTTTTTTGAAAGGATTAATAATATATAATTTTCATTTTTAAGTATTTATTTTTTATTTTGCTGGAAAAAAAATTAATTATATTATATAATAAATAATTATGACAGATTATAAATTAATAGCACAAACAATAAAAGAATCAAAATATGCAGTAGCTTTTACAGGAGCAGGCATAAGTGTTGAAAGCGGGGTACCTCCGTTCAGAGGTGAAAATGGCCTTTGGGAGAAGCATGGAAGTCAGTTCGCTGAAATATCTTATTTTATGAAGCATCAGAAAGAATCTTGGAATTCATTAAAAAAAGTTTTTTATGATCCTATTACAGATGTAAAACCTAATAAAGCTCATATAGTATTAGCAAATTTAGAAAAAATGGGGATTATGAGAAGTGTAATTACTCAAAATATTGATAATCTTCATCAGGAAGCCGGAAGTAAAATAGTATATGAACTTCATGGCACAGCTAAATATGCAGTATGTATGAAATGCAAAACAAGATATAAAATCAGTAAAGAAATACTTGCCATGGATCCGCCTTCATGTGAAAAATGCGGATCTACCTTAAAACCTGACTTTGTATTTTTTGGTGAACAGCTTCCTGCAATAGATTTTAACTCTTCAATAGAAGATGCACAAAAAAGCGACTTGTTTATTATAGTAGGTACAGGCGGTGAGGTAATGCCGGCAGCTCAAATTCCTCATATAGCTAAAAGGTCCGGAGCAAAGATTATGGAAATTAATCCTGCACCTTCCAGCTTTACTAATTCTATAGTTGATATTTATATACAAGAAAAGGCAGGTGTAGCTTTTACAGAAATAGAAAAATATTTATGATTTATAAACGAATAAAGCCTTATAGAAAAACTATAAGGCTTTATTTATAAAAATAATAAAATCAATTTATTTCTTCTTCATACATTTTAGCTAATGTAGTTTTTACTTCAGCTATAAATTTTTTATCTTCAAGCACTATATGATTAAGCAGCCAATCTTTTAAAAAAGTAATAAAATCTTTAATTACTAAATCATCACCTCGCTCATAACTATTAACTTCATCAACTATTTTGAGAGAGAATGCTCTATGTTTAGATATATGGTCTTTAGATCCGGAATAATTTATGGCATTCATAATTTTTTCTTCATAGGCAAAGTGATAAGTGGCATAGTCTATAGTTCTTTTGATGATTTCTTTAAATGATTTTTGTACTTCATCATCTCTAATATCACCTCTAACACCTGTTTCATAAAGATCATTTATAATATTAACTAACTCTTTATGCTGATTATCTATTCTTTTATAACCAGTTTTAAATCTATCTTCCCATTTAATCCAGCCTTTTTTAACAATAACTTCTGCCATTTGTTCCATAATTAAAGCTCCTTATTATTCTTTAGAAAGTTTTTCTAATGCTTCCTTAACTTCCTTTATAAATTTTTTATCTGTAACTAAAATATGGTTTAAAAACCAATCTTTTAGATACTGAACTAAATTATTAATAGCATCTAAAGAACCATTTTCATAGGATTTTACATAATTAAAGATTGTTTGTGCAAATTCTCTATGGTATGAAGAATGTTCTATTATTTTATTGTATTTAATAGCATGCATTATTTTTTCTTCGCAAGAAAAATGATATGCTACATAATCAACAGTTTTTATTAAAGCCTTTTTAAACTGTGATTTAAGAGATTCATCTTTTGAATCTTTATTATCCATACAATCATGCAAATCATTAATTATCTCTATTAATTCCAAATGCTGATCATCTATTCTTTTATATCCTACCTTATATTTATCTTCCCACACTATGTATTTTTCTTTCATAATTATTCCTTAAATGAAAAAACAATTATGTTAAATATCGTAATATGTATACTATTTATTATATAAATATTTCTGCTTTTTTAAAGATAAAAATGGAATTTATTAAAATTTTATCTTTATTGTTAGTATAATCAAACAATTAAAACGACTAATAGACTTGTTTAAAAAGTAATTTAAGAGATTGTATATGAAATTTTGATAATTTATCAATTACAAAAATAATACTTTATAACTGCATAAACCATTTATTCTAATGTATTAATATACAGTTTCTTAAACCTAACGACACATTCCGACACCAAAAGCGGACTTCGTCAGTACGATTCGAGAGGCAGACTTAGCAGTATTTTCTTTATCATAAGGTGAATAGACCGCAAATTTAAAATACGCTTGGGTGTGTGCTAACAGATGTTAATTAAATCATAAAACAGTATAAAGCTAAAATTCAAAGTAAAGCAATTAAACATAAAGGGCGGGGATTGAGAAAAAGTTTTTAATTTTTTTTGACTTTTACTAATTCCCACCCTCTAGGCTTATTATTTAATCTGCAATTATAATTTTTAATTTTATTCATTGTCTAAAAAGAATTTTTAGCWGCCCACCCAAGCTTTTATTAGGTTTATGACTTTTTTAACGCACGCAGAATAGATTTTAAAATATTGCAAAAATTGTACTATTAATCCTTTTATACATTTTTCTTCGTATACCGTGCGGTGAATAGACTGCAAATTTAAAATACGCTTGGGCGGGTGCTAACAAATGTTATTTAACTCATAAAACAGTATAAAGCTAAAATTCAAAGTGAAGCAATTAAACATAAAGGGCGGGGATTGAGAAAAAGTTTTAATTTTTTGACTTTTACTTATTTCCCACCCTTGTCATAGCAGAAAAACAGCAAAAGAAGATGGAGCTTTTGGAAATAAAAAGAAAGATTATTAATAGGATATGATTATGAAAATAGATAGTCAAAAACAATATATACATATAGAACGAGATAATAAAGAAGAACGTATTATTATCGATGCTAAAAATATTAGCAGCGAAGATACTATTTATTTGTTGACTGAGTTTATCTTCTTTGTAACTAAATAAGAAAATGTACCTGCTGATGGTTTTGTTGATATAATAAAAAATGCAGTAAAATTAAAAATAAAATTAGAAAATGAAAAAAATAATAATATTTTATAGAGGATAAAATGGAACAGATTATTAGAGAAACTTTTTATAATTACAAAATATCGTTTCAAGAAATGGAAAATAAAATGCAGATATTAAAGCAGAAATTGATTGATTTTATTATAGATAGTTATTCTCCAGATATCATAATAGAGGCATTTAATGGATTTAGTTTTTATTTAAATGATAGGTTTCATAGAATAACCATAGATAGAGGAAATGTTCTATTAGATATAAATAAAAAAGAAATAAATATAGATAGTAAAGAAATATTAAAAAAATATATAGATGAAACAATAATTTTTAATTCTAATATTTAATATAATGTTAGTTGGAGGAGCGATGAGAGAGCTAAACTTTGTAGAAGATAATGGACTTTTTGGCATAACTTTTAAGTCTGACAATAAAGCAGAAGCTAACACTATTATGAATGCTATACAGAGGTTTATATCAAAAAATAGCAGCAATGAGAAAAAAGGAAATATTGATTTTTCTGTATGTCCTATAGGTGAGTACAAAGGAACTGTATGGATTCTAATAAATACTATTTCATTAAAACAATATCTTTCAAATTATAATTTGCAAGAAGGATATAGAAATAGAGTTATAGAAGAATTGAAAAAACGAGGTGAATATATTGATGATAACAATATAGAAGAAGGAGAAAAACCAATAAAAGAAATATCAAGAAAAACTGAGCTTGAAAATAAAATACAATCTATAACAAATGGCAGAGCATACAATGAACTGACAGGCGAAGAACTTGAGAAAATAATTCCATTAGATAAAGAATTATCAGCTTTATATAATACCACAGAAACTGCAAAACACATTTTACAAGGCAGAAAGTTTAATCATATCCGTGAACTTGAAAATAAAATAACACAGGGCAGAAGACTATCAGAACTTACTCTTGAAGAATTGGGAAAATTAAAAGAAATAACAATGATAGAGAGTTATAAAGAAGATATACAAAAAGAAATTGATAAAAGAGAAAATAAATCTTTTGAAGAAACATTAAAAGAAAACAATGAGATAATATCTTTCTAAGAAGATGAAGAACAGTCTAATTATAAAATATCTTCATAATACTAATCATCTGACTTATATTAATGTATAAATCACTTTCTTTTAACTCAGAAGCTATATTTTTAGCTATGTAGTATAATATTCTTTTTATAAAATTATTATTTCCGACTAATTGTATTTCAATAAGTATTTTTTACCATCTTTAGTTTTTGCTTTAACATCTAGAATAGACTCTTTTAAATTCTCATTTTCTGATAAGTTATAAGGATTAATAATTTCAAGATTACTCACAGATTCAAAACCAACATCATTTAAAACAGCATTAACAATATTTTCTCTAAAAAGATAGCTTCATCTCCTTCAGTACCGATTAAGTATCGTACAAATAAATCATTAAGTCTGTTAATCTCTTTCATAGTTTAATTATACTAAAAATGATTTAATTTGTCAAAATGTATATAGTTGATTTTGAGTATTATAAAAGTTATGGATATCTGATTATTGGGTATAATAAAATATTATACCACAATAAGTTATATATGAGGTATAATATTAATTATGTTGATATATTAAATTTCAAATTATTTGAAAAACTCAGAGAAAGGATTTTTAAAGTTGAATTTAAATTTACCTTTTTCAGATGTTTTTTTATGCGGTATGTTTACCTGAGTAGCTTCATCTAAACTCATCATAAGTATTCCAATAACGGCTGAATATGCAGGATTATTTGCTATATCTCTGATGCCTTCAATTTTATCAGGCACACCTATTCTGGCACTAATAGGGGCAGCACCTTTAACAGCAGTTTGATAAGCCTTAGCAAGTTCTACCAATCCCGGAAGCAAGGCACCTCCTCCTGTAAACACCATACCAGCAGAAAGAGAATCTATATACTTCATTTTATTTAATTCTTTTCCGCATAAGCTGAAAATTTCTTCTACTCTAGGCTGTATAATTTCAGTTAATACTCTTTTAGGTATAGTACGCATTTGTCCGCTTGCAGTAGGTACTTCAATAATTTCCTTTTCTCCAACCATATCTATAAATGCAAAACCATGATCTCTTTTTAATCTTTCAGCAGAAGGTATTGTGATTCTTAATCCTTCGGCTATATCATTAGTTATATGCTGACTTCCTACAGGTATAACAGCAGTATGCCAAACAGAACCTTCCAAATATACCATAATAGAAGTAGTGGAATGTCCTATATCAAATACCACTACGCCAAGCTCTTTTTCATCTTCAGTAAGACATGCTTCAGAACTTCCTCTTATATTAACTATAAAGTCTTTTCCGGAAAAACGCATTTTATTTAAAGTTTTTCTTAAATGTTCGCTTACATGTTTAAGCCCTGTTATGATATGCACTTTAGTTTCAAGTCTGGTTCCGGACATACCCACAGGATTTTTTATTTCATCTTGTCCGTCCAAAGAATATTCCTGTTCTATAGCTTCTATTATTTCTCTATCAGCAGGTATTAGTATATTTTTTGCACTTTCTAAAACTCTTTCTATTTCAGCAGGAGTAACTTCTTTATCTTTAGTATTAACACCTATTACACCTTTACTGTTTAATCCTTTTATATGATCCCCGCCTATTGCGGCAATTATATCAGGAGCTTGTAATCCGGCCATATGTTCAGCTTCATTTATAGATTTTTCTATAGCATTGGCAGCTGCATCTATATTGATAATAACTCCTTTTTTGATGCCTTCGCTTTCGCTTTCGCCTATACCTATAACATCTAATTTATCATTATTAACACGGGCAATGACAGTTTTTATTGATGCACTTCCTGCATCTAATCCTGCTAATATTGGCTCTTTCAAGTTTAAACTCCTAAATAATAATATTATGTTAATATTTTCGGTAAAAATAAAAGTATGATTAATGATTATTTTTTATGATTTTACTATGGTTTAATTAATTTAATGCTATTAGATATCAAATTATAAAATAACCCATTTGTTGTTTTCATAAGACATTACGAATGTTTGTCTTGCTTTTGAAGTAGTATCTTCTACTCTATCATAAACAGATGAATCGGCATCTATATAAGCCTTTTTTCCTTCCAATTTTATATCATAAACTTTTTCTATTTTAGTTTCAAATTCAAAATCTAATGAGGGATCGCTTTGTACATACTCATCAGCATTTTTTATATTTCTGCTTTTTCTTAATATTTCTTTATAATTTGTGGAATAGAATTTTTCATAAGCTATCCTTACGCTCTCCTGATTATAAGGCAATGAGTAAAACTCCTTTAAAGATGATAAAGCTAGATTTTTCAATTTATCTTCATCATATTCTTTGATTTCAACATTTTCTTTAAAATCTTCATCTTTTAGAATTATTTCAACTCTTTTAGTATTTTCTTTATTATTATTACTGCATGATATTGATGATAATATAGCAAATGATATTAATAATATATATTTAAACATTTATTAAAGTCCTTCCAATATAGATTTTCTTGTATTTTGAGGCGGCATAGCTTCTTTTTCTTTTATTCTAGTATCTGATGTTGTTGTAACATTATTCATATCTATATATTTTACAACGCTTGGTCTTTCTAATATTATTCTTATATCTCCATTCTGCCAGGCTACGGTATTGGCATTTAGAAAAGCTCCTTTAGTGTATTTAGCATTTAAAGCAGATAATAATTCAAGGAAATCAACTTGATTAGGCTGAAAATTTATAGTTATAGAATATAAAGCATCATTTTTAAATATGAAATATCCGCTTTTATAAAATTTATTTTCCTCTAATGCAAGGAATGTAGCACTTTCTTCAGCATTCAAATCTACAGTACCTGTCATATATTGTTTAGGCAAAGTCATAGTATTATCGCTTAATATAGCATTTATTGTATCTTGCCTTGTTGCCCCTAAAGTAATGTTTTTAAATCCTGTTATAGGAGTATCTATTACAGCAGGTTTTCTGCCCATTATAGCATCATTAGTTATATATTCATCATTATTCTGATTATTTTCTTCTGTTTGTGTATTATTTTGTGGCGGAATATAAGCATCATTTGTTGCATATTGAGAAAATAAACTGCATCCAAATACAAATATCAAAATAAATATATATTTTTTCATTTTTTATCCCAAATTTTTTATTTTATTCTTCTAATAAAACCTTATAAATACAATGTTGTTATATAGTATCGGTTATATTTTATTTCAAAATAGTAAATTTATTTTTCTGTTTTTTTATATTATATATACTTGCAAATTATGCAATTAAGGTTTATTTATTTAATTAAAAAAATTTGAAAAAATTATGAAATATATTATATTTTATTTATCAAAGGGTTTTTAGGAAATTAATTATGAATAAATACAATAGAGTTACAATCGTTTGCGGTCATTATGGAGTTGGTAAAACAACTTTTTCTATTAACTATAGTATGTATATTAGAAATTTTACATCTAAAGATATTTATATTGCTGATTTAGATGTTGTGAACCCTTATTTCAGATCCAGAGAGCATTCTTCGTATTTAGAAGAAAAAAATATAAAAGTTATAGGAAGTTACCTTCCGCAGTCAGGTTCTGATTTACCTGCGGTTTCTGCTGAAGTTTATTCTATTTTCGATAGAAAAGATATTATAGGCATAATTGATATGGGCGGCAATTCAGCAGGCAGTTTATCATTTGCTTCTTTTCGCGATAATGTTGATATTAATGAAACTGATGTTTTTTTTATTTTTAACGCTAACAGAAAAGAAAATTCTACTTTTGAATCGGCATTAGGACATCTTATTGATATAGAGTCTGTTCTTGGCTTAAAAGTTACAGGTATAATAAATAATACTCATTTAATGGATGAAACTTCTTTTGATGATATAGAAAGAGGAGAAAATATAGCGTATTATTTATCTAAAGAGAAAAATATTCCGATAAAATTTACTTGTATTAACAGCAAATTTTATCGTAACAATTCTAAAATATCAGCTAAATATGATTTATTTGTAATTGATTATGATATAAAAAAGATAGGAAATATTATATAGTTGATTTATGGATTATGCTAATGTCAGATTATATGAGATAGCCTCTATGTTATCGCCTAGTGTATATGAAACTATATTTTATAGTCAGTATCAAGGCCGTTCTGATAAAGATGCCATGATTTTAGATGATGAAACATTTGAGAGATGTCATGTATCTGATAATGTTTATAAGAATTTTCTATTTTCTAATGCTGCAAGGCTTGGAAAAAGTATTGATTATATAGGACTTAATCAGATGCATAGTGCTGTAATAGAAGATATGAAAATAACTGAAAATGAGATATCTGTAAAATTAAATGATATTATTTTAACTAATTTGGCTAATACTTTAATAGATATAAAATCTATGGATTTAAGATTGGAGCCTTTCTATATTACTTTATTATTTAAAGGTATAAATTATTATTCCAACAACTATATAGATGAGAATGAAAAATTAATACCTACTGATGAAAGCCCTGTAAATTCTGTATATCGTCAAGATCAATTATCTTTTATTAATGACAAGCATATAGATATAGTAATTTCAACGCAGTATGTAGATAATAAATTAAAATATATTATAATAAATTGCAGCAATATTGAAGTTGTTGAGTCTGCTAAAGATACTTGGAAAAATATTTTTAAAAATGACTTTTCTATGCTTTATGAATATTTTCAAAATATTAGAAAGTCTAGTAATTTGATAATGGAAGGAACTATTTATAAAACTATAATATCGGGATATGAAAAATTTATGGATGATTTTATAGATTTAGATGATTTTTAATTATATTTTATAATTTTATTTTTTATGGAAAATATTAAAAACTTACTTATACATTCTCCTAATTGGCTTGGAGATATAATCATGTCTATGCCTTCTATTCATTTAATAAAAGAAAAATATGAAGGCATAAAAATTACTGTAATGGCAAAAAAATCTATGTTTGGAATTTTTGAGGCTTCTGATTTAGTTGATGAATGTTTGGAAGTAAAAAGATTTCCTCATTTGAGAAAATATCATTTCGATGCTGCTTTGATTTTTCCTAATTCATTTGAAAGTGCTTTTAGAGTATTCGGGCATGGTATAAAAAGGCGTATAGGATATAAGGCTGATTATAGAAATTTTATGCTTACTGATGCAGTTGATAGAAAAGAAGTCAGGTGGATACATACATCGGATTATTATGTTAATTTACTTAAGGCTATTGGAATAAATGAACAAAGACCTAGTATTAAATTAAAAATAAAAGAAGATATATTAAATAAAGCAAAAGATTATTTAAAAACTGTGAATCCTGAGAATAAAAAAATATTTGCTTACGGAATAGGAGCAACTAATAGTGTAGGTAAGATTTGGAAAGAGGAGTATTTTGCAGAAGCTGCTAATTATTTGTCTAATAAATATGATGCTCTTACTTTATTTATTACTACTCCTAATGAAAAGGAGATATCTGATAAAATATCAGCAATGCTTTTAAAAGAGCCTATAATACCTTATATGTCATTAGATATGATAGCCGGTATTTTGAGCTTATGTAATGGTTTTATAGGCAATGATTCGGGAGCTATGCATTTGGCTTCTATTGTTGGGATACCGACTTTAGCATTATATTTTGCAACACCGGCATATCAAAATTCTCCTATTGGTATTAATAGTGAAATAATAGAAAAAAAGCCGGATAATCCTGCCTGTGTATGCGGCGGTAAAAAATGCAAATTAGAAACATTTGAATGCCGTAAGGTTATAAAGCCTAATGAGGTTATAAGCAAATTTGAATCAATAATATAATTTATATTATCGAATATGAAATTTACTTCTGTTTTGTTTTCCGTTTATTAAAGTATTTTTTATCCAAGAACTATTATCATTCATAGGAATCCATCTTCTCTCTTCAGCTCTATAATGCCAATCTTTATCTTCCTGATAATATATTTGTATTGTGCTGCCCTCATGTATATTTAATATTTCATTATCATGATAGTTAAATTCATCATAATCTGTGCAGGATTTCTGTCCCATTTCTGAGTAATATTCATTGAGCGACATTAATGATTCATTTAGTTTATCATCCATTTCTTTAACATTAAGCCCTAATTTTTTAGCCTCTCTTATAGTAATAGGGTAGTTATGAGAAGGATACGCAGAATTAAGCGAATTTGATATATTATCTATTAATTTTTGATCTTTCATATGGTATGATAGTATATCTTTGCATAGTTTTATTGATAAACTTGAGGCTCTGTCTACAGCCCCCAAAACTAAAGGGTGTATATATTTGTATATATGTTCATAAGGATTATTATCATTATTATTTGACTGCTCTTTCCATAACTTTATAACCCTAGCTAATTCGTCCTGACTGACATATACAAGACTATTATCTTTATTTACAGGGGATAATTCATGCTGAAGAGAAGTATCTACGGCAGTTATAAATGCTAAAGGTCCCATTTGTATCTCATCAGCACCCAAACAAAGCATTGTAGCGGCACTTGCAGCTTCTAAAGGCAGCAAAGCTACAACTTTTTTGGCAGACTCTCTAAGAAGATGTACTATTCTTAAAGAGGCCTGTCCGCTTCCTCCAGAACTTTTTATAAAGAAGTATATTTTATCGCATTTTCCTATATGTTTAAGTATATCAGAGAGTACAATTACATCATTTTGGCATACACTTCCGCCATTAGAGTTCCAATATGAAAGTAATGGGGCATCAAGCTGTTTAGTAATTTTATTAATAATCTCTTGAGTTTTAGAAAATAATATAGGCGGTTTAATAGTTTTCGTCTGCGATTTCTTATCAGCCATAGTATAAACCTCATTTTTAATTTACATAATTACATTTTTGAGTAATATTCTATATTAATAATAGATAATGTCAAATATTGATTTATTTTTTTGATTAAATTTGCTTGACAAATTAAGAAATTTAGTGTATAAAAGTTATATTATTATGCTTATTAATTAGTACAAGGAGTGCAATAAATTATGAAAAAGTTATTCGTAGTATTAACTTCAATTTTTATCGCTGCATCTGCTTACGGTTTAACAAACTCAACTTTGATTGATTTTGCTTTAACAGGTAATGCTGATAACTTACAAGCTGGAGAAGGTGATACAAATGAATTAGTTCCAGTTGCAGAAAATCTTTATAATGATAACTGGGTAGTATGGTTGAATGAATCTGCTAGATTAACAGAAAATCGCAGAAATTCTTATGTTACTAATGTAGATAGTAAAGGTAACAATGGTGCTTGGGAAGCTGGTAAAGTTCTTGGTATAAGAGTACATTTCCCATTAGCAGGTTGGAACAGCTATGCTTTAGTAAAACCAGTATATGAACTTGAAATGTATGGCGGTGCTGATGGTACTAAATATACAGAAGGTAAAGGTGTTATACATAATGTTGGCGAAATTAAATCTATAAGCTCTTGGGTTTACGGACGCAATTTCTTAGTTAGCTATTTTGTAAACTTACAAAATGAATATGGTCAATTAAAATCTTATCCTATGGGTGCTCTTTACTTCAATGGTTGGAGACAAGTAAGATGGGAAAACAGAGAATATTTACCTAATGTTCGCGACAGAGTATTAGTAAGAGAACCTCTTTATCCTAGAATGATCCCTTCTATTAAATTAGATTCTTTAGGTTTCTACAGAACTAAAGATACAGTTGGAGGAGATTTTATCACTTATGTTAAAGATGTAACAGTTGAGTATGATGTAGTAGTTGTTGATGCTGAAGAAGATATCGATGATGAAGGTACTTGGCAGATCTTAAAAACTGAAAATGACAGAAAACAAGCTATAGAAGCTGCTAGAATACGCGAGCAAGCTGAATTAAGAGCTCTTGAACAAAGACGTATCGGTGACGGTACTCAAGAACAAGGTGCTGCTGATCAAGGTGCTGCTGCTGATCAAGGTGCTGCTCAAGAACAAGCTCAATAATAAATTAGTTTGGAAATAAAAGGCTAATTAATAGATTAAGGGGAAACTTGATAGTTTCCCCTTTTTTTATTGTATTTTTTCTATTTTAGAATATAATTTTATTAAAATTATATTTAAGGAGTTATTTATGAGATTAATGAAAGAACCTCTAATAAATAAAGATGATACTCTATATATTTGTATTGATGAACAGGTTAAATTAGTTCCTGCTATATATGATATTGATACTGTTATCAAAAATACTAATATGCTTTTTAGAACTGCTGATATGCATAATATTCCTGTTTTAGTTACAGAACAGTATCCTAAAGGTCTTGGCGGTACTGATGAGAAAGTTAAGCTGCCAAAAAATTATAAACTTTTTGCTAAGGAATATTTTAGTATATTTGGTACTGAAGATTTTGTAAATGAGTTTAATTCTATCAATAAAAATAATATTGTAGTTTTTGGTATAGAAACTCATGTTTGCGTTTATTACAGTGTTGTTCATTTACTAGAAAATGGATATAATGTATATGTTGCCGCTGATGCCTGCTCTTCCAGAACTAAAGAAAGTAAAGATATAGCTTTAAAGCAAATGGCTAATCTTGGTGCTAATATAGTAACTACAGAGATGATCATATTTGGTCATATAGAAAATTGTAAGGTTCCTTGTTTTAAAGATGTTAGTAAATTATTAAAAGATAATTAATATATAATTTAGGAGAAATAAAATGGCTAGAAAAAAACTTATTGCCGGTAATTGGAAAATGAATAATTCCAATAAAGAAGCTTTAGAATTAGTTAATAGTTTGAAAGGTTTAGTTAAAGATGTTAAAGACAGAGATATTATGATAGCTCCTACATTCACTTGTCTAAGCGATGTTCATAATGCTATTAAAGGAACTAATATAAAATTAGGTGCTCAGAATTTATATTTTGAGGAAAAGGGTGCTTTTACAGGACAGATTTCTGCTGACATGCTTTTGGCTGTAGGATGTGAGTATGTTATCATAGGACACTCTGAATGCCGTGATATATTCGGTGAAAAAGATGAACTTATAAACAAAAAGGTAAAAAGAGCTTTAGATAAGAATCTTATACCTGTTTTATGTGTAGGCGAGCATTTAGAAGAAAGAGAAAAAGGAATTACTTCTGATATAGTAAGCAATCAAACTAAAGAAGCTTTCAAAGGTTTAAGTGAGGCAGAAGCTAAAAAAGTTGTTATAGCTTATGAACCTGTTTGGGCTATTGGTACAGGTAAAACTGCTACTCCTCAGGATGCAGATGATGTTCATAAAACTATTAGAGAAACTTTGAAATCTCTTTATAATGATTCTGTTGCTGAAGGTATGATTATACTTTATGGCGGAAGTGTTAATGAAAAGAATGCTGATGATTTGCTTAATATGCCTAATATAGATGGTGCTTTAGTAGGCGGTGCTTCTTTGGTTGCTGATAAATTTGCTAGAATAGTTAATTATATAGCTAAGTAAATTTAATTATTATATTGTATTTTAAGGGCAATGCTTTTTTAGTATTGCCCTTGTTTTATTTTGCAAAAAATATATAATATCTCATTATTAAATAATTTAAAAGAGCATAATAATTTGAAGATATTTAAATTGTTTTATATATTATTATTTGTTTTCTATTCAAATATTTTATTTTCTCAGCAGCCGCAAATTTCGCTTGTGAAGTTTTATATGTGCGATGGAAACATTGGGAATTCTAAAATATCTATGTATTTAAATATAATTGATGGAACTAATGTTTTGGGACAATATTATTATAAAAATATAAATCAATTTATAGATATAGAAGGGCATATTAATGAAAATAAATTATATATTGAGGAGAAAGTCAATAATCGTATAACAGGATATTTTAATGGAATAGTTTCTAATGATTTATTTTTTTCAGGGGAATGGACATCTCAAGATGGAGAAAATAAATATGATTTTTCATTTTATATGAATAAATCTTATCCTATAAATACTCTTGATATTATCAGTTTAGATTTGGAAGTTACATTAGATGACGGCAGAAAATTTGAATCGAGTAAAGATGCTGTAATAATAAAAAATGCAAAAAATCTTAATAATTTAGATAGAATTTCTTTAGATGTTGATGGAGTAAAATCTTTAAATACGAATAGAATAGCATTTATGCTTAATAATTCTATTATTGATGAATATAATGTGTGGAAAAAATCTGAAGAAAATAATGAGGATTTTCAATTAATAAAAGAAATAAATGTTTCTTATTTAGATGAGAATATAATATCATTTACTATATATAATTATTCTTATACGGGCGGAATTCATGGAATATATAATGCGGTGCCTGCTATATATTTAATTTCAACAGGTGAAAGAATAGGTTTGAATTTATCAGAGTTAATAGAAAATAAAAATGATAGGGAATTAGTTAATTTGATGAGAAGTAAATTACTCAGGAATTTTACAGAAAAAGATTTTTTTGATTTTTATTCTATTGAACTTAGTGATATTTATGATGTAACTCCATCTGGTATAACATTTATATGGCCTTTATATAAGATTGCCGATTATGCTCATGGTATTATAGAAATTGAGTTTACATATTTAGAGCTTAAGCCTTTTATAAAAAAAGATTCTAAATTTTGGTATTTGTTTAATAAATAGTTTATTGTTTTATATTCTATAGAGGACATATTTTATGAATGATAATGATATTCACCCAATAATGAAAGAGCTTACAAAAGTTACTAAAGAAATGCCTATGCCTGTTGTAACCGAAATAAAAATAATAACAAACAGAGATGCATATAAAATTTTAATATCTACAATGCTTTCACTTAGGACAAAAGATCCTACAACTAGAGATGCTTCTATGAGATTATTTGAAAAAGCTGGAAATCCTAAAGACATGCTGAAACTTACAGAAGAAGAAATAGAAAAACTTATATATCCTGTTGGTTTTTATAAAGTAAAGGCTAAAAATATATTGGAAGTATCTAAAATGATAATAGATGATTATAACGGACAGGTGCCTGATGAAATAGATGAACTTTTGAAGCTTAAAGGTGTTGGAAGAAAAGTTGCAAATTTGGTAGTAACTGAAGCATTTGATAAAGACGGTATATGTGTAGATACTCATGTTCATAGAATATCAAACAGATTCGGATATGTTAATACAAAAACTCCTGAAGAAACAGAGTTTGCTTTGAGAGATAAACTTCCTAAAGAGTATTGGAGGATTTATAATGATACTTTGGTTGTTTACGGACAGAATTTATGCAAGCCCATTTCTCCGTTATGCTCAAAATGTACAGTATCTCAGTATTGCGATTATTTTAAAAATGAATATAAAGAGCATAAAGAGAAAAATAAGGAAAAAAAATCTAATAAGAAAAAATAAATATATTATTTATTGTTTATTATCTTTTTTGTATTTATTTTATTCATTTTTTTGAATGAAATATTAGCCTGCGATATTATAACGCCTAATAATATAAAAACTATTCCTATTACAGCAAATACAGTTATATTTTCATCTAAAATGATTTTTGAAGCTATTAAAGTTATTATTGGTATGAAGTATATATATGTATTAGTTTTTACAGCACCTAATATTTTTATGGAATAAGCCCAAGTTATAAAACATAAAGTGCATGCTATAAAAGATAAAAATAAAAGATTGATTAAGTTTATAGGTTTTAAATAATCATTCATATTTACATCAAAGCCCATAAATAACATTGCAGGCAGCATAAATATTATTCCATACATAAAAGTTTTTTTAGTTATTAAAACAGAATTATATCCCAAATCTGCAATTTTTTTTACTAATACAGAATATATTCCCCACATAACAGCAGCTAATACGGCAAACATATCGCCTATAGGATTTATTTTTAATATAAACTTTCCATTGAATGCTATTACAAATATACCGATTATAGCAAATATGAATCCTATAAAGAAATTAATTTTTAATTTTTCTTTTAAAAATACTGATGCGAATATTCCTGTAAATAATGGTCCTATAGCAACCAAAATACCGACATTTGATGCCAAAGAATAGTTTAATGCTATATTTTCAAATAAATAATAAAGTGTTATTCCGCTTAATCCTGTAAGAGCAAATAATATTTCTTCTTTCTTTGTATGTATTCTATTATTCTTGCGGTATATTATTAAGAGTAAAGCAAATCCTAATAAAAACCTGCTGAAAAGTATTTCTATAGGAGAGAAATCTCTTAATAATATTTTTGTAGAAATAAAAGTAATACCCCACATTAATACACTGAAAAATGTGCATAAGTATGCTTTAATATTTTGATTGATAAACATTGTGTTTCTTCCAACTATTTAGAAGAATCTCTTATAATATTTTTTATATATTCATCATCTTCTATGACTTTTATAGAATTTTTATTATCTGTTTCTTTTTTATCAGAACAAGATAATAATAATAACATCATTAAAATTAATAAACAATATATCTTTTTCATCATTATGTTATCCGCAAATAAATTATAATATATTATATAAACAGCATATTATATAAACAATATAGTCATTAAAAATATAAAAAATAATTACTTTATCGATAAAATTGTTTGACAAAATGTTTAAATATAATATTATTGTCATTAACATAATATCGGAATAATTTTAAAGGAACTATTGAATATGAAAAAAATTTCATTATATTTTATTATTTCAGTATCATTATTATTTGTATTTTCATGCTCTAAAAAACCTTATGATAATATCAATTTAAAAAAAGCATTAGATTTGATGACTAAATCAACTAATTTAGTTTTATTAGATGTTAGAACAGCAGAAGAATATATGGGAGGAAGTGCCCCTAATTCTATTAATATTGATGTTCTCAATACAGATTTCAAAAGTAAAATAGATCTTTTAGATAAAAATAAAGAATATATAGTATACTGCAGAAGCGGAAACAGATCTGCTATAGCTTCAAGTATAATGGCTACCAATGGGTTTTTACATGTTTATAATTTGCAAAATGTAAGTTATGCAGATTTTGTAAATGCCATATTAACAAATCAAAATTAATTTTTTAACATATTAATTTATAAATAATCAAGAATAATCAGTAATAAGCATGGAAATTAAACTCCATGCTTATTTTTATTGTATTATATGCATTATGATGCTTTTATTTCTTTTATAGCTTTTTGTATATCATCGTATATTTTTACTTTTTTATGTGCCTCCAATGATTTTAAAGACCATTTTGAATATTCATTTAAACCTGTTAATATTAAATTTCCTCCTCTAAATTCCAATACTTTTTGAGCTTCAAGCATTAAATATATAGCATTGGATATTATGTATTTAGTGTTATGTGCAAAATGTATGATTATATTTTTTGTGTAATTTTCTAAAAGTCTATTTAGTATATTATAAAGTTCATTGTATATGCTTAAATTAATATCTTTATCTATTATTAGTATTATATTTTTATCATCATTTATATAGTATTCTTTTATACTATTTTTTCTAATATTTTTTTCCATAAATTTACTCCTTTTTATTAATTGATTTTATATTAGATTTCCCCCTTCTCTAAATTTATCAACTTTTTCTTTTAATGTATCATAGAGCCTCAGAAAACTAGGCAAAGATAAATATACAGCAGTGTCAACATCTACAGTATTTTCTTTTCTCATTTCATTTCCAAGCAGAAGTACAATTTCTTCATCATTTTGTATTATGGCACTTCTATTACTGTATATGCTTCTTGATTTTTTCATATTGTATTTTGTATTATTTATTTTCATATTACCTCCTTTTATGATTTATCTATATCATCACAATGTTGTTGTTAATTTTATATTTATATATTTAAATATACTTTATATTTTAAATAAGTCATTAATATGATGTAATATATAGTTCCTATAAATATTAAAAAGTATATATATTATAAAAAAAACCGAAATTTATACGCATTTTTTACAAAAAACGAGTATGAATTTATTCGTTTCAAATAAAAAAATAAAAAAAATAAAATACTTGTTTTTTATACATTTTTATTATATCATATAATATTAGTAAAAAATTGAGTTCAAGTTTAATATTTAAGGAAAGAAAAATAATTTATGAAAAAAATTGTATTGTTTATTATATTGCTAAGTATTCAAGCCCATTCTCAAATAATGACTCCCGAAAAAGTTGTTAGTATGATATCTAATAGATTTTCTGCTATTAAAGGTTTTTCAGCTAATTTTGTAGAGAGAAATGGTGAAAGAGTTTCTTACGGAGATGTTATAACTAAAAATCCTAATTTATTTAGAATGCAATACTCAAGCGGGGGAAATGGACAGTCTATATACTGCAATGGGGAAACTCTATGGATAATATTTCCTAGAAATAATGTTGTTGCAGAGCAGAAATTAAATTATGGTGATTCAGGTGCTATATATACTCCCGAAGGAATTATGAGACTTACTACTAAATTTAATATAGATTTTTATAATGAAAGGGGACTTGTATCTGTAAATAGCTTTAACGATTCTGAATTGGGAATAGCTAAGTATAATAGTTCTTATGCAGCAAATGATAATAGAAAGGCCTATCATATGCTATTAACTTCAAAACAAGCTAGCGTAGACAGAACAGGTTTTACTAAAATACATTTATGGGTAGATAATACAGGTATGATTATAAGAATATTGGGAATAACAACTACAAATGTTCCGGTTGAGTATTTATTTACATCTATTAGATATAACCCAAATTATGAAGATAATAACAAGGATTTTGAACCAGAGATATCAGAAAATATGCAGGTTCTTAAAGATGGTTTAGTACCTAACAATTAATTTTAAGGATTTATATGGAAACTATAGGTCAAATATTAAAAAATGCTAGAGAAAAGAAAGGGCTTACAATAGAAGAACTTGAGGCTACTACTCATATAGTTGCAAGATTTATAAAGGCTTTAGAGAATGAAGAATTTGATGTTCTTCCGGGAGAGATATATGTAAAAGGATTCATAAAGAATTTAAGTGATAAATTATCATTAGATGCTGATATGGTTCTTGAAAGATATAATCTGCAGAAAAACGGCATTAAGTCTGAACAAGATTTATTAAAAGGTAATAAGGGAATAAAAAATATTAAAAAAAATAAAGAGCCTTTTAAAGAAATCAAAGACAATAAAGATGTTAAAGATACTAAAGAACAGGAAACTAATAAAGAAACCGTAAAAGATACTAATACAAAAGAATCTCTTAAAGATGTTATCAATACTGAGAAGCATGAAGAGAAAACTATAAAAGAAACAAATAAGAAAAATAAAAATAATAATGCCAATAACCGTGCCGAAACAGATTTGATTTTTATGGCAAGGAGAGATTTATATAAATTAAGGAATAAGGATAAATCTATAGTACCTACAATAATTGTTGTACTTGCGGTTATTGTTGTTATAGCCGTTATAGTTCTTAATTGGAAGAATATAACAGGATTTATATTTCCTTCAAACAATAAGAGACAAAATAGGAATGAAGTTGAGATATCAAAGAATATAGTTGATAGTAAGGCTAAGCAAAGTGTAAAGTCTGGGGATATTATATACTTTAAGCCTCTTGGAATATCAGCTACAATTAAGTTTAATAGCATAGGAAATGTTCTTCATATAAATATTAATGGACAGGACTTATCTTTCTCTAAAAGCAGTCCTATAATATTGGATTTGAACGGTAATGGAATAAATGATTTTAAGATAAGTGTTATAGAAGTTTATGATAATTCTGCTACTGTAGAAATGGAAAAACTTGAAGAAAATCAAATGGTTAATACAGGTTATACAACTGATATTGAAACAGCTGCTGCTTTAAATAGCACTAATTATAATAACACAGTGTCTACAAATTTACTTGTAATAAATGGAGAAACTTATATAGAACAGGATACTGAGAAAGTAGATATTAGAATAGAGATAACTGCTAAGCATTTTGTATATATAAGATATTTTATAGATTCAAACAGACCGGCAACTACTAACCTTTTAAGCGGTAAAACATTGTATTTAGAGGCTAAAGATGTTGTTATGCTTACTATAGGTAATGCTGGAGAGGTTGTAGTTAAAGTTAATGGGAAAATTATTAATGTAGGAGCTGCTGGGGAAACTGTTAATAAGACTATAAAATGGGTTAAGAATTTGAATGACTCTACTAGATATAATCTTATTATGTCAGATACTAAATAATTATTTATTTTTTATCTGAATATTTTCGGCAGACTATCATATTTAAAATTAAAAAAGGAAATTTAATTTGCAGAATATATATTTACATAGTTTAGGATGCGAGAAGAATACTGTTGATGGAGAGCATATATTAGCCATATTACAGAAAAAAGGCTTTAATATTACTAATAATCCGGAAGATGCAGATATAATAGTTATAAATACTTGTGCTTTTATAGAGGATTCAAAGAAAGAGTCCATTGATGCTATATTTGATCATTCTATGTATAAAAAATACGGAAAATGTAAGAGATTAATAGTATCAGGCTGTATGAGTGAAAGATATAAAGAAAATTTTCTTGAGATGTTCAAGGAAGTTGATTCTGCTATAGGTATATATGATTTGGAGAATATATTAAAAGCTGTAGAAGAAGATGGTTTTCATGATGCCAAAGAAAATACTGAATATAAAGAGTATGGTGATAGAGTAAATACAGGCACTAAATATAGTGTTTATATAAGAATAAGCGACGGATGTCATGCCAATTGCAGTTTTTGTGCTATACCTGGAATCAGAGGAGATCATAGAAGCAGAAGAATTGAAGATATAGTAAAAGAAGCTGAAAATTATGCTGAAAACGGAGCTAAAGAAATTAATTTAATAGCTCAGGAAACAACTTTTTACGGATATGATATATATAATAGATTAGCCTTACCGGATTTACTTAAAGCTCTTTCAAAAGTTGAAGGCATTAAGTGGATAAGAGTGCTTTATCAGAATCCTGTTGTTTTGAATGATGAGATAATAGAATCTTTTTTTACTACGGATAAAGTTGTTCCTTATTTTGATATACCTTTGCAGCATGTGGACAAAAATATATTAAAAGATATGAACAGAGGCACAAGAAGCTATAAATTTTATAGGGAAATGATAGACAAAATAAGAAGCTATAATAATGATGCTGTTATAAGAACTTCTTTGATAGTTGGATTTCCAGGAGAAACTTCTGAATCATTTAAAAAGTTAATAAAGTTTGTAAGAAATGCTCAGATTGATAGGGTAGGAGTATTTACTTATTCCGAAGAGGAAAATACAAAGGCTCTTCTTATAAACAAGCCTAAAATGGGCAGAAATAGAAAATTAATGCTTAGAGAAAGACTTATGAGGGCAGCTATAGAAGTATCCGAAAAAAGATTGGAGAGATTTATAGGAAGGACTATAGATGTATTGATAGAAAAAAAAGAAGATGATAATAAATTTATAGGCAGAAGCATGTACGATGCTCCGGAAGTTGATGGATATGTTGAAGTTTATAATGAAAATACTAATAATAATATAAATATTGGCGATATAGTGCAGGTTGCCGTTACTCATAATACAGAATATGATTTAATAGGCAATGTTATTTAATTAGGAGATCTTTTGTTATGAAGAAAAAAAAGCAGGAAAATGAATCCAGCAGTATTGGAAAAGAAGAAAAAAAATCATCTTATGCTGATAAAGAAGATGCTTTCAGGGCATATTTTGAAATAGTTACTAAAATAGTTTATACATTGAATCTAATATCAGATAGAAATGATATGACTAGAAGACTTTCAAGCAATATTGACAGAGCTTTGGGTTATGATGATGAGATGATGTCCAATAATGAAAAAATGGTTAATAGCAGTAATGAAGTTGAAATACTTATAAATTCTCTTAATACAGATGTAAAAAAGATATACTCTTTTAAGAAGTATAATTTTAATATAGAAAGATTTATATCAGATAAGAATTTAGATTTAGATGAGAGATTTATTTTATATTCTGTATTAGTCTATACTATTTACGGTGATTCTATGTCTGCTATATCTGTTAGAAGAATATTAGAGCTTATCACATTAAATAATGATATATATATAAATAAGTATCATTATTTTGATAATAATAGCAAATTAATATCAAGCGGCATATTTAATCTATCACATGAACCTTATCCAAGCAGCGGTATACTTGAAGTAACAAATACATTAATAACATTTATAAATTCCAGAGTAATATTTGCGTTTTTAGAAAAAGATAGCTACAATGTTATAGAAAGTATAATCAGCAATGAAGAACTTCTAAAAAAATACTCATTAGAAAGTAAAATAGGCAGTAAAAGCAAATCTTCAAAGTCAGATATTTTAACTCCTAAAGAAATAGTTGCTCAGCTAGATAAAACGGTTATAGGTCAGGACGAAGCAAAAAAGGCACTTGCAGTACATGCATATTTGCATTGTTTGAGAATAAACGGCAATAAAGATATACCTTTCAGATCAAATATTCTTATGATAGGACCTACAGGAGTTGGTAAAACTTATTTAGTAAAGACATTGGCGGATATATTAGGACTTCCTTTCGCCCGTGCCGATGTAACTACACTCACAGAAACAGGATATGTCGGTGATGATGTAGAGGTTGTTCTTTATAATCTTTATAGAAAAGCTAACGGCGATTTGGAGCATGCTCAGCATGGCATAGTATTTTTAGATGAAGTTGACAAAATTGCAAAGGCTGATGCTCATCAATCTACTACAGGTAATCCTTCTGATAAGGCTGTACAGGAAGCACTTCTTTCTATGATGAATGGCGAGGATATAAGAGTTCCTGAATTCGGAGACAGGCGTATGATGCATTCGAGCGATGGAATACTTATGAATACTAAAAACATATTGTTTATATTCGGAGGTGCTTTTGTAGGGCTTGATGATATAATTAAGATGCGTTTGAAAGGAGAAAGCAGTTTGGGATTTGGCTCTAATGCTGTTATAAATAAACTGCAGAAAAATAGGATATTGAGTCAGGTTGATGTTAAAGATATAGAAAAATATGGTATGATACCTGAGTTTATAGGAAGAATTCCGATAATAGTAACATTAAATGATCTTACTAAAGAAAATTTGAAAGATATCTTGACAAAAACTTCGGAATCTCCTATTATTAAATATACTGAATTTTTTAAAAGTATAGGTAAGAAGCTAGTAGTAACTGCTGAAGCTATTAATTTTATAGTTGATAAGGCTTCCAGCATGAATATGGGTGCAAGATCTTTAAAAAGTATAGTTGAAACAGCGATGGTTAATATACTTTTTAATTTAGACGGAGTAAAAGGTAATACCTTAACTCTTACTAAATATGATATAGAAAATGCATTCAGTGAGAAGGAGTTTGTAACTTCAGGCAATGAAAATGACAAATTAGATAATTCCGGTAAGAATTTTTCTAAAGAATCTTTTATGGCTTGATTTTACTTTATTTTTGTTTATTTGTTATAAATAATGTATATATAATTATTTAAGAACAGGTAATATATTGGAGTTTGTAGAGATGATAGTAACTAAAGAAAAAGAATTATTAAAAGATTATGAATTAATAGAAGCACATAAGAAAGGTGATAGTGAAGCATTGGATATATTATTAACAAGATATAAAAATTACATATTTAATTTATCATATCGTTTTATGCATAATTATGAAGATGCTATGGATTTAACACAAGATGTATTAATACGCGTATACAAAGCAATAGACAGATATGAAGAACGCAATTATTTTAAAGGCTGGCTGTATCGTATAATAAGCAATACCGCTATTAATATGTATTCTAAGGCTTATAGGAGAGAATCTCCTTATTTAGAAAAATTAGAAATAGTTGATGATAAAAGGTATAATACAGAAAAAGAATATGAAAGAATATATCTTCAGGAAAAAATTTATAATGCTTCTACTAAATTAAAGGGAAAACAGAGAGATGTCTTTATATTGAGATATTATGAGAATTACTCATATAAAGAAATATCAGATATTTTGAATATATCAAGCGATTCAGCTAAGAGTAATTATTCTTATGCTCTTAAAAAAATGAAATCGCTCCTAGAAAAAGAAAGGACTCTTTTATGAAACTACATGACATGATGCAATTTAAAAGCAAAATCGAAAAGAAACGACATCATTTTGATTTGCCAAGTTTGCCTGATAGAGAATGGCAGTATATGCTTCAAAGGGCTAAGATGGAAAGTATGAAAAAAAATGAAGTTACTCCATTTTACGCTTTTATGAGTTCTGCTAGGCTTTCTATAGCACTATCTACAGTAATAGTCTTGGTATTAGCTTTATCTTTGTTTTATGGAAATCCTAGTAAGGAAGACTCCCATAATACTAATACTGCATCATCTCGTAAAACTAACATAAATGTTGTTAATGTGGCTAATAGTAGTTTTATTTAAAATTTAAAACCTATAATAGAAATTCTAAATTATACATTGGCATACCTTTATGTTAATGTATAATTTTGTTTTATTTATAATAGTATTTCTATTATATCCGATAATGACTAGTAAAATATTTTTTACATAAAATATAATACAGGATTATAATATGTTTCAATTTCATTTAACAAGCAAAGCAAAAAAGGTAATAGAATTATATGCTCAAGAGGAGGCTAAGAGATTAAATCATGATATGGTTACTCCTGAACATATACTTTTGGGGCTTCTGCATGAGTCAGAGGCTTTGGCTACTCGTGTGTTATTGAGATTGAAAATTGATTTAGACAGACTTAAATTAGAATTAGAATCAGCTATGGTAAAATCTTCAACTACAAAAGTATTTGGAACTTTGCCTACTGCTCCAAGAGTACAGAAACTTATAAGCAGATCTGCCGAAGAAGCTAGAGCTTTAAGTCATAATTATATAGGCACTGAACATTTACTGCTTGGTCTTTTAAGAGAGGAAAGCGGTACTGCTTATAATGTACTTACAAGTATGGGACTTGAGCTTACTATATTAAGACAAGAAATATTAAAAATGCTTGGTGTTGCCGGAAGTAATATGTCTTCTATGGAACAGACTAATCAGGAAGATAATGTTAAAAAGGTTAAAACTCCTACTTTGGATCAATTTGCACGCGATTTGACTAAAATGGCTAGAGATAAGGCTTTGGATAAAGTTATAGGAAGAGAAAATGAAGTAATGAGAGTTGTTCAGATTCTTTCAAGAAGAAAAAAGAATAATCCTATACTTTTGGGCGAACCGGGAGTTGGAAAAACTGCTATAGTTGAAGGGTTAGCAGAAAAAATAGTGGCTGGAGATGTACCTGATATACTTCTTAGAAAACGAGTATTAACTTTGGATTTGTCTTCTGTAGTTGCTGGTACAAAATATAGAGGTGAATTTGAAGAGAGAATAAAAAATATAGTTTTAGAAATTAAAAAAGCAAATAATATAATAATATTTATAGATGAGCTTCATACATTAATAGGAGCAGGCGGTGCTGAAGGTGCTTTAGATGCTGCTAATATGTTAAAACCTGCTCTTTCCCGCGGAGAAATACAGTGTATAGGGGCTACTACAATCAATGAATATAAAAAATATATAGAAAAAGACGGTGCTTTAGTTAGGAGATTTCAGCCTATCAATGTTGAAGAGCCTAGCGTAGAAGATACCATAGAAATTTTAAATGGAATAAAACCTAAATATGAGGAACATCATAAAGTAAAATATACCGATGAGGCTATTACTGCAGCTGCTGTATTGAGTAAAAGATATATATTTGAAAGACACTTGCCTGATAAAGCTATAGATTTAATAGATGAGGCAGGTTCAAGGGCAAGACTTCTTAATATGACAAGACCGCAGGAGTTTAAAGATTTAGAGAAGAAAATAGAAGAACTTAATCAAAATAAGAAAAATGCAGTTGATAATCAGAATTTTGAAGATGCTGCTAGAATAAGGGATGAGATTAGTTCTTTGCAGGAAGAGCTTTCAATTAAAGAAGAAAAATGGCGTGGAGAAAGAGAGAAAATAGAAACATTTATTGAAGAAGATGATATAAGACATGTTATATCTGAAATAACTAATATACCTATAAAAAGATTATTAAATTCAGAAAGCAAAAGACTTATAGGTATGGAAGAAGAACTTCATCAGAAAGTTGTAGGACAGAAAGAGGCCATATCTTCTATATCTAAAGCTATTAGAAGAAGCAGAGCAGGGCTTAAAACCTCAAAAAGACCGCTTGGAAGTTTTATTTTCTTGGGACCTACAGGCGTTGGTAAAACTGCTTTAGCTAAAGTTCTTTCAGAGTTTATGTTTGGAGATAGCGATGCTCTTATCAGAATAGATATGAGTGAGTTTATGGAAAAGTTTGCTGTTAGCAGACTTATAGGAGCTCCTCCTGGATATGTAGGTTATGAAGAGGGCGGCGGACTTACTGAAAAGGTGAGAAGAAAACCTTATTCTCTTATACTTTTTGATGAAATAGAAAAAGCTCACCCAGATGTTACTAATATACTTTTACAGGTACTTGAGGAAGGTCAGCTTACTGATAACTTTGGAAGGAAAGTTGATTTTTCAAATACTATTATAATTATAACAAGCAATTTGGGTGCTAGAGATATTGTTAAAGGAAGTTCTTTAGGATTTAATGCTGTTGGAAGCGAGAAAGATGCTAATGATATTAAAAATTTCGCTTTGGAAGAATTAAAACAGAATTTCAATCCGGAATTTTTAAATAGAATTGATGATATTATAGTATTCCATACTCTTAGCAAAGATGATTTGAAAGATATTATTAATATAATGCTTAAAGAGCTTAATGATGCTATTAAAGAGAGAAATATTGTTATTAATTTAAGCGAAGAGGCTAAGAATTATATCATAGATAAAGGATTCGACAAGAAGTATGGTGCTAGAAGTTTGAGAAGAGCTATACAGAAAGAGATAGAGGATTATGTGAGTACCGAAATATTGTTCGGTAATATAGAAGATGGTGATACTATTAATGTTGATGCTAATGATGGCTCTTTGATATTTTCTTATGACAAGTCAGTTAGGACAGAAAATAAGGAATTATCTAAAAGTTAGTTAACATACTCCTATAAATATTTGTGATGCTTCCAAAATTATTTTATGATTTTGGGGCGTCTTTTATTTATAGATATCAGTCATTTGTCAGCATTTTTTTTACCCTGTAATTCGTATAATCTTTTTCTACATTATAATCTATAATAATCAAATATGGTCTTGTATTAGTATATATATATTTTATATCTATAATAATATTATTTATTTTCTCTCCATTTATTATGCTTTCTCTCCATTCCATTTCTGTTTTTTTCATTTCTCCCATATTTAGATTTTTATTTATTGGTATAAGATTATCAATATTAGGAGAGCCTCCGAATTGTCTACCTATTATATGTCCTCCTTGATCCTTACCCTTTATACCATAAAGCTCTACAATTTTTCTTTGGGCATAACCATTTCTTTTGGCATTTGAAAGTATTAAATTCTTTTTTCTTATTACTTTATATATTCTTGATGAGCTGTCAGTGCTGTATATGGTATCATTTATATTATATTTTATATTAGGTTTTAGATATTCTATTCTGTTTATTTTTATAATATGCTCTTTATCATCTTCATTTTTTATATTATATACCTGATTAGTAGTTTGGCATGATATTATAAAAATTATAGATAGTATACTGCAAATATATGTTTTCATAATCTTAATTTTTATTATGATTATATTTTTTATTTATTTAGTTACAACCTTTTAAAAAAGGAGTTTTTAATTTTTTTATATGAAAATACATTTTATATGCGGTATTTATTTTAGGAAATATTGATTTTATAAGAATTATATGTGTTATGTATATATATATATTAATAAAAAAGCCATGTATGAATTAATCATACATGGCTTTTTTTAATAACTGCTATTTTTAATTATTTGTTTGAGCAGTATTTTCTTCTTGCTGAGTATTATTCTGATTATTTTGCTGCTGATTTCTTAATATCATAGCTTCATCATAAGTTATATATTCCATATTAGGATCATAAGTACCAGCTCTTTCTTCACCGTTCATACTAGGTATAGTTAATACCTGTCCAGGAAGTATCAAGTCTGGATTATTAGGATCTCTCAATACATTTCTATTAGCCTGATACAATCTATACCATTGTATAGGATCATTATATATGAATGAGTAACCAGCTATTCTCCATAAAGCATCAGTTAGAGGAGTTCTTTGTACTACAGTATAATACATAGGAAGTACAGTAACTTTTCCTTCAGTATTAACAGTTTGACCTGTAGTAGCATCTATGATTTGACCTGTTTCATTATTGTTATTGTCGGTATCAACTAAATCACCATCTACAGGTCTTTTTGGTCCCATTTCATATATAGCATTCATAGATCTGTTAGCTTCTTCCAATTTTTCTCTAGCTAAAGTATTGTCATTATTAGCTAAAGCATCTTCAGCATCTTTTATTATTTGAGAAAGGTTTTGATCTTCTTCGCTATTTGGGATTATATAACCTTCATCAATTAATTGCTGATATCTAGCTTTTATATCATCTAATTGTCTTTGATTTTCTTCTCTTGCTATAGCATTATCACGATTATTAACTAAGTCGTCCATAGCTTTAGAAGCTTCCAATGCTTTCTGACTAGCAGCAGCAGGATCAGTTTCTACGAGATTGTTAGCATCAGCTAAAAGGGTAGATATATTCTGATCAGTTTCATCACCTCTTGTTATAGTGCTGTCATTAACAAGACTGTCATATTTCTGCTGTGCATTAGCAATATCTTGTTTAGCTTTAGCAACGGCATCTGCCTGTTCTTTAGCAAGTGCTTCTTGTTCTGCTTTTTGTCTGGCTTCTTCTTCAGCTTTTCTTTTAGCTTCAGCTTCTGCCTTAGCCTTAGCTTCAGCCTCTGCTTTAACTTTTGCCTCAGCAGCAGCTTTTGCTTTAGCTTCTTCAGCTTTTCTCTTAGCTTCAGCCTCTGCTTTAGCTTTTGCCTCAGCAGCAGCTTTTGCTTTGGCTTCTGCCTCTGCTTTTGCTTTAGCAGCAGCTGCAGCTCTTTCAGCAGCAGCTTTTGCATCTGCTTCGGCTTTAGTGATGCCAGCAAGAGCAGCAGCAACATTTTGCTGAACACTTGCAAAATTATCAGATTTTAAAGCTTCATCAGCTTTAGTTAAAGCACCGGAAACTGTTTTGTCATTATTATCACCTGCTTTTATACTTTTACCTAAAGCAGCATTATATTTAGATCTAGCATCAGCTATTGATTTAGAAGCAGTATCTCTCTCTCTTCCTAAATAACCTTCTTTAACCGAATTAGCAGAAGATAATGCATTATTATAGTATTGTAAAACTGTATTAAAAGTATTAGAAGCAGTATTAAACTCTTCATCATTTTGTGCTACTGTATCAGGACCAGGTATGCTTCCTATATTAGCATTTCCTTCTTCAAAATATTTCACAGCTTCTTCATACTGAGCTTTGAATTGATTATCACTTGCAGCTCCCATTTGATTTATTTCAGTTATTGCATTATTAGCATCATTTTTAGTTTTATTGATTCTAGCATTCATAAGTCTGTAGAACAATGCCATAGAAGCTTTATCTATGCTTACAGATGCCTCTTGAGATTTATCATAAGACTGCTGATATTGACCTTGATTTTGAAGATCATCAGCTTCTTGAGTTATTCTAGCAGCATCTTCGTAAGTTTGTGCCGGTAAAACAGACCATGTGAAAGATAATAAAGCTATAGTAGCCATTATTTTTTTTATTTTCATCATTTACTCCTTATAAATTTAGTTCTATTCCTGTTCAAAGGCTTCTATTTCCTGCATCATTTTTTCTAATTGAGCTAAACGCTCTTTAACTAATTTCAAAGCCTCATCACTTCTATCAAATTGTTCTTTAGTTTTATTGTATAGATCTGTATAAGCTACTTTAGCTTGATAAAGTTTATCTACCATAACTCTGTAATCTTTAGTTTCAGCTTTATACATTGCATTAGCTTCCTGATATACTGTATCAGCTTTAGTAAATTCATCACTGTACATTACACTAGCTTTAATATCAATAGCGTTAGTTGCACTTTCATCAGTCTGTTTTTTTAGTATTTCAGAATATGGCGGTAAACCTTTGTCTAAAACCAAATTATAATTAGTCTCAGCAGTTAATAATAATTCTTTAGCTTTTTCTGCTTCATCTTCCTTTTCTTCTTTCATTATGATATCAGCTTCAGCATAGCCTTTTTCTGCTATATCAAAATCTTCCTGAGCAAATGTTTGTATCTCTGGATATTTGTTTACTACAGTATCTCTTAGAGCAGTTACTCTTTCATACTCCTTTACAGGCAAACCGCCGCATGAAATAAGCATAAAAGCTATTAAGGTGATAAAACCTATTTTCAACTTCAATTTCATAATCAGATTAATCCTCCAGTATTTATAAAATATATTTTATGGCTTTCAATTAAGTAAAACCATAATTATTAAAATAAGAAAAAAAAATAATTGCATTTTATGAAAAAAAATGCAATTATGTTAACTATGTTATTATTAACGGTATAAAAGTCAATAGCTTTTGTAATTTTTTACTTATTTTACATATTAGATTATTTATTTTTTTGACAAAAAAAGAGACTCTTTTAAAAAGTCTCTTTTTATAGAAATATTTATAAAGAAATATTATTTATTCGATAAATATTTATCTATTCCGGCAGCAGCTTTTTTACCATCGCCAATAGCTAAAATAACAGTAGCAGCACCTCTTGCCGCATCTCCTCCAGCAAATACCCCTTCTATAGAAGTAGCACCTGTTTCTTCATCTATAACATAAGTTCCTTTTTTAGTAGTTTGTAATTCAGGCACTTTTCTAGCTATAAGAGGGTTAGGAGTAGTACCTATAGCAATTACAATAGCATCAACTTCTATATCTTCAGTTTGACCTTCAACAGGAATTGGTTTTCTTCTTCCGTCTGCATCAGGCTCTCCAAGTTCCATAACTTGAGTTCTAACTGCTATAACATTATCATTTTCATCGCCTAATATTTCTAAAGGTGCTCTTAAAAATCTAAAATCAACACCTTCTTCCATAGCATGGTGAATTTCTTCTAATCTTGCAGGAAGTTCTTTCTCAGTTCTTCTGTATATTATGTATACTTTTTCTGCACCTAATCTTACAGCAGTTCTGCAGGCATCCATAGCAACATTACCGCCTCCCAATACAGCTACTCTTTTATGTCTTATAACAGGAGTATCTACTTCAGGGAATTTATAAGCTCCCATTAAATTAACTCTTGTTAAATACTCATTAGCAGAATAAACACCGCAGAAATGTTCGCCAGGCACATTTAAAAAAGCAGGAAGTCCCGCACCTGTTCCTAAGAATATGGCATCATATTCTTTTCTTAATTCATTAAAATCTAAAGAAATACCTGCAACTTCATTAATTTTAAATTTTACACCATCTTTTTTAAGATTTTCTACTTCATGAGCTACTAATTCTTTTGGAAGACGAAACTCTGGAATACCGTACATTAATACGCCACCTATAGTATGCAAAGCCTCCAATACTGTAACATCATACCCTAATTTTATTAAATCTCCCGCACAAGCTAAACCTGCAGGACCTGCTCCGACTATACATACTTTTTTACCGTTTTTTTCTACTTTTAAATCTTCATGCTGAGCATGTTTTCTTTCATAGTCAGCTACAAACATTTCTAGTTTACCAATAGCAACAGGTTCTAAGTTTTTACCAGTAGCTTTATCTTTAGCATTACCTACAACACATCTTTCTTCGCATTGTTCTTCCTGAGGGCATACTCTTCCGCATGCAGCAGGCAAAGCATTAGTTTCTTTTATTTTTTTGGCCGCTTCTAAAAACTTTCTTTCCGCTATAAGTCCTATAAATTCAGGAATTTTTACCTTAGCAGGACAGCCTTCCATACAATGAGGAACTTTACAGTCCAAACATCTTAAAGATTCCTGATATGCCTGTTCCTCAGTATATCCTAGAGGAACCTCTTTAAAATCTTTACTTCTTTCTTCCGGACTTCTAGTAGGCATTTCCTGTCTAGGTATTTCTCCTAATTTTGATCTTGGTGGCATATATGTATCTCCTATTTTAGGTATTTTTTATTTTGGCTTTTTTATTATTGCCAAAGATTATACTATAATTTTAAATATAATCAATGCTAATATTATTTTTTTATTTTGAAGTTTTTTATTATTAGATTAATATACCTAATATAAATGAATATTATTATATGCTGTAATAAAATAAAAAACCGATCATTTAATTTAATGTGAATAAAAATGACCGGTTTTATATAAAAATTATACAAAAATAATTATTTTATACTGTTTATAGCATCATCTATCATTTTTGCACAATTTTCTATTTTCTTTTTATCTTCATCTATTATATTGCTTAATGGTTTTCTTACTCCGCCTAATTCTAAACCTTTTAATTTAAGAATAGCTTTCATTACGGCATACAAATTACCATGACATTCGCACATAGCATATATGATTCTATCTATTTTATACTGTATATCTCTTGCTTTTTCAAACTGACATTTATTAACAGCATCATTAGCAGCTAAGAATAATTCAGGCATTACGGCATAAGTACCGCCTATTCCTGCATCAGCACCTATTAATCTTCCTGCTACGAATTGTTCATCCGGTCCGTTAAATATGATGCTGTCATCGCCGCCTGCATCTTTAAACATTTGAATATCCTGTACAGGCATAGATGAGTTTTTTACACCTATAACTCTTGGGTTCTCTCTCATTTTTTTATAAAGATTAACATTTAAAGCAACACCTGCAAGCTGAGGTATATTATATATAATAAAATCTGTATTAGGTGCAGCAGCACTTATATCATTCCAATATTCTGCTATAGAGTAGTCAGGGAGGTGGAAATATATAGGAGGAATAGAAGCTATAGCATCTACGCCCAATTTTTCAGCATGAGCTGCTAATTCGGCACTATCTGCAGTATTATTGCAGCCTACATGTGCTATGATAGTGATTTTACCTTTTGCTGCTTCCATAACATTTTCTAATACTAATTTTCTTTCTTCTTTACTATGGTAAATACATTCACCTGAAGAACCGCCTACATATAAACCATTTACACCTTTGTCTATTAAATACTGTGTAAATTTTTTAACTCTTTCAGGGCTTATTTCTCCTTTTTCATCATAACAAGCATAAAAGGCAGGAATAATTCCTTTGTACTTATCTAAGTTTCTCATGTTTTCTCTCCTATATTTTATTTTTTATTAAAATTTATCTTAATTTTTTTATTCATCAAAAATATATTAAATAATTTTAATTAAACCTTAGATTAACTTTTGCAACCGTGTGCATTATTTATATTATACATCATTAATAGTTTTTTTGTAAACTAATTTCATAAAAAAAATAGTAATATACTATGAAATTATCATAATTTTTATGAAAGGTATGAATTGTTTTATAAAATTGTTTTTATATAATTTTTTATATAATATTATTTAAATATTAAAAGCTAAGAAATAAGACAATCCATCAGCTAAATAAATTTATTTGATGATTATAAGCATAACATATAATAATAAAAAATAATTTTAATAAATCATTGACTAAAATCATTTTTTAATATATAATCACTGCATTATAATTGTAAACTAAATAATATTATTTTTTTGGAGGAAAAAATGGCAAGAGTATGTGAAATATGCGGTAAAGGTAAGCAAAATGGTCATAGTGTAAGCCATTCTAATATAAAGACTAAACGCTCTTTTAATGCTAACTTACAAAATGTAAAAATAGAAGTAAATGGTTCTGTAAAAAAAGCTTTAGTTTGTACTAAATGTATTAAAGGCAATAAAATTTCTAAAGCTAAATAATAATATTATTATTCCTTATAAAAAATTATAAACAAATGAATGTAGATATAGGTAAATTTGCTGGTTTCTGTGACGGTGTGAAGTATGCTGTAGAAAATACTTTCTCTCAGGCTTCTAAAAAAGACAATGAAATATATATAGATGGACATTTAATACATAATCCTCAAACTCTTGATATGTTGGAAAATGTCGGTGTAAAAACTTATGAAGATGATGAGGATATGTCTATTTTAGATGGAAAAACTGTTATTGTAAGAGCTCATGGTATATCGCCTCAAAGAAGAGAGGCTCTTTCAAGTCATGCCAAAAAAATAGTAAATCTTACATGTAAATATGTTGCTAAAATTCAAGGACTTGTAAAAAAATATAGCTCTTTAGGATATAGAGTTATAGTAATAGGAAATCCTTCACATCCTGAAATTATAGGCGTATGCGGATATGCTGATGATGTTTATGTTGTTTATAAAGATGAGGATTTAAATAAACTTCCAAATGATTCTAAAAAAGCTTTAATCGTTGCTCAGACTACTTTGCAGAAATCTGTTTTTGACAAGTATGTAAATCAAATACAAAATAAATATAAAGATACAGAAATAATTATTAAAAATACTATATGTTCAGCTACGGATCAAAGACAAAATGAAGTATTAGAAATAGCAAAGAGAAATGATGTTGTACTTGTAATAGGCGGTTCTGAAAGTTCAAATACTAGAAATTTATATAATATAGCAGTAGCTATTAAGCCTGCATTTTATGTGGAATATAAAGAGGATTTGGATAAAATTGATTTATCAAACTATAAAAATATAGGTATAATGGCTGGAGCATCTACTCCTGATTGGCTTATAGAGGATATAGCTCAAACTATAAAAGATAGATATGCCGGTAATTTTGTTAGGTTTATGTCAAGGATATTTGACTTTCTAAATTACGGTTATATATTCTTTTCTGTAGGTGCTTTTTTGATGTCTTATGCTATATATGATATATTATCTCAGCCTTTTCAATATCAAATAGGCATTATAATATCTTTGTACTATTTATATATGAGTTTAGAAAATGGGTATAGTAATTATACTATAAAGATAAGCGATAAAAGAAGATATTTATTTTATCAAGAGTATAAGATATTTTTTAGATTTTTAATATTGATGAGTGCTGTTCTTATGTTTTATTTTGCCTATAAGATTAATGTGGGAATATTGATGCTTTCAATTCTTTCGAGTTTGCTTGGAATGGGATATAATATTAGTTTTGAAAATAAATCAAGATTTGAAAGTTCTTTTTTCTTCAGGTTATTTAAAAAACTCATACCTTTTAAAGCCATAGTAATATCTGTTGCTGTTACTGTATTATTAAATGGTTCAATATTTATTATGCATAGAAATATATTAAAAGAAAAACCGTTTTTATATTTATTTTCTATATTGACAGTATTTTTATTTATGTTTATAAGACAGGCTTTAATTGAAATAAAATTTTCTCAAAGTGATAAAATTGCAGGTGCTGTAACTTTAACTACATATATAGATTCTAATAAATTAGCATTTATAACAGGTATAATACCTATTGTTTTAGCTTTGTTTATGCTAGCGGGTATTATAATAGGCAAATTCCCATTAGAGATTAATAAATTGAAATATTGTATTCCAATTATATACAGCAGTATAATTTCATTTGTTGTGATGAAAAAGAAGATAATAACAAGCAGACATTTATTTTCTATATTGATAGATTCACCGCTTTATATATTATTTTTAGCGGCATTAATTAATATTTAATTTATAGAGTCCAATAATTGCAAAAACAGAAAAATTAATATTGTAATTTTATCAATTAATACCGCTGATTATTTTTAATTTTTTTTCATAAAAAGCGAAGATGAAGAAGAAGCTGCCAAATGATTTCTTCTTAAATCTATAAGTTCAAATATTGTAGCAGATGATAAGCTTTCTCTTAAAGCTTTAGGCGATTTTAAGAGTTTGATGATCTCTTCATTAACCATCCATTCTTCATCATAAACATTGCTCATAGAATCTCTAGGAGCATAAATCATATTACTTCTAGCTAATACTATAAATCTGTTATTTTCATCATAGTATCCAAGTTCGCCTATAAAATATGCATGAGGCATAGCCAAATTAACATATCTATCACCATAAATATAATTAACTTCTATTTCTTTATGAATTTCTCCATTAGTAATATCATAACCAAATACATGGAATATTCTTACAGATATTCTTTTTCCTTTTAAAGAATGGTAATTTATATCTTCATCGGATATATCCCAATAGAAAAAACACCATTCAGGATCACGCATCATAAGCACTAATTTTGTTTCTTTATATCTATCCGGCAATTCTCTTACTATATCAACTTCATCAGGTATATATTCATCTTTTCTGGCTTCTTCTTTTATTTCTTTTATCTCTTTTTCTATTTCTTTTTCAGATTTTTTCTTTGATTGTACTTTTTTGGCAGTAGTTTTCTTAGCGGCAGCTGATTTTACAGTAGCTTTTTTTGAAGTGCCTTCTGCTTTTTTTACAGCAGCTTTTTTTGAAGTTTCTGTTTTTTTATCAGCAGTTTTTTCAGATGCTTTTTCTGTTTTTTTAGTGGCCATAAAATTTCTCCATAAATTTATATTTTACAAAAATATTATAGAACAAATACTTTTATTGTCAAGAATTAAATTTAGTTTTTTACTTTTTTAGTTTTACTAGATTTTAATTATTACGATAATATTAAATACCATATATATTAAAAATTGGAGAATTAATGAAGAAAATAATTATATTTCTACTGTTTATATGCAATGTTATAGCATTTTCTCAAGAAAATTTTGTAGTACCTATAACACCTAGTAAAGATCAGGAATTAGATAAGGCTGCAGGATATTCTACTACATTATCTAAGTTTGACGGCAGTATGAATTCTTATATAAGATTAAAAGCATATATAAATATATTAGATTCTAAAGGAATGGCGGCATTAAAGCAGCATCCTTCATATCCGAAATTGGGCGATGTATATATGTACGGTGCTATATATTTAACTAAAGAGTTTAAAGAAGATAAAATTATTGAATTATATAAAAAAGCATTGGAGTTGAGAGCAGATCCCAATTCTAATTATCAATTAGCATCTATTTATAAAAGAAAATTTGATGCTGCTGTGAAGAAAAATGATGCAGAAAAAGAGCAGGAATATGGAAAAAATGTATATGAATATTTAAATAAGTATCTTGTTTTATCTGGAAATAATTCAAAAAAATATCAGGAAATATTAGAATATTTTAGTGTTTATAAATAAAAAAATATGTTTTATCTATTGACATTTTTTTTGCTTATGCTATAATACTTAAACATTAAATGATAATCCGAGATAGCTCAGTCGGTAGAGCAGGTGACTGTTAATCACCGGGTCGCAGGTTCGAGCCCTGTTCTCGGAGCATTTTTAAGCCCCTATTAAAGGGGCTTTTTTATTTATTAGTATTAATTATTTCTTCTTCACATACTTATTTATAAATCTGCTTATAATCATAATGAATCCCATTATTGCTGACAAGGCAAATCCTATCATTCCTATAACAGATGTTCCATGAAAAAGGGGAGGCATTTTACTTGTTATTATTAAAGCACTTGCTAGTATTAAAGAAGCTAAAACTATAGAATAGCTTAATCTATCTGCTAATCCATCTAAAGTAGAAGATAATGATTCTAGATTTTTATGCTCCATCTGAACTTTTACACTGCCTTTCTTTATAACTGATAGTAAATTCTCCAAGTCAGACGGAAATTCTTTTATTATATAGCTGTAATCATATAGCAGCTTTTTAATCTGTTTTAATAAATTATTAGGCTTCATTTGTTCTTTAACATATCTGAATGCAAATGGCTTAATATGTTCTATTAATTTAACATCTTTATCTAAATTTCTAGCAACTCCCTCAAGAACTATCAAAGATTTTATTAAAAGCATGATATTGCTAGGCAAAGTTAAACGAAATTCTCTTATTATACCTATAAGTTCATTGAATACATCTTCTATATTTATATTATCCAAAGGCATATCTACATATTTACTCACCAATATAAATATAGCCATATTAAATTCATCGATATTATTTATTTCACCATGATAGCATAAATCAAGTATTGATTTAGATAATTCCAAATAATCGGCAGAACTTATACTCATAATCAAAGAAGAAAAAGCATCTTTAGAGTTAGGTGGAATAAATCCTATCATACCAAAATCTAAAAAACATAATACATTATTTTCTAAAGCCATTAAATTACCCGGATGCGGATCTGCATGGAAAAAGCCTAACATAAATATCTGTTCCAATACAGCATCTATACCTATGGAAACAAGTTTTTTTCTGTCATATCTAGTATCGTTTTCTTCAATATCAGAGATTTTTATTCCTTCTATATATTCCATAGTTAATATGTTTTTTGTACTGTATTCATTGTATATTTTTGCTATTTTTATATTTTTATTATTTTCAAAGAATTTGGCAAATTTTAGAGTATTATTTTTTTCAAAGTTAAAATCTAATTCCTGAATAAGCTGAGATTTAAATGCCGCTATCAATTTTTGAGGCTGCATTAATGCAAATTCTTCATTATATCTTTCTATTATGTTTGAAAGCCATACTATAATTTCTATATCTGTAAGTATATTTTCTTCTATATTAGGTCTTTTTACTTTTATAGCTACTTTTTCTCCATTTTTTAATACAGCAGTATGAACCTGAGATATAGAAGCACTTGCTTTAGGTGTTAATTCAAATGATTCAAAAAAATCTTCTATTTTCCCTCCAAGTTCTTCTTCTATAATACTTTTAGCAATATTTTCATCAAAAGGTTTCACATGATTTTGCAGTTTGCTTAATTCAGTTGTAATATCTTTTGAAAGTATATCATTTCTATTTGAAAGTATTTGCCCTAACTTAATGAATGTAGTTCCTAACTCTTCGCAAGCCATTCTGATTCTTTCGGCTTTGCTGTATTTTCTTAAATCAATTCCTTTATATTTTATATTAATTTTATTTATTGGATTTTTTATTATTTTTAATATAGGAGTTATAGCTATAATATCTCTGAATCCGTAAGCTATTATTATAGAGATAATTTCTCTAGCTCTGTTTATAGATTTTATGTTATTCATATTACTTAATCACCCAAACTTTAATAAACTCATCATTTTTATAAAATAAGGAGTTTTTTTATTTATAAAAAATAATTAAAACTCCTCATAATTATCAAAAATTAGATTATTGTTCATCTTTTTTGATGGACTGTTTTAGTTCATCTAATTCTTTTCTCATAGCATCATATTCGTCTTTTTTCACATATCCCATTTTGTCAATAGCTTTTTTTACTCTTTCATCTATGAATTGTGAAATATCTTCTTTAGTTTCATTGGCTTTATTAACCATTTCTTTTACAAATTTTTCTCCTTCTTCAGCACTGACATTCTTATCTTTAATAAATTCACGTGCTGCTTCTTCCAATTTTTCTTTTCCTTTAAGCATCATACCAATGCTTGAATAAAATCCTGATTTGATATCATCTGATAATGACATAATTAAATCCTCCTATCTTGTTATATGTTTATTAATTTTTTATCATTGAAAAATAAAAAGTCAATACAATAAAATATACTTTTACGGCATAAAAACTTCTTATATATTGTTTAATAAGAATTTTTATTATTATTTTTTATCTATAGCATCAAAATAGCATGCCATAAAATCTCCTTCTCCGTTTTCAAAGTCCTGAACCATATCAGAAACTTTTTTATTAAGTTCCTTTATCATGATATACGCTATTTCCTGTGCTTTGCTTTCAGTTATATCATTATTATTTTTCTGAATATTTTTAATAACTTTATTTATGTTAACTCTCTTATATACTCCATCGCTATCCACTTTATTATCTCCTTAAACATAACCGTCTTTTTTTAATTCTGCTTTAAGTACATCTATATCGCTTGTTATATCCATAATATCATCTTTTTGTATATTTTCTAATACTTTATTTAAATATATTATTACTGATTCTATAGATTCTGTTATATCAGCTTTAATATTATTTAAATCTGATGTATTTGATAATGATAAATCTATATATGAATTAATAAGTTTTAATGTTGTAGGTATATTGTACTGAAGCATTCTATCAAGCTCTTTTTTAGGTCTTTCATTTTTCTTTAGACCGCATGATTTATCAATAATGCTTTTAAATAAGCTATTTAAATGTTTAACTTTAGATGAAAAATTATAGTCCTTTATAGAAATTGATGCTTCATTAATTAGTTTATAATATTCTAATGCCTTATTAATAATAATATTTTCTTCTGTATTTTCTTGATTATCATGATTTTCTTTTTCATCATCAACATAAGTATATTCAGCATCTATAGCATCATCAAATTTATTGCTGTAACTTTCATTATTATTTTCATAATCTATAGTTTCTATATATTTTTTATTGTATGTAATATTAAAGTCTTCTTCACTCATAAATATAAATCTTACTAAATCTATAATGCAAAGCAAATATGGTATGCCTGTCCAACAGAATAGAACATACAATATCCCTCTTTTAGTCTGACCTAAATAAAATTTTTGTATTCCTATTCCTCCAAATATCAGAGAAATAGCAGAACATATTATAGCTTTAATTCTTTTTTTCATTTATAATAACCAAATAATATTTACTGTTATATAATATCAAAGTATTTATTTTTAACAAGCAATTTTTTTATTCAGTATTTATTTTAAATGCTGATAATATATTATTTATAAAGCGAATAAAATATGAAAAAAAAGTTAGAGTTACAAACTACCACTTTATGGGATTATCCTTCTCAGCAGTATTTAAAAAGTGAAGAAGAAAAACATAAACATTATATAGGAGCAACACCTTCATATATAATTTGGAATCTTCTAAACAGATATACTAAAGAAAAAGATTTAGTTGTTGATCCTATGGCAGGAAGCGGTACTACTGTTGATGTAGCAAGAGAACTAGGAAGGAGAGCTTTAGGATATGATATAAATCCGAAAGCATTGCAGAGGAAAGATATTTTTAAAGCTGATGCCAGAAAAATACCAATAGAAGATGAAAAGGCAGATTTTGTATTTATAGATCCGCCTTACAGTACACATATAAATTATTCTGATGAAAAGAACTGTATTGGGAAATTAACTGCAAGAGAAAATGAATATTATGAAGCTATGGAAAAAGTGATAAATGAAATATTTAGAATAATGAAAAAAGATAGGTATATGGCTTTATATGTATCTGATTCCTATGAAAAGGGATTTCCTTTTATGCCTATTGGTTTTAAACTTTTTGAAATTATGAATAAATATTTTATGCCTATAGATATTATATCGGTTGTTCGTCATAATAAGACACTTAATAAAGGTAATTATCATATAGCGGCGGCAGAAAATAATTTTTATTTGAGAGGATTTAATTATCTATTTATAATGTATAAAAAAGGAAATAAAACTATAGATATGAATGGTAAGGTTCATCTTAGAAATTTATAATATTATTTTATATTTTTATCAAATAACAATAAAAAAGCAGAGACTATCAAATCTCTGCTTTTTTATTGTTTTATCTGACATAATACATATCTTTTGGTATATAATCATCTATAACAGCTGTCTGCTTCAAATTTCTTTTTCCTTGTACCGCCATTATATTATAAGCAGCTGCCCCTATATTTTGATTATCAACAAGTATGGTTCTTTTTTCTATTCTTTCTAAATCTATATTTGAAGTTCTTATCTGATCAAAATATTCGCTTGCTAATACAAAATATTTAAATGCTTCCTGTTCATTAACAATAGTATTTGTAATATTAGCGTTGTAAGCATAAGAAACACCTATATTATTGTAAAGGCTTGCTAAATAACTCACAAGTATAAAATCTCCTTCTGTACGCATTTCCAATCTGCCTAATCTGTCTCTCTTAGATAATACCTGACTTAAAGCATTTCTGTAGAATCCATTGGCTAAATTAGCTTTATCCAAATGTAAAAGCGAATTTCCTAAAGCATAAGAAACAACACTGTTGCTAGGATTTTTTTGGAATAATGCATTGAATCCTTCAAATGCTCTGTCATATTCTTCATCTGAATAATATATCCAAGACAAATTATATAAAAGTTTATCGCTTCTAAGATTAGGTGCTAAATTATCATAAGCTGTTTGATAATGCTGTTTTGCCTTTTCATAATCTTTTTCTCTATAGAAATAAACATTAGCCAAATTATAATTAGCATCAGGGTATATTGAATTAATAGCTAAAGCCTCATTAAAGTTTTTAACTGCATTTCCATATTCACCTAAATTATAATATATTTGACCTAACATATTATATACATATTCTTTTCCTCTATAGAAAGGATTAGATTCATATAAAGGAAGTGCTGCTGTATTAAGTATTTCCATAGCTCTGTCATAATGCTTTAATCTTGTTTCATAATCAGCATAACCTACTATAGATTCCAAATTATTAGGATATGCAGCTAATAGATTTTCAAACAGTATTCTTGAGCCGTAAAAATCATCTTTATCAAGTAAGTATTTGGCTAATTTAGGATAAACTTCATCATCAATATAATCTTTTTTCAATAAGTTTATATGATTTTGAAGTGCTTTTACCTGCTCATAATTATCCTGATAAATTTTTATAAGCATAGCTCTTTTTCTAGGAATTACACCATCTCCAAAGAAATTAACCATATCTCTATAATTATTATAAGCTATATCATAATAGTCAGGCTCTAGTAAATTTTTGGCTCTGCTTATCATGAGAAGACCGCGTTCATCATATATAGTTTCTTTTTCTTTTTTCTTTTCAGTATAAACTAACATATTATTATACAATTCTTCGCCTAATGTATAGTCTTCTAATGATAATTCTTTTTCTCCTTTCTTTCTATAATAGTATCCGAAAGTTATTCTAGTTTCAAAATCTCTAGGCTTAATATCTAAAGCAGCCTGTATTTTTTTAAGAGCATCATTGAAAGTTTCTCTGTCAATATAAGCCCTTGCATATTTATTATACCATTTTATCTGTTTTGGTTTTAATCTTTCACCTTCGGCAAAGTTTCTCTCAGCATCATCATAAGCTCCCTTTGATATGCTTAATAAACCTTGATTATAGTATTTATTTGCCATTACAGGTTTATAAATAAATTGGAAAGATAAAATCACTAAAGCTACAAATAATATTAAAAATACAGCCGCAACTCTTATTATTTTAGCATAATCTTTTAATGAATTAGGTATAGGTATAAGTTCTAATACATTTTTATTGCCTTCTTCTTTAAGGCTTAAACCTAATTCTTTATTTAATAATTCTGTAATGTTTTCATTAGACTCTCCTCTTTCTAAGGCATTAAGCAAAGATTCCATAGAGATTCTGTCTAATTTCTCATTAAGTATGGCATCTAAAACATGATATTGTGTGATAGAAGGAAGATGTTTTATAGCATTGATAACTTTATCAGTATCTACATCTTTATCCACATCCTCATATTTAGAAGCCGGCAGATTATTAGCTGTATCAGGAGATGGAAGAGTAGTACCTCCTGTAATTATATTATTAGAAATGCTTTTATTTTCTTCTTTTACATCATCATCGTCTAGATCTATGTTATCGTCCAGATCCAGATCATCTTTAACTTCATCTTTAGGTGATTGTCCGTATTCTTCTATAGCATCATCTAAAGATAAATCATCTAAATCTATATCGTCATGAGTCTCTTCTTCAGCTTTTTCATCTTTAATGTCTTCTTTAACTTCGTCTTTAGGTTCTTCTTCATCTTGAGTGAGGCTGTCTAAAGATAAGTCGTCTAAATCTGTATCGTCTTGAGGCACTTCTTCAGCTTTTTCATCTTTAGTGTCTTCTTTAACCTCATCTTTAGGCTCTTCATCACCATTATCTTGAGTGAGACTATCCAAAGATAAATCATCTAAATCTGTATCGTCTTGAGGCACTTCTTCAGCTTTTTCATCTTTAGTATCTTCTTTAACCTCATCTTTAGGCTCTTCATCACCATTATCTTGAGTGAGGCTGTCTAAAGATAAGTCGTCTAAATCTGTATCGTCTTGAGGCACTTCTTCAGCTTTTTCATCTTTAGTGTCTTCTTTAACCTCATCTTTAGGCTCTTCATCACCATTATCTTGAGTGAGGCTGTCTAAAGATAAGTCATCTAAATCAGTATTATCATGAGGCTCTTCTTCAACTTTTTCATCTTTAATGTCTTCTTTAACCTCATCTTTAGGTTCTTCTTCATCTTGAGTGAGGCTGTCTAAAGATAAATCATCTAAATCTGTATCATCATGAGGCTCTTCTTCAGTTTTTTCATCTTTAGCATCTTCTTTAACCTCATCTTTAGGTTCTTCTTCATCTTGAGTGAGGCTGTCTAAAGATAAATCATCTAAATCTGTATCGTCTTGGGGTTCTTCTTTTTTAGATTCTTCATCCAATTTGTCATCAGATAAAATATCATCTAAATTTGAATCTTCATTTTCTAGTATATCATCTAAGCTATTTTGAATATTATCAATGTCTAAATTGCTTATATTAGATTTTTGATTATTATCAGATTCCTCATTAGGCAAATCTGCATTGTCTTCATCTATACTAGGTAAACTATCAGGTAAAGGTAAATCATCTAATACAGGTAATTTTTCTGAATGAATATTGCTTTTTTCTGAATCATCATTGTTAATATCCATTGCTATTTTATCTTCCAATTCTTTATCTTCAGGAAGATCTAAACCATCAATATCAGCAGTTACTTTATCATCTAAATCTTCAGGTAATCCTAAATCATCTATATCATCAGATACTTTATCATCTCCTAAATCTTCAGGTAATCCCAAATCATCTATATCGGCAGATACTTTATCATTGTCTAAGTTTTCAGTAAGATCTAAATTATCTATATCAGCAGATACTTTATCATTGTCTAAGTTTTCAGTAAGATCTAAATCATCTATATCGGCAGATACTTTATCATTGTCTAAGTCTTCAGGAAGATCTAAATCATCTATATCGGCAGATACTTTATCATTATCTTCAGGAAGATCCAAATTATCTATATCAGCAGATACTTTATCATTATCTTCAGGAAATTATATGATAATATCAAAATAATCTATTTCATAATATCCGTTTTTTGTTATTACTAATGGAATATACTTGCTTATTCCTTCATTGTTGATCAAATAAAAACCTCCTAGCTCTTCATTATAATAGCAGTCTAAACTGCTTACTATTTGTGCATCTAAGTTTTGTCCATTATTAATTAATTTTAATAATATATATTTATTACTGTCATTATTTGTATTGTCTTTTAATATAATATGCTTTTTAGCTTCATATATTGAACAGCAAAACATACATACAGAACCTTTTCTTATAAATGGTATATTGTTTTTATTAGAGAAATCTATTTTTATACCCTCGAATGCAGTATGCAGAAATCTAGTATATTTTAATAATTCATTCTGTCTTTTATACGCATCTTCAATAGTAAGAGGTATGCATGAAGGCTCATAAACAAGTTCAAACATTATTTAACCTCTCTAAATGTAAGCTCTGTAGAATACTGATATAAATCATTCTTTCCTTTCTTAAAAGCTATTTCTTCATTAGTACATACATAAAGCCCAGATTTCATATAATATTTAACTTTAGATGATGTATTATCTTTTATAATAGTTGTATAGTTAACTGTATTTTGATTTTCTATTGTTTTTGTAATAGGGTTTGTTTTACTTGCATATTTAGATAATCCGTATTTACTTATATTATATTTTGCTGTTTCTATCTCTGATTCTAAAATCTCATCAGGGCTTATAGTTTCTTCTATCCATACTTGAAGTACAAAAGGCTCAAAATTACTAATATCAAAAAAGTTAATGATTTTTTCTCTGTCATCATTAGTTAGATACGGAAAAGATACTTTCCAAGTATCATAGCTTTTAGCAGGAAGTTTTCTATAAAAATAATGACCTGTTAAAGAAAAATATTGATTATGAGTATAATTTATAGTATGCGTTTTACTTTTATCATGAGGAGGAAAATCTACTCCTTCACCTATTATTAAATATCCGCATTCAAGTATATTGCTATCTTCATCTTTTATAAAAGTTATTTTGACTTTTATAAACTCTACAGCAGCTATATTATGAATAGCTTGTTTATTTATTATACTAATATTATATGTAAGCAAATCATTATTAATATTTATTATTTCTAATTTTATTTTTTGAGCATTTGTATTAAATACTGCTATTTCATTTATAATGCCGTTTCCTGATAGTGTTAAACTTCCTTCGCTTTCACTTGCAAACTTTCCAACTTCAAGAGTTTGATAATTAAACATATTAGAAATAGGGAAAAAATCATCTTCACTAGAGAAAGTATATTCAAAATTATTAAAAATATTATTCCATAATAGCCTCATAATATTCCCCTTTGTGATACTACCTTAACGCCTCGTTTGCTTAAATTAAGCATAGTACTTGCTACTATCTTTCCATCAAGCATTAAATAAACAGGCTGATTGAATACAGTTTCTGATGTTTTTGTATCAACAGAATAACTGCCATCTTCACCTTTGCTTGCTTCAAAAATCTGACTTCCTATTTTTGAAAGTATTCTATCTTCAAGAGGTATAACCGCTTCATCGCTTGCTCCCTCTCCAATTACAGCATTAATTCCTCCATTTCTTCTTTCGACAAGTCCGCCCCTCGCTAAGTATTTAGGCTCTTGCGGTTTAGCTTGGTTCATTGTTACCAAATTAATAGCACCGCTTCCTACAATTCCAAGTAAAGTAGCATAAGCAAGTAAATTAGCAGGGAAAGGGACTGCCATTGCTGAGGCTATAGCGTTTATTGCTGCCTGGGCTAAAGAAGCTGTTGCCTGAGCCAAAGACATTTTCCAACTTTCCATTTGAGAATTATATTCAAGCCTCATCTTTTCATTATTGTAGTTTTTTTCTACTTCCATTTGTTTGGCTTTAGCTTCTTCTTCTATTTGTATTTTAGCTAGTTCTTTTTGTTTCTCTTCAAGTTCAGCTTTTATTCTCTCCTGTTCATAAAGACTCAATATTTTCTTTATTTTTTTTCTCTTCATTTTTTAGTTTTATATATTTTTCTATTAATGAAGTTTCTTTTTTTGTAAGTTCTTTTATATCATTTTTTGACATAATTTATCCTTATATCTTTATTTATACTTATAATAAAAAATATAAGGATAATTCATTTAAACAACGTAAGGAATAACCTCAACAAGTGAGGTTTTTAATTCTCTCTTTATTGCCTCTAATTTTTGAGATATGCTGCTTTGAGTTACATTTAATTTTTCGCCTATTTCTTTTTGTGTATAGCCTTGTGAATATAATTGCAATAGCTCTATTTGATCTTTTGTTAATATTGCTATTATTATGCGTTTTACATCTCTATTTTCAATATCAGAAAGTCCGTGAGTATATATAATATTGTACATGTTATCTACATATAAATTATAGTCTTTAACTGTATTCTCAGAATAAGATTTATTTGTGCCTATACTATTATTTAAAGTTTTTTCCATAGCCTGACATAATTGTCTGCATGAACTTCTTTTATCACAAATATTGCATGTTAAATCCTTCATCTTAATCCTCCATATTATTAATATAATTAGCTATGACATAAGTATCATTTACAGAGAATGGTTTTTTTATATTAAGTTTTTTTGCTGCCATTTCTATATCTAATTTTAAGTCTATGCTGGAATACGAATCTTTCCTGTAAGCTATATCCTCAGTTGGCATTTCTCCAATATTTTTAACACCCAATGCTGTCATTATATAAACTCCTTATTATTATATTTGTCTTAGCTTAATTACATTATCAAAAATATTTAATTTGATAATTTCACAAAGGCATGGCTTTATATAATAACTTCCATCTTCTCTTTTATATTCTATCTCTACTATATCAAATAACTTTAGAAAATCTAAAGTTTTGTAATATTCAAATGTATAATACTCTTTTAATAGTTACAGGAGAGAATCCTTATGAAGCTTCAAAACTTTTAGTAGAAAATGGTGCCGATGTAAATGCTACAAATGATGGCGGAGTTGCTCCTGCTACTATACTTTCAGTGTCTGTTCCTGAAGTAGTTAAACTTTTAAAAGATAATGGTGCCGATTTAGATACAAAATTTTTAGATTATTATCCTCCTATAGCAATTGCTGCAGGTGAGGGTAATTTAGAAATAGTTAAGGCATTGCTTGAAAATGGTGCTGATGTGAACTATTATCCTAATGATATAAACTATACTGCGATATTTCATGCTATAGACCAACATAATTATGAAGTTGCTGAATATTTATTTAAAAATGGTGTTGATTTAAATATAAAAATGAAACCTGATAATGACTATGGCAGAAGTATAAAAGAAAGCTACAATGTTTTAGAATATGCTGAGGCTATTCAGGATAAAAAAATGATTGACTTAGTAAAAAAATATTATAAAAAGGAAAAATAAATTATAATAATGTGAGGAGTAATTAAATGAAAAAAATAATTATAACAGCTTTAATATTAATTGGTATAATAAATATAATAAGCTGCGGAGTTGGTAAAAGCGAAAAAACAAATAATACAAATAATTCAGAAGTAAATAATGAAAATGAATTAAATAATAATAATAATAATGAAATCTATCAGGGATATGCTTCTAATGATATGTGGAGTATATATAAAACTACAATGTTAGAAGATGAAGAAAAATTATTTAATGAAATTGATTCTATAAAAGATAAAAAATCTTTCGATGAATGGCAGTCAAAAAATCCTAGTAAATCTTCTTTAGTATTTGCTATTGATAAATTTCCTACAGAAGAAAAGGCTATTGAATTAATATCTTATGGTGCTGATGTAAATATGAAAGATGATAATGATAATAGGACTCCTTTAAAATTAGCTTCAGAAAATGGATATTTGAAACTTGTAAAAGAACTTATCAAACAAGGTGCTGATGTTAATTTTAGAGAAGAATATCAAGCAAATATAGATGCTTTATATTCTGCAGTAGAGTCTGAAAAAAATTATCATTTTGAAGTAGTAAAGGAATTATTAAATGCAGGAGCAGACACTGATATTATTTATGGTACTAAAGAAGAAAATGAAGATAATATATTATATCCTGCTATAAAAAGATGCGATTTAGAAAAGGTTAAACTTCTTACTGAACATGGAGCAGATATAAATTATTCAAATTTTGAGTATGGTCCTGTAATTGCTTATGCTATTTCTCAAGAATGTATTGATATAGTAAAATATTTAGTTTCTCAAGGTGTTAACCCTGCTATGACATATACCAATGGTTATTCATATTCAGGTAAAAGTTATTCATTACTTAATGCTGCAGTAGGAAATAAAAATACAGAAATAGCAGAATATTTAATAGAGCAAGGTGCTGATATTAATACTCAAACTGATAGTGTTTCTGATTTACCTTTAATATTTATTGCCCTTAGAGCTGAAAATATTGAACTTCTTAAACTTTTGATAGAGAAAGGTGCAGATACTTCTGTTATTGATAAAGACGGAAAAACAATTTTTGATTTAGCTAAAGAAGAAGGCTATGATGAGATTGCAGCTTTAGAGAAATAATAAAGTGAGAAAAAGCCGCCTCGATAAGTCATTATTGAGGGGATCATAGGCTTTTTCGAGCATAGCAGCAATAAATAAAAAATCGAGCAGCTGATAACTTTAGTTGTCAGCTATATTAAAAATAAAAAATTGAGCGTCTATCAGCTAAAAGCTGATAGAGATTTTAAAGCTAGATTTTTTATATATAATAATAAGTTTATCGAAATTAGTATTTTATTTACTTTTATATTTAGTTGTGATATTATAATAAAAAATAATGATTAAGGAGTAATTAAATGAAAAAAATAATTATAACGGCTTTAATATTAATCAGTATAATAAGCTGTAATTCTAAAAAAACTGATAATACAGAAGTAACTGCAAATACTAATGCTGTTAATACCAATAATACAGAAATATCTAATAATGACGAATATGCTGAAGATAATAATACTGAGGAAATTAATACTGATACTGAAAAAATTAGTGAAGTACCAGAATGGGATTTAGATGCTTTTAATGATCTTAAAAATGTAAAAGATGCAGAGTCTCTAAAAAGCTGGGAAGAGAAACATGGAGAAAGAAGTTTAATAATGGCAGTAAAATACGGTGATAAAAAAATGGTTACTCAATTACTTTCTTACGGTGTTAATGTTGATCAGACTTATGTTGATAATGATAGTCCATTAAAAATAGCTTCTGCAAAGGGAGATTTAGAACTTGTAAAAGAGTTTATAAAAAGAGGGGCAAATGTTAATTTTAGAGGAGAAGGAAATATTGATGCTTTACATTCAGCAGTAATGTCTACAAATGAAAATAGTTTAAAAATAATGAAAGAATTATTAGATGCAGGTGCTGAAGTAGATGTCGAGTACGGCTGGGAAGAACCTTTTCCTATATTACTTGAAACAATTGGAGTTGACGAATCAAAATGTGATTTAGAAAAATTTAAAATGCTTGCTGAATATGGAGCTGATATAAATTATGATAGTTATGGCTATCCTTTAATCCGTTATGCTGTTAATGCAGGCCGTTTAGATATAGTAAAATATTTAGTTTCAAAAGGCATTGACCCTGCTATGAAATATGAACTTAAAGAATACTATCCAAATGTAAATATTTCATTATTGGCTAGTACTCTTTATAATAGTGATACAGAAATGGCAAAGTATTTAATAGAGCAAGGTGCAGATGTAAATACTCCTACACCTTCAGAAGATGGTTATCCTTTACTGCTTCAGGCTATTGACAATGGAAAAACAGAGCTTGTTAAACTTTTAATAGAGAATGGAGCAGACACTACAGTTGTAAACAAAGAGAAAAAGACGGTATTCGATATAGCTAGAGAAAAAGGTTATAATGATATTTTAGAGTTAGAAAATAAATAAAAAGCGAGCACATAGTAGGTACCCTTTGGGTAGCCAGAAAATAAATTTATTTATTTGCTGATTATAGGCGTAGGCGACCAAGTAGGCACTCTTACTTGTAACATAAAAATAATAAAGTGAGAAAAAGCCGCCTCGATAAGCATTATCGAGGGTCTCATAGGCTTTTTCGAGCATAGCAATAATAAAAGAACAATAAATTATAATATAATGAAATTATGAGCGAAACAAAAAATATTAATGTATTGAATGATTATTTTGTGAGATATCTATTCTCATCTAAAGACAGTAATCTTATATTACTGGATTTTATTAATTCAACAATGCTTGATTCTGGTATGAAAACTTTTAGAAGCGTAGAAATTCTTACTCCGTCGCCAAAGGCGGGCAGTCGCCTTAATTATAAGGAGAACTATGAAGATAAAGAAACTATTGCAGATGTTAAATGCATAACTCAAAATGGAACCGTTGTTATTATAGAAATACAATTACAGGGCAATTCAAGGTTTCCAGAACGCATACTATATTATTGGGCTTCTAATTACAGTAAATTATTAAAACATGGTGAAAAATATGATGCTCTTACCCCAGTAATAAGTATTAATTTACTTGATTTCAATTTAGATGACTATGATAATATACATTCATGCTATATGATTTATGATACTAACAATAAAAGACTTCTTACAGATCATTTGCAGATACATATAATAGAATTAAAAAAGTTTAAATATAATTTACTCAAGCCTGATTTGAATTGCTGGCTTAAATTTTTTACTATGAAAGATAATAAGGAGGCGATTATGTCTGAATTGGTTAAAGAAAAACCTATAATGGAAGAAGTACAAAAAAGATATAACAACTTCATAAAAGACAGGCTAATGATGAATGAATATGACAAAAGACAGGCATATCTATATGGAAATCAAATAATGCTTGAAGAAGAACGAAGATTAGGAAAAGAAGAAGGTATTAAAGAAAACCAAATAACAACAGCAAGGAATATGAAAAATGATAAAATAGATTTCAATACTATTTCAAAATATACAGGATTAAGTGTAGAAGAAATAGAAAAATTGTAAAATATTATTAATAAAATAAAGTTTATTGATAACAACAAATTAATTAAAAGTAATAGGATTTTTATATGAGCAAATTAGAAATGAAAAACGGTAAATTAATAGTACCAAATCAAGTAACAATACCTTTTATAGAGGGTGACGGAGTAGGAGCAGAAATCACACCTGTTTCCCAAATGATAGTAAATGAAGCTGTTAAAAAAGCATATAACGGAGAAAAATCTATTGAATGGAAGGAAGTGCTTGCAGGAGATAAGGCACAAAAAGAATTAGGTACTCCTCTTCCTGATGAAACTATAAATATTTTTAAAGAATATCTTATAGGTATAAAAGGACCTTTAACTACTCCTGTTGGCGAGGGAATGCGTTCTTTAAATGTAACACTTCGTCAGACTTTAGATTTATATGTATGTTTAAGACCTGTAAGATGGTTTAAATGCACTTCTTCTCCTATAAAAGAGCCTAATAAAGTTAATATGGTAGTATTTAGAGAAAATACAGAAGATATATATGCAGGTATAGAATGGAAAACAGGCACAGAAGAGGCTAAAAAATTTTATAACTTCCTAAAAAATGAGATGGGAGTAACTAAGGTAAGATTTCCAGAAACTTCATCTTTCGGAGTAAAACCTGTATCAGAAGAAGGTTCTAAAAGACTTATACGCTCTGCTATAGAATACGCTATTGAAAATAAACTTCCTTCTGTAACATTAGTACATAAAGGAAATATAATGAAATTTACTGAAGGCGGATTCAAAAAATATGGATACGAACTCGCAAGAAAAGAATTTGCTAATGAAACTTTCACTATGGAAGAGTATGCCGAGATAAAAAAAGAGTTCGGAGAAGACAAAGCAAAAGCAAAATTAAAAGAAGCTAAAGAAAATGGAAAAATTATAATAAAAGATAATATTACAGACGCTTTTCTACAAAACACATTATTAAAACCTGAAGATTTTTCTGTAATAGCTACATTAAACTTAAACGGTGATTATATTTCGGATCAATTAGCAGCAATGGTTGGAGGAATAGGCATAGCACCGGGCGGCAATATCAATTATAAAACAGGGCATGCTATTTTTGAAGCAACTCATGGCACAGCCCCTGATATAGCAGGAAAAAATAAAGCTAATCCTTGTTCATTAATACTTTCTTCTGTTATGGCATTAGAGTATCTTAATATGAATAAGGCTTCTGAGTTAATAATAAATGCATTAGAAAGATCTTTTGAAAGCGGATATGCTACTGAAGATTTGGCTAGCTTTATGAATGACGGAGTATCGCTTGGTACTAAAGAGTTTGGAGAAAAAATAGTTTCTCTATTATAATTTTTATTAAAAACAAACATTATATTTTATAAACTAAAAATCAATAACAAAAGGAGTTTATTATGAAAAAAGAATACCTACTATACAAACTATACGACCATTCAAGCAAGCGTATAAAAATTGATAGCGAACTTTTTCAGAAATATAATGTAAAAAAGGGGCTTAGAAATGAAGACGGTACGGGTGTGCTTGTAGGACTTACAAATGTAGGCGATGTTGTAGGATATGATAAAGATGAAAATGGAAATGTATATCCTATAGACGGAAAACTCTATTATAGAGGATACAGCATAAATGATATAGCCGAAGACATTTTAAAAAATAAACGTTTCGGTTATGAAGAGGTTTGCTATCTTCTTCTTTCTGGAAAACTTCCAGATGAGGAAAGGCTGCAGTCTTTTAGAGAACTAATAGCAGAAAATATGTATTTGGATAAGAAAACTATTATGAATATAATAGATTTGGAAGGTCAGAATATTATGAATATATTATCAAGAAGTGTTCTTGAAATGTATATTCATGATCCTAATCCCGAAGATTTATCATTAGATAATTTAATGCTTCAGTCTATACAATTAATAGCAAGATTCCCAGCAGTTATTGCCTATGCGTATAATATGTATAAATATAGTGTTGACCAAAAATACTTAACTATTACACTTCCTAAACCTAAATATTCTATAGCTGAAAACTTTTTATATATGCTTAAACAGGAGTTCACACCTTTAGAAGCTAGAATGCTTGATTTATTATTAATACTTCATGCAGATCATGGCGGCGGTAATAACTCTACATTCACAGTACGCGTTACAAGCTCATCAAGAACTGACACCTATTCAAGTATCTCCGCAGGAATAGGCTCTCTTAAAGGAGATTTGCATGGAGGAGCTAATGCTAAAGTTATGGATATGTTTATCCATTTAAAAGACGCAATAGATAATTGGGAAGATAAAAATGAAATAGATGATTACCTTACAAAAATGCTTAATAAGGAAGCTTATGATAACAGCGGACTTATATATGGTATGGGACATGCTGTTTATACTTTATCAGATCCTAGAGCTGTGATATTAAAAGATTTGGCTCGTCAGCTTGCTAAAGAAAAGAAAAAAGAATGCGAACTTCAATTCTTGGAGTTAATAGAAGAAAGAGCTGTTGAATGTTTTATGAAAGTAAAAGGAGATAAAAAAAGAGTTTGTGCTAATGTAGACCTTTATTCTGGTTTTATATATGATATGCTTGGAATACCTAAAGAGATTTATACTCCATTATTTGCCATGTCAAGAATAGTAGGCTGGTGTGCACACCGAATAGAAGAGCTTAATTTCGATGACAGAAGAATAATAAGACCTGCATATAAAAATGTTATAGAGCCTCAAGAGTTTATTACTATGGATAAAAGATAATTATTAAAATATAGCCAACAAGAAATTAATAATAAAAAATTAAAAGGAGTTTTATTTTATATAGAACTCCTTTTTTTATTATAAAACAAGAATTATTAATTAGATATATTATATTTATATTAATTTAAATAATAAAAAAGAGACTTAAAATATTTAAGCCTCTTTTATTAATAAACTTTTTATATAAATAATTAATTTTTAATTAAATATTATCCAATATAAGCCTTAAATCTTTTTTATCTATTATAATATTAGCTTCTTTTTTAAGAACTTCTTTGGCACAGAAAGCTGCCCTATTTTTAGCATGCTTAAACATACTCAAATCATTAGCACCATCGCCAACTACTAAAGTATCATCATAAGAAACATTGAGAAGTTTTTGAAGAGTTAAAAGCATATTTCCTTTGCTGTCAGAAAACATCATCTCTCCGCCTACTTTACCTGTAAGTATATTATCTTTCACATGAAAAATATTTGCAAACTCAGCATCCAAATTAAGTTTTTGAGCAAATAAAACAGTAGCATTCTTAAAACCTCCAGAAAAGCATACACATTTATATCCTTTTTTATGAAGCTCATCAATAGTTTCTTTAGCACCATTCATTATAGGAAGAGAACTGCAAATTTCATTAACAGTTTCTAATTTGATTCCATTAAGCAAAGATACTCTCATTTGAAGACTCTCAAAAAAATCAATCTCACCTCTCATTCCTTTTGCTGTGATATCGGAAATTTCATCAGCAAAATTGGTTTCTCTTGCAATTATATCTAAAGTTTCTCCGTCCATTAAAGTAGAATCAAAATCAAAAACTGCTAATTTCATTTTATTAGTCCTTATATATTATAGAGTATACTCTGCTGTAAGCCTTACATATTTAGGTTCATGAACACCTTCTATATTAGAAATTTTTGTTATAACATCATTTCCTATACTTCTATCAACATTTATAGCCATTATAGACATATTGCTTCCTTTAATATTTTCTGATACGCTCATAGAACCAATATTAATTCCATCACCTGAAAGTACTGTTGCAACTCTAGCTATCATAGCTGGCTGGTTTATATGAGGAACAACCAATATATGAGGCTGAGGCTTAATTATAACATCATAATCATTAAGTTTAACTATTCTCGCAATATTTTTAGCTATTAATGATACTGATACGCTTGTTACATCTTTATCAGTAATTAATTTTACTTTAAGTATTCCAGTGAATGTAGAAGGAGCTTCTGATTTAACAGTTTTTACTTCGATTCCTCTTTGCTTAGCAAGATAAGGAGCATTAACATAGTTAACATCTTGGAACATATAAGATAATGCACCTTTTAATATAGCTACTTCAAGAGGCTGAATATCTAAATTGATTAAATCTCCCTGAGCAGTTATTTCTAATGATTTTATCTTACCATTAGCAAGCTGCATTATCATTTCCCCTGCATTTTCTGCTATTTTCATATAGTCTTTAACAGGCTCAAGTTTTTCTGGGTTAAGAGAAGGTATATTAACTGCTGATTCTGTATATCCTCCAGAAAGCACCTGTTTTATCTGCTTAGCAACATCCAAAGCTACATTTATCTGAGCTTCTTTTGTACTTGCACCAAGATGCGGAGTAAGTATTAAATTATTATTTTTATACTGTGTTAGAGGGCATGTTTCTATTTTAGGTTCATTTACAAAGACATCTACTGCCGCTGCTGCTATAGTTCCGTTTTCCAATGCCTCTTTTAAATCTTCTTCATTAACAAGTCCGCCTCTAGAACAGTTAATAATGATTGCAGTATTTTTCATTTTGCCCATATTATCTTTGTTGATAATATTATTAGTTTCTGGAGTTTTTGGTATATGAAGTGATAAATAATCAAGTTTTGGTAAAAAATCATCTAAAGAAGTTTCATAAATAGCTCCTGACTTTTGTACAATATCTTCAGTAGCAAAAGGATCATAAACTAATACTTTCATTCCAATAGACAAAGCAATATGAACAACCTTTCTTCCAATTCTTCCAAATCCCATAACGCCTAAAGTTTTACCGAAAAGCTCATTACCTGTAAACTTATCTCTTTCCCATTTAGCTTCTTTAGTTGATACAGCAGCTGGAACTATATTTCTTGATATGGCAAGCATTAAAGCTATAGTATGCTCTGATGCTGCAATAGTATTTCCATCTGGAGAGTTTACTACTATTACACCTTTTTCTGTAGCAGCTTCTACATCTATATTATCTACCCCTACTCCAGCACGTCCTATAATCTTTAAATTTTTTCCAGCTTCTATAATTCTTTTTGTTACTTTAGTCTGACTTCTTACCATTAAAGCATCATACTCACCTATAACCTTTACTAGTTCATCTTCACTCATTGTAGGAAGAAATACAGCCTCAGAAACATCAGCTATTATATCCTTTACACATTCATTTACCTTATCAGTTATTAAAACCTTCATGTATCGTCTCCTATTGTTGTTATGCTCGCCCACCTATAAGGTGCCTAATCGGTTCGCCTATAATTATCTGCCAAACAAGTTTGTCAGATGGCTTCGGCTCACTTTGTTGTTGTTACGCTTGAAAAAGCCTATAAACTCCTCGATAATAAATTATCAATACAGCTTTTTCTTATTGTTGTTATGCTCACCCACCTGTAAAGGTGCCTATAATCATCTGCCAAACAAGTTTGTCATATGACTTACCCAAATGTACCTAATTGGTCGGCTCACTTTGTTATTATTATGCTCGAAAAAGCCTATAAGCTCCTCGATAATGACTTTGTCCGCCTTAGGCGAATTATCAATACAGTCTTTATAGCTTCTTATTATTACTAAAAAAATAAAATATTCTAATATAATGAAAACATTATATTAGAATATATAAAACAATCCAAAATATTTATTTATTTAATTCTTCTATTAATTTTTTAACTCCGCTTCCTAGTTCAAACTTGTAGCCAAGTTTAACTAAACTAGCCTCCAAAGCACCAACTGCCATTATCAAATCGCGTTCGCAAACATATCCCAAAGTTCCTATTCTAAATATTTTATTTTCCAAAGCACCCTGTCCGTTTGCTACTATAATATCATAATCTTCTTTTAAAGTTTTTCTTATATCTGGAACGCTTATACCTTCTGGAGGAAGTATTGAAGTTATAGCATAGCTTGCATTACTATCATCTTCAACAAGAAGTTTTAACCCTATAGTTTTAACAGCAGCCCTTAAAGCAAGTGAAAACTTTTTATGTCTTTTATTAACATTTTCAATACCCTCTTCTTTTATCATTTTTAAAGCAGTATGAAGAGAAGCTATTAAATTAACTGCTGGTGTAAAAGGTGTAGTATCTTTAGCTATAGATTTTTTATGTTCTGCCCAATTAAAATAAAAACTAGGATATTTACATTTTTCATGCATTTTGAAAGCATCTTCGCTTGCTGTTAAAAAAGAAAGACCAGGGGCAATCATAAATCCTTTTTGAGAACCTGATATAGCTACATCAATATTCCATTCATCAGTTTTAAACTCCATAGCACATAAACTTGTTATTCCATCAACAACAGATATAGCTCCATGTTTTTTTATAATAGAACATAAAGTTTTTACATCATTAGCAGCACCTGTAGAAGTTTCACTATGAGTAAGCGTTACAATTTTTATATCTTTATCCTTATTTAATGCCTCTTCAAGCATTTCAGCTGTTATCACTTTACCTGCTTCAGCTTCTATTTTTGTTACAACAGCTCCTCTGCTTGCAGCAATCTTAGCCCATCTTGAACCAAAATTACCAATGGACAGACATAATACTTTATCGCCTTCATTAATAAGATTCTCTAAAGCAGCACACATAGCTCCTGTTCCGCTTGCTGTAAATAAAAATACATCATTCTTAGTTCTAAACACATATTTTAAATCTTCATAAACTTCTTTAAGTATATTTGAAAATTCTTTGCTTCTATGTGCCATAGGATGCTTTGCCATTTCTACTAATGCTGATTCTGGTACAGGTGTAGGACCTGGTATCATCAAAAAAGTTTTATCCTTCATAATACTATCAATTCTCCTTAAAGTTAAATAATTTACTATAGTATTTAAAAAATATTTATACTATTATAGTATAAATATTTTTTTTTACAATACTATATCTAGTAATATTTTTCTTTAATTTTTAAAATATATACATTTTATATAAAAAATAATTGTTTTTTATTATCTATTTTTTATATTTAAAATATTAATATGATAAAGGATAAAACAATGAAAAAAATATTAATTTTTATGCTGATATTAGTATTTGGCATATCATGCAGTAACACTAATAAAACAGGTTCAGATTATAGCGGAAACAGTAATACAGACCAAGGAGGAAGTGGAACAGATCAAGGCGGAAGCACTGCAACAGATTTTAATAAATTATGGAAAGAGAAAACAGCAAATCAAAAAATATCAAAAATGAGCTATTATTTTGATTCTAATGGTAATATAATAAGAAACTCAGATAGTACAACAATATATACATTTTATAAATCTTTAGGAAATGATACAGCAATATATTATTATGAAGGGGATCCTACAGACCTATATGGTATAGGAGATCCAGATTCTCCGTCAAATATTAACGTAAAAGTATATTGTCTTGTAAAAATACCTGAAGATGGAAATAATATATATTTTTTAGATGGAAAACAGCCTCAAAATTGTACACAACAATATGCACAAAAAATAACTTCTTTTGTTGCTGAAAATAATGATGAGCCGAATTGGACTAATTTTCCTTATATGACAGAAAATGATATAGATAATACTATAGATATTAAAGATAACAGATGGTCAGATTGGGGATATTTTGGTTCAAATATAGTGGGATAATAATTTATTTAATATAAAACTCAAAAGGTATTAGCTTATTTTTAAGTTAATACCTTTTTTATTTAATACAGAGTATACATCAAATATTTTAATACAAAACTTCTTGACAATACATTATCTTTTATATATTATTTAATATCTCATAATTACAATTATATAAGTTACTTTAATTTAAGGAAAACAAATAATGAAATCACTAAAAAAAGAAATTATATATCCTATTATATTTGCATTGCTTTCTATATTATTTTTCTACAGCAATTTAACATTTTCATACCTTCAAATGGGAGATGTTATTCTTTGGGATATTAAAAATATTAAAGATGCCATATTAAATGGAAATTTATATTTTTGGAATAATGCCTATTTTACAATAGCTTCTTCTTCAACAGTACCTATTCACCCAAAATCTTTACTAATAGCATTATTACCTAATAATATATATCCTCAAGTAAGTATAATGTTTCATATAACTGTTATGGGATATGGTTTGTTCTTATTTTTGAGAGAAAAGAAATTATCAATAAATGCTTCTATGTTTGGGGCTGTTGCTTTGATGTTTTCTAATGCTATTATAACATTAATACTTCCCGGACATTTGGGTAAATTTGAGACTTACTGTTATTTTCCATTCGTATTATATTTTCTTTCAAAAGCTATGAATACTGAAAAATGGATTCATTTCTTTTTTACAGGGGCATTTTTAGGCATAGCATTTTTAGGCGGAGCTTTGGATGTAGCTATGTACTTTGCTTTATTTTTATCATGTTATTTTTTGTATTTACTTTACAGCAAAAAAAACGAAAAAAAAATAATGGACTTTATAAAAACAGATATAAAAAAAATAATTCTGTTATGTGTAAAGTTTGCATTAGTTGCGGTATTTTCTTTTTTAATGTCTATACAAATAATAATGATTACAAGAAATACTCAAGACATGGGGGCAGCTGGAGTTACAGATAAAAATCAGTTATGGCAGTGGGCTACAAGATGGTCTTATCCGCCTGAAGAAGTATTAGGTTTCTTTATGCCTGGTTTTTTTGGATACTATTCTGGCAGCGAAACTCACCCTTATTGGGGTAGAATAGCCAATATGCCGGGAGAGCCCAAAACTTCAAACTTCTCTTTAACTTCTGCAAATATTGGGTATATAAGTTTCATCTTTATAATATTTGCAATATTTATAAGCAGAAAAAAATACAGCGAAAAACATTTTTGGATTGGTACTGCTTTATTCTTTTTAATAGCAAGTTTTGGAAGATATTTTCCTGTTATATACGGAGCTTTATTTCAAATACCAATATTCCAAGATGCAAGAAATCCTAATAAATTTATAGAAATTATACCTATTCCATTTGCAATACTATCATCATTTGCATGCGATTATATATTTAAAGCATTTGAGGCTAAAAAAGAAGATAAGCTATTAAAATATTTGGAAGACGATTATAAATATATCAATATAGCCCAAAAGATTATGTACATAATAACAATAGCTTCTGTTATATTAGCATTAATAACAATACTAACAAATGGAATGATATATAACAATTTTGCTGCAGATTGGAAAGAAGCCAATGCCGCTTTAATATCAAAAAATATATTTATGTCATTTATAAGATTAGCCTTAATATCTTCTGCTGTTCTTCTTTTAATTAATAATACAATTTCATTAAAAGAATTAACTATAAAAGATAAATTTCTTGTAATAGTACCGTTAATAGGATTTATATTATTTTCTGTATATGATTTAGGGCATATAGGTTTTCTCATTATAGGAAGTATTATAGTATTTTTCTATATTGTAATAGCAAATAAAGATAAATTATTCTATAAATATTTACCTTATATGTTTATTGCTGTTTTATTTTTGGATTTAGCACAAAGCGGAAACATGTTTATAGTAAAATCCAATTATGATCAGATGTACAACTCCACTCCTATAGTAGATCATATATTAAATGAAAAAGGAAATGAAACAACAATGCCTATATTGATTCCTTATCTATACAGATACACTACTCATACGATGCCTTACTATAAAATACCTTTAACAGAACCGCCTGCCGCAAGCCGATTATCAAAAGATATTACAGATGTATTTTCAGCATTTAGAATAAATGATTATGTAGGTTATCAGCCTAGACTTATGGATTTACTTGGAGTAAGATACATTTTAAGTCCTACATATTTGGATCAGTCTGTGCTTTCAAATGATTTAACAAAAATAACTGAATATCAGGATCAATTCTCTGCTGCTGTTTTATACGAACTTAAAGGCTATAGAAATAAATATGAATTCGTTAATAATGCCTATAATGCCGTAGATTTTAATGACGGTCTTGGAAGAATTACAATGCCTAATTTTAATTTAGCTAATGAGGTTGTTCTATTAAATAACTCAAATAATAATATTACATTAAATAATGGAAATGCAATATATACAGCTGAATTACTTGAAGAAACTGATAATAAAATAATTCTGAATGTAAAAACGCCTGAACCAGGAATTTTAGTATCTAAAGAACGTTATAATACTGACTGGTCGGTTACTGTAAATGGAGAAAAGAAAGAATTATTAAATGCCAATCTGCTATTTAGAGGTGTTTATGTTGATGCAGGAGATAATAATATAGTTTTTGAGTTCACACCTGCAATGAAATATTTATACAGTACAATAATTTGCTGGATAATATTTATAGCTTTATCTATTTTTAATATAATTCTATATTTCAAAAAACAGGATAATTAATACTAAATATTTATATTATTTAAAAAACAGTTTTAATAATTTTACATTAGAACTGTTTTTTAAATTTATAGAGAATATGTACGATAATATGTAAGTAATAATTATAAAAACAATAAACTTGTAAACAAGAAGTAAAATATTTGTAAAAAATATTGACATATAATAATAAACATGATATACTAAAATCAGAAAATAAAAGGAGGAGGTTATTTATGAAAATATTGAAAGTAATATTAACTATCATTATAATCTCTTCCAGCAGTTTATTTGCTGACGATTGGATTGTTTCTCCTGATTATTTACCCGAAAGAGCCAAGCAATTTGTAGCACAAGTATTTCCTGATGCACAGATATGGTATGTTGAAATGGATGACGGAAAATATGAAGTTGAGCTTTCAAATGGTATAAAAATAGATTTCTTAGGCAATGGAGATTGGAAGGAAATAGATGCAGAATATATAGGTATACCATATAATGTATTTCCTGCCAATGTTGCAAACACAATAAGAAATACATATCCGCAAACCGTTATAATAAGTGCTGAAAAGAAATGGGGTACTTATGAGATAAAGCTTAATAATATGATGGAGCTTTATATATCTTCTGACGGTCAGCTGATAGGACAAAAATTCGACGATTGATTTACTTTCCATCCCATATACAATGCAGGGTATTAGATTTTTATCTATGCCCTGTAATTTTTTAGCGGCACTTCATTTTATTAGACTTGTTTAAAAACTATTTTAATGATTATCTATAGTGTTCTAAATTATTTATTAGTATATACGAAATTGTACCAAGGCAGGTGTTGTCAGGTGAAAGAGACAGCATATTTATATAAAAATAGCAAATAAACAATATATAAAATATTATATATTAATTTTAAAAATTGAATTATTTTTATAATTTTCCAAAATAGTTTTGAAACAATTCTAATATATTAATATCAATCCTTATAATACTTACTGTAATATTCGTAGCTTTTAATAACTCTCTCTACATAATATTCAGTCTCTTCAATATCAATAAATCTTCCTGTACGATACATATTATTAGTACCATACTCTGCTTTCCATCTTCTTCCTCGTCCTGAACCTGCATTATAACTTGCTGCTACCAATATATAATTGCTTGCCTTTTGACTGCTGAATAGCCATCCCAAATGCGAAACTCCGAGATTAATATTTTGTTTAGGATCTGTTAAATCTAAAGGATTATATCTATATCTAGCTTTTTTATTTTCAGCTGCCGCAGTTGAAGGCATAAGCTGCATAAGTCCCATAGCCCCAACCCAAGATCTAGCCTTAGGATCAAATAAGCTCTCCTCTCTCATTATACCATATACAAATGCAGGCTCTATCTTATAATATTTAGCCTCCGGCACTACATACTCATCAAAATATCTAGGATAAACTTTTCTTCTAAGCTCATCTGGAAGCAAATCTGTATTATCTGAATATGGATATCCAAAATATTTGCCTATATTTGCTGATATCTGCATAAGCCTTTTTGTATTTTCAGAACTTATAAATATTTTTTCAGCAAAATAATATAAAGGATATGTTACCTGCGTCTTTTTAAATATCTTATCGAACTCAGTATATGCATTATCATAATCACCGTAATAATACAATATTATTGCTTTGTTAACTTCTCTTCTCGTTTGAAGTGATAATTCATTAAATAAATCTTTCTCGCTTCTATTGGCATATAAATCCTTTATAAATCTATTTCGCATAAGAATATTTTTAGCCATTGCCCTAGCCTCTTTAGTAAGTTCATCTTCTTTGCCTGTAGAAATATAATTTAAAAATTGTATCTTATCAAGCATCTGCATAGATTTAGTAAAATTAGAATCTGAATAATATTTTTTAGCTTCATTGAAATAATAAGTATTACTAAGTTCAACATTAGCTACCATCTCGCTATCAGCAAGACTCAGAGCTCCTTTAACAAAATAATGACTTTTACTAGTTAAAAGGCTCTGCATCAAATATTTATCTCTTATATCATTATCTCCAAATTCCTCAGCAGCCCACATATTCCAAGATAAAGCAAAATCATGCCTAAAATTAGGATACCTTGCCTCCAAAGCTTTAGTAGCAAAATATGTCTCTGTCTTATTTTTTAATTTGAATGCCTTTCTTAAATATGATTTCAAAGCTAATTCTGTCTGCCAACTTTTAGGAAATCTTTTCATTACATTTGTAAGATAAGTCTTTGCCTGAACAAGATTATTTCTATTAAGACTCAAATTTACAAAATTATTATATATTCTAGGAACATAATCATCTCTAGGATACTCTTTCAAAAAAGTATTATAAAGCTCAAATGATTTATCATAATCTTTCAATTTATTATAATTATCCGCAGAATAATATAAGCCTAATCTCCTATGAGTTTTATTATTAGCATTTGATAAATATTCATCAAATAAGGCAGCAGCATCTCTTCTATTTCCAGACTGCTGTTTAATTCTAGCCATATAGTATGTAGAACTTGCTTTATGAGAATTATTATCATACAAATCCTTAAAATAATTTAAAGATGCTTTTCTATATCCTGCTTCATAAAGTATAGCTGCTGTTTTAAATTTTAAAGCATTAGAAAAAGAAGAAATATCCTCAGAGAAATTATTATTATAATATATAGCTGCTTCGCTTGATCCGAATCTGCTTAAAAGTTCATAAGCTATCATTCTAGCTTTATTAGTATCATCTGTACTTCTTAAAGCTCTTATTCCTACAAATTCCTTAATCCATTTTTGAGCCTTTCCATTAAAAAAATTGCTTACAGGATAATCATCTCTGTAAAACTCAGCAAGTGCTTTATACTGCTCTGCATAAGGATATAATGATGAACGGGGATATTCTTTCATTAATAATGAATATAAATCTATTGCCTCATTATACATATTAGTAAGAAAGGCACTTTTAGCTCCGTAATATATAACATAATCTCTTATAATCATATCATCTTCTGTATTCATTATATTTGTAAATTGATTATATGCTTCTAAATATTTTTCTCTATTATGAAGTTCCAATGCTGTACCGTAATTAATTTTACTTTTTGATATAATATTCTTTTCTAATGATATATCCTGAGCACCTAATATAGATGTCATAACAATAACGATAATTTCAAAACAAAATGTAAATACTAAAATTCTTTTATTAAAGATTCTGAAAATGTTTTTTTTCATTTAATATTAGCCTAAAATAGTTTTTATATAGTAATTGTTATTGTATTACTTTTTTGATTTTTTGCAAATAAATTTTACATTTTCATTACATTTTTAATATATTTATACTTTAATCTTTATAATATTTACTGTAGTGTTCATAACTATTAATAACTCGTTCCACATAATATTCAGTTTCTTCAATATCAATAAATCTTCCCGTACGATACATGTTATTAGTACCATACTCTGCTTTCCATCTTCTTCCTCGTCCTGAACCTGCATTATAACTTGCGGCTACTATTATATAGTTACTTGCATTTTCACTTTTAAATAACCAGCTTAAATGCCCAATACCTATATTAATATTTTGCTTCGGATCTGTTAGATCTAAAGGATCATATCTGTATCTAGGATTTCTATTTTGCTCTTCAGCTGTTGCAGGCATTAACTGCATAAGCCCTGTAGCTCCAACCCAAGATTTAGCCTTAGGATCAAATGTACTTTCCTCCCGCATTATAGAATATACAAATAATGGATCTATCTTATAATATTTTGCCTCTGGTAAAACATATTCATCAAAATATCTTGGATAAACCATTTTTCTAAATTCATCTGGAAGCAAATCGGTATTATCAGAATAAGGGTAATTAAAATACTTTCCTATATTGACTGATATTTGCATAAGCCTCTTGGTATTGCCTGAATCTTTAAAAATTTTTTCAGCGAAATAAAATAACGGATAAGTTACTTCTTCTGCTTTCTTAAATATTTTATCATATTCTGTATATGCATTATCATAATCACCATAATAATATAATAATATAGACCTGTCAGCTTCATTAGTAGTTTGCAATGATAATTCATTAAATAAATCATAATCGCTTTTATTAGAATATAATTCTTTTACAAATTCATTTTGCATAAGAATATTTTTAGCCATATCTCTAGCTGATTTCATAAAATCATCTTCTTTTCCTGTAGAAATATAATTTAAAAACTGAATCTTATTAAGCATTTCCATAGATTTAGTATAATTTGAATCAGCATAATATTTTTCAACTTCATCAAAATAATAAGTATTACTAATTTCAACATTTTTAATCATCTCATCATTGGCTAAACTCAAAGCACCTTTCAAAAAATAATGATTTTTACTTGTAAGAAGTGTTTTCATTAAATATTCATCTCTTTTCTCATCATCTCCAAACTCTTCAGCAGTCCACATATTCCAAGATAATGGAAAATCGTATCGGAATTTAGTATATCTTTTCTCTAATGCTGAAGCTGCAAAATAAGTTTCTGTTTTATTTTTTAATTTGAATGCTTTTCTTAAATATGATTTTAATGCTAATTCTGTCTGCCAGCTATTTGGAAATTTATTCATAACATTAGTTAAATAAACTTTTGCCTGAACTAAATTATTTTTATTCAAACTTGTATTAACAAAATTATTATATATTCTTGGAACATAATCATCTTTAGGATATTCCTTCAAAAAAGTGTTATACAATTCTATTGATTTGCTATTATTTGTCAATTTAGAATAATTACCTGCAGAATAATAAAGCCCCATTTTTCTATATGTTTTATTATTGGCATTAGATAAATATTCATCATACAATTTAGCTGCTTCTACCCTATTTCCTTCTGCTTCATTTATTCTAGCCATATAATAAGTTGAGTTTCCCTTATTGTAATTATTAGAATATAAATATTGGAAAAGTTTTAATGCAGATTTTCTAAATCCGGCATCATACAGCACTGAAGCCGATTTATATTGTAAATTATTATCGAATAATGATATTTCATCTTCATAATTATTGTTATAATAAATAATAGCTTCAGTGTTTGTTAATTTAGTTATAAGTTCATAAGCTATCATCTTAGCTTTATTGGTATCATCAGTATTTCTTAAAGCTCTAATACCTACAAATTCCTTAATCCATTTTTGTTTCCTACTATTAAAAAAATTACTAATAGGATAATCATCTCTGTAAAACTCAGCTAATGCTTTATACTGCTCTGCATAAGGATATAATGGAGAATTTGTATATTCTTTCATAAGCAATGAATATAAATCTATTGATTCATCATACATATTTGTATTTAAAGCACTTTTGGCTCCGTAATATATAATGTAATCTTTAATAATTGAATCTTCATCTCTGTTTATTATATTTGTAAATTGATTATATGCTTCTAAATATTTTTCTCTATTATATAATTCTAATGCCGTACCATAATTTATTTTATTCTTTGAAGTTATTTTTTTCTTTAATGAAATATCCTGTGCGGTTAGAATAGAAGCAATAATAGCAATAATCAAAGAAAAAGAAATAATCAGTAGTATAAATCTTTTATTAAATAGAATTTTATTTTTCATTGAACCTCATCAAAAATAGTTTTTATATAGTAATTATTATTTTATTATTTTTTTCATTTTTTGCAAACCAATTTTACATTTTGACTTACTATGATGATTATATATTTAATTAAAATTTTTATAAAAAGTAAATAATTTTCTTATTATTTTTTATATATTTAAACAAAAAACGGAGGGAAAATGAATTTAACAGAATTAAGAGATAAACAAAAACAATTTTTCAAAAGTTCAAAAACATTATCATACGACTTTAGAATAGAACAATTAAAAAAATTACAATCAATGCTTATAAAATATGAAAGAAATTTTATAGATGCCCTGTATAAAGATATGCAGAAGTCAGAATTTGAAGCTATAGGAACAGAATTATTTTTTGTGATGGAAGAGATTAAAACATTCATAAAAAATCTAAAAAAATGGATGCATAACAAAAAAGCAAAAAGAAATATGGTAACTATAGATTCAAAAACCACTATAATAAATAAACCATTTGGAGTATCATTAATAATATCGCCTTGGAATTACCCTATACAATTAACTTTTCTTCCGCTTGTGGGGGCAATAGGAGCTGGAAATACAGCTATAATAGCACCTTCTCAATTAACTCCTACTGTTTATGATGTAATATATAATTCTATTAAAGATACATTTGATGAAGAATATATTGCCGTTGTAGATAAAAGTATACCCCCAGAAAATGTAAGTAAAATAGAATATGATAAAATATTTTTTACAGGCTCTCCTAGAGTTGGAAAAATTATTATGTCAAATGCTTCAGAGTTTCTTACACCTGTAACATTAGAACTTGGAGGAAAATCACCTGTTATAATTGATGATATAAAAGGAAATAATTTTAATAAAGCTATAAAAAGAATCATATGGGGTAAGTTTATAAACTCGGGTCAAACTTGCGTATCTCCAGATTATATACTCATAAGAGAAGATTTAAAAGAAAGATTTTTAAAAGCATTTAATGATGAAATAAAATTATTCAATGATGAAAAAAAGCTTCATAGAATAATAAATGAAAATCACTATAAAAGATTAAAATCATATTTAAATGACGGAAAAATTATTTACGGCGGAGAATATGATGATAATAATTTATCTATTTCTATAACATTAGTAGAACCTAAAGATTTAGAAACTAATATTATAAAAGATGAAATATTCGGAAGCATTTTCCCAATACTTTATTATAAAACAAAAGAAGAGGCCAGAGATATAATAGAAAAAGTATGTCCTAATCCTCTTGCTATGTATATCTTTTCTGAAGATATTGACTTTAATTATTACTTTATAGAAAAAATAACTTATGGAGGCTGCTCTGTTAATGACACTATAAGCCATATATTAAATTCTAATGCCCCATTTGGAGGAGTTGGAAATAGCGGAATGGGTAATTATCATGGATATTATAGCTTTAAATGCTTCTCAAAAGAAACAACCGTTTTAACTAAAGGATATGGTTTTGAAGTAAAAACTAAATATCCTCCTTATTCTACAAAGATTAAAGAAGTTAATTTATTATATAATTTGGTAAAGAAATAATAAACTTGTTTCAAAACTACTTGACAAGATTATATATAAAATTTTGATAATTTATAAATTATCAAATCAATGTCTTATATGTTGTATAACTTATTGTTTTAGTATATAAATATGCAGCCCTTTTGCTTCTTTGGGTCACCAAAAGAAGTGGGGTCTGGGGCAAAGCCCCAGTTATAAAAATAAAAATACTAAAAATTGAAATAGTATAAATATTTCTTAATTTAGTTTTGAAACAAGTCTAATTTTATTTTTATAACTTATAAAAATAAAAAAGGCTTGCATTAAAATTAATTAATACAAGCCTTTAATTTTATCTAGTTATAAATTTATTTTCCCCAAACATCAGGTTCAAACTCTTTATTAACTCTATTATAATCAACAATATCAATACCGTTATAATAAAACTTCAAAATTTCTTTGTAGTCTTTTTTAACCTGAGCCATACCGTAAGCACCCCATTGGCACATACCTACACCATGTCCGCTTCCTTTACCAGTGATTATTATACCATTATCTACTTTTTTAATAGTAAAATTAAGTGATGGTACCAATTTAGGAGAAAGTGTAGTTCTGAAATCTCTTGAAGTAATATCACTGTCATCTATTTTTATATTAGTAGCTTTTCCAGATTTAGGATCAGTGCTAATACCAATAGAAGATTTTTCACTTGCATGTACAGAATAATTAGCTAAATCATTATTAAGTTCATTATAGCTTAAAGCATTAGTCCAAGGTTTAATCTGAGCATTGCAGTAAGGACAAGAAACACCTTCCAAATAAGGTACAGCAACACCGAATACATTTTCAGCACTGTCAGTATGTCCGCCGCATAAAGCACTAAAGTATGTAGCTATAACTTTACCTTTATAAACAGCAATCTCATATCTTGTTCTGTCAACAGCCTGTTCAACAGACCAACTAATTTTTTCTTTGCCGTTATAAACCTGATATTTTGTAGTATTATCAACATCAAAAGGAAGTTTATTAGCATTTTTTAATATATGATACATCGCATAAGTACGGGCTGCAACTGCCTGAGCTTTTAATGCTTCCATAGGCCAATCTGGAGACATCTCATGAGGTAAAACACCTTTAACATAGTCTTCAATATTAAGCTCATTAACCACTATCATAGTATCATTATATGGAATAAACATTAAAGAACCATAATATTCTTTTCCATTTAAAGTAAATCCGTCTTGTGTTTCAAAGACTATACCCTCTTTATAAACCCCTACTTCATTAACTTTTAAACCTAATCTGTTTTCTACAACCATTACAGTTTCATTAGTTAGAGCTGATATTATTTCGCTTTCATATTTGTAATTGTACGCTTTATAAGGACCTTTGATATTAATAGTATATGGAGCTTTTACATCTGTTAATTGTACTCTGATAATATTTTGATTTGCAAATGCATATATACTATTCATTGCCAATAATACTAGCAATAAAAAGAAATACTTTTTGACTCCCATAATTTTAACGCCTCCTTGCTGTAAATAAAATTATTCGCTAAAATTATCGGCTATTTGAAAACTTGCTTTACAATATAATTTTATGTAGTTTTATCAATTATAAAGTAAGCAAGTTTTTTAATTTTAAAAACAATCACATAGATATGATTATCTTACCTTCTATACCGCCTTTAGACATAGTTTGAATAGCTTCTTTTGTATCTTCAATATTAAATACTTTAGAAAATATTTTAGGCTTTATATTTTTCTCTTCTACTATTTTTGTAATTTCTTTAAGCTCTCTACCATCAGCTCTTACAAACATAAATCTATACTCTTTTCCTTCTTTCATAGCTTTTTTATCGTATTTAGAACCTGCCAAAGAAAATAAAGTTCTTTTTAAGAAAGGAAATTGATTAACTTCAGCAAATTTTTTATTAGGGCTTGTTCTCAAACTCAAAATACGCCCTCCTTTCTTTAATACTGATAACTCTTTATCAAACTCTTTCGCCCCAAGTGTATCTATAACATAATCAGCTTCTGAAACTAACTCCCAATAATTTTCTTTACGGTAATCAATATATTTATCAGCACCCAAACTTATAAAATGCTCTTTTGACCTCTCATTACCAGAAACAATAACATTAAGCCCGAAATATTTAAAAATAGGAACTGCCATCTCTCCGAAACTTCCAGAGCCTCCTGTTATTAAAACAGTTTCACCTGTTTTAGCCTCTAATTCTTCTTTAAGTGCCTGATAAGCTGTGAGTGCTGTAAGAGGTATTGCTGCCGCTTCAATAAAACTGCAATTATTGGGCATAGAGGATAAAAACTTACTATCTACTGCAGCATAATCAGCAAAAGCACCTATTTTTGATATGGGCATACGTGTATAAACTTTATCGCCTACATTAAAATCTTTTACATTCTTACCTATTTTTTCAACCACACCAGAAAACTCATTTCCCAATGTAAGAGGCATTTTATAATCCTGTATAAGTCTTACACTGCCTGTTAATATTAATATTTCAAGCGGGTTTACTGCAGCTGCCTTTACATTAACCAATACTTCATCATCAGAGATTTCTGGCATTGGTATATCTCTAATCTTTATATCAATATCTTTTGAATATCTATCAATCTGTGCTGCTCTCATAATATCTCCTAAATTTTAATTTGAAAGATTTTATAATATTTTTTATAAAAATCAATGTAGAATATTATGCAAATAAAAAGATGAACAGAATAAAATCCATTCATCTTTTAAAAAATATAATAATAATTTATAAGTAATTATTTAGTATAAATTTTGCCGTTATGTTTTTCTTTTATTTTTTGAACAGTATCAGATATCATATTAACAGATTCCATAATATCAGCAAATACATCAGGTTTTATAGACTGTGCACCATCGCATAAAGCATGCTCTGGATCATTATGCACTTCTATTATCATACCGTCAGCACCTGCAGAAATAGCAGCCAATGTTAGAGGAAGTGCCATCCATGATTTTCCGCTTGCATGCGAAGGATCTCCTATAACAGGCAAATGACTTAAACGCTTTATAGCAGGTATTGCACTTACATCAAATGTATTTCTAGTATAAGTTTCAAATGTTCTTATACCTCTTTCGCATAACACAACATTTTCATTACCTTGATTGAGTATATATTCAGCACTCATAAGCCATTCTTCTATAGTGCTTGACAAACCTCTTTTTAAAAGTATAGGCTTTTTTAACTTTCCTACTTCTTTTAAAAGTTCAAAGTTCTGCATGTTTCTTGCACCAATCTGAATCATGTCAACAGTATTATCAAAATCTTCTAAATGCCTTATAGATACAATCTCACTTACAATAGGTATTCCAACCTCTTCTTTAGCAAGTTTTAATATTTTAAGTCCGTCCAAAGCTAAACCCTGAAATGCATAAGGGGAAGTTCTAGGTTTGAAAGCCCCGCCTCTAAGTATAGAAGCACCAGAAGCCTTTACACTTTTAGCTATATTAATAACCTGCTGTTCGCTTTCAACAGAACAAGGTCCTGCAATAATTACAGGCTTACCCTCTCCTATTTTTACACCGCTTACATCAACTATAGTGTCTTCTTTTTTGAACGCTCTATTTGCTCTTTTAAATGGTTCCTGCACTTTCAATACTTTAGATACTCCGGGCAAAGATGAAATTAAATCTCTATCTATTTTGGAGGTATCACCAACCATTCCTATTACTGTATAGTCTACTCCTACACTTTTATTAATCCCAAGACCTGCCTCTTTAAGTCTTTCTATAATGTTATTAATATGTTCTTCTTTAGCATTTGGTTTCATTACTACTATCATAATAAAGTCTCCTTAAATAAAATAATTAATTAAAAATTGATAAGCTAAAATATATAAAAATTGCGAGTGTCTGGTATTCGTAAGAATACCAGAGCCTTAAAACGAGCAATTTTTATTAGCAGCAATAAAAGTATCACCAACCATACTTATTACTGTATAGTCTACTCCTACACTTTTATCAATACCAATACCTGCCTCTTTAAGTCTTTCTATAATGTTATATTAATATGTTCTTCCTTGGCATTTGGTTTCATTACCACTATCATAATAAAGTCTCCTTAAATAAAATAATTAATTAAAAATTGATAAACTTAAATATAAAAATTAAGTATTAATAAAAAGTTTAAATATATATAAATTTGTTTTGGTTAGAAAAATAGATACTCTGGCGTCTCAAACGCCATAGCAGAAGAAGTAATAAGCGTAAATGCTTTTGAAATTAAGTGAAAATAAATTACCTTTCATTGTAACAGATTATATACAAAAAATATAAAAAGTCAAGCATTTATAAATTTTAGAACTTATAATAAGCATCTGCAAAAATACAGATGCTTATTAATTTAATATTATGCCAAAGATAAGGCAACTTCCATCATATTAGTAAAAGTTTTCTCTCTCTGTTCAGCAGTTGTAGCCTCACCTGTAACAAGAGAATCCGAAATAGTAACCATACAAAGAGCATTCACTCCAGCATAAGCAGCATTCATATATAAAGCAGCAGCCTCCATCTCAACAGCCAATACTCCCATTTTAGCCCATTTTGGCGTTGCATTATTGGCTCCGTAAAATACATCAGATGATACTATATTGCCCACATGATAGTTAATTTTCATTTCATCGGCTTTATTAACAGCTTTTCTAAGTAATTCATAACTAGCTATAGGAGCAAAAGTTCCTGGAAGTTCATACTGAGAAGCATAATTAGAATCAGTGCATGCCCCCATTCCTATAACCAAATCACCTATATGAAGTTTATCAGATAAAGCCCCAGCGGTACCAATACGAATCAAGTTCTTACAGCCGTAAAAATGAATAAGCTCATAAGAATATATACTGCAGGAAGGCATTCCCATACCTGTACCTTGAACAGAAACTTTTTTTCCTTTATAAGTACCTGTAAAACCAAACATATTTCTTATAGAATTATACTGAACAGCATTTTCTAAGAAATTTTCAGCTATAAATTTTGCTCTTAAAGGATCTCCTGGTAAAAGTATAGTTTCAGCAATATCGCCTTTATTGGCAGCTATATGAGGTGTGGCCATAGTATTTTACTCCTTTGTTTTTATATTTATTTGTCTTATTATAAATATTAATCTTTTTTATATCAAGCAAATAAATTAAATAATATTACAAGTGTAATTTTACTTATTTTTTCAATTATTTTTGCATCAGCTTTTTATTAATTTCAAAATTGACTTATAATTCGTTTTATAATATTATTTTTATACAATGAAAATAATAAAAAATACATGTATAGGAGCTATTGAATTAATATATGAAAATAAGGTTAGCAAATATTGAAGATGCTTCTCAAATTCTTTCAATATATTCTCAGTATATTGATACAAATATAACATTTGAATATACACTGCCAACTTTAGAAGAGTTTAAAAATCGTATAGAAAATATTATAGAAAAATATCCTTATTTAGTATGCGAAGACAACAGTAATAAAATAATCGGATATTGTTATGCCAATAAATTTCTTGAAAGAAGAGCATATAATTGGAGCTGTGAACTATCTATATATTTAGATAAAAATAATATCAGCAGAGGAATAGGCAAAAAATTATGTTCTATAATTATTGAAATTCTTAAATATCAGGGAATAAAAAATATTTATTCAAAGGTTACAGTACCAAATATAAAAAGTGATAAACTACATTATTCATTAGGTTTTAATCTGATAGGAAATTATAACAATATAGGATATAAAAATGGCAAATGGCATAGTGTGAGCATATTTGAAAAAGAACTTATTTTTGATTATGATAATCCAAAAGATATAATACCAATAAAAGAAATAAATGAAGAAAAAATAATTTCATTTATAGAAAATTATAAATAAATAATAATACATGTAATATATAAGGAGATAGTACAATGGAGAAAAGAGAATTAAATGAAGAAGAAAGAAATGTAATAATTTTTAAAGGTACAGAATACCCTTTCACAGGTGAGTACAATGACTTTTTTGAGGAAGGTATTTATTGCTGCAAACAATGCGGTGCAGAATTGTACCGCTCTGAAGATAAATTCAAATCTCATTGCGGCTGGCCTAGCTTCGATGATGAAATAGAAGGAGCTGTTAGAAGAACATTAGATGCAGACGGATACAGAATAGAAATAACATGCAATAATTGCGGAGGACATTTAGGTCATGTATTTACAGGAGAACATCTTACAGAAAAAAATACAAGACATTGTGTGAATTCTATTTCACTGATATTTAAACCTAAAAAATAATTATTAATTTTAAATAAAAAGGACTTATATATTTTTATATAAGCCCTTTTATTTTTATTATTATTGCTAATAAAAATTGTTCGCCAAAAATGTATAGCAAATAAATTTGCTATACGCTCCAATTTTTATATTTAGCTTCTTATTATTGCTAATAAAAATTGTTCGCTAAAAATCTATAGCAAATGACTTTGCTATACGCTCCAATTTTTATATTTAGCTTCTTATTATTGCTAATAAAAATTGTTCGCTAAAAATCTATAGCAAATGACTTTGCTATACGCTCACAATTTTTATATTTAGCTTTATAGTATCTTAAAATTATTATTTTTTCTTCATAATATTATTGTAATCTTTAAATAATGAAGAAACAACACCACCTAAAGCCAAAAGCCCTAAAAGGTTAGGTATAACCATAAGTCCATTAAAAGTATCTGCTAATGACCATACCAAATCAACTTTTAATGCAGAACCCAATAATACAAAACCAACAACTAATACTGCATAAACCTTTTTAGCCTTTACTCCAAATAAATATTTTATATTCTGCTCTCCAAAGAAATACCAGCCTATTATAGTAGTAAATGCAAAGAAAAATAAACATACAGCAACAAATATAACACCGAAATAACCGAATCCCAATCTGAATGCTTCCTGAGGCAAACCTACCCCTTTTAAAATCTCTGGTATATCGGCTGCAGATGTTAAAGGATATATTTGAGTTTGTAATATATTTGAAGTAAGTATAACCAAAGCAGTTAAAGTTACAACGATAAAAGTATCGAAGAATACACCTATCATAGCAACTACACCTTGTTCGCATGGATGTTTAACTTTAGCTAAAGCATGGGCATGAGGCGTAGAACCCATACCAGCCTCATTAGAGAATAATCCTCTAGCTACACCAAAACGCATAGCCTGCTGAACACCTATTCCTAATCCTCCTCCTATAACTGCCTGAGGATTAAAAGCAGCCGTAAATATTAATGCTATAGAGCTAGGAAGATTTTTTATATTCATCATAATTATTATTAAAGAACCTATTATATAAAATAAAGCCATTATAGGTACTATCTTTTCTGCAAATGATGCTATTCTTCTAAGTCCGCCTATAAATATAAACGCTGCTATTAATGCACAAAATATACCTACATATATAGGCTTAATTTGAGGAAAAGCATTAACAAAAGCCCCGCTTATGGAGTTAGACTGCACCATATTTCCCATAAATCCCAAAGCTAGTATTATAAATATAGCAAACAAAATAGATAAAAACTTACCAAAAACTCCTTTATAAGCAGCCTGTATATAATATGCAGGACCTCCTATAATATGACCGTCATCAGTTGTAGTTTTATATTGCTGACCTAAAGAAGCCTCTACAAATATAGTAGCCATTCCTAAAAAGGCAGATACCCACATCCAAAATATAGCACCGGGTCCTCCTGATATTAAAGCTGTAGCGGCACCAGCCAAATTACCTGTACCAACCTGAGCTGCAATTGCTGTAGCAAGAGACTGAAAAGAACTCATTCCCTCTTTATCAGCAGCTTTTCCGGCTAAAGAAAGACTTCCGAATGTTCTATCCCAGCCGTCTTTAAATTTTACAATCTGCACGAATTTAAATCTTATAGTGAAATAAATTCCGCTTCCGCATAACAAAATTATCAATAAATAATCCCATAAAAAACTATTAACCTTTGCTACTATAGATGACACCGTATCCATAATAAACTCCTAAAATTTTATTAATTAATAATACCAATATATATTATTTAATTTTATTACTACAAAAAACATTATCTTTAATAGTAATTAGTAAATTATTATATCATAAATAGTATTTTTTTGATATAGTAAAATTCATATTATAGTTATTAAAAAATAATTTTGATAATTATTTATATTAATTCTTCAATACATTCTTTATTTTATAATAAGGTTTTCATATTAAGTACATATAAAGTTTACAAATCATGTTCTTAATTCTGACTATTTTATTAAGAAAAAACATGTCAAGAGTTTATTAAATTTAGAAATTTGTTTTAACTCCCGCCCTTTAAGGTTTAAAACTTTATTCTGAAATAAGCATTTTATTGAGGCTCATTACTTTACCAATAAAAGCACACCCGCCCAAGCGTTTATTAAATTTATGACTTTAACATCACGCGGTAAATTTATTTAAATTTATAGTAAAAATTGTAATTATTGACCGTATTTATTTTTATAGCAAGTTTAACGCGTGTAGAAAATACTAATTGAAAAAAAAATATTTATAATGTAATATGGATATATGTTTGATTTATTATTAAATAATTTGCTTAAGGTTTCAAGTTCGTTATATGAGTATCAAGCATCAAAAAAAATTGCCTAAAATTTTTTAGTAATAATAATTTTATATATATCAGTAATAGGATTGTATTATGAAAAAGAATTTTATTAATAAGAAAATGTATTTTTTACTTCTTTTATTGATTTTAGTAGTAGTGATGATAATGTCATGTAAGAAGGTCAATTTATTAAGCCCCGCATATATACCTCCCCCAACAGCATTTCCAAATATAGAAGATGAGAAACCTGAAATACCAGACTACCCAAACCCAACTCCTGTTCCAACGCCTCCTGAAGAAACAGAAGAAAAGACAATAGAAATAAAACCCGAAGTAGTGGCAAACGGTACAGTATTCGGCGGATATGGAAGAAGGTTTAAGTTTAAAAATGACTGGTATGTTTTAGCTACTAATGAATACCAATATGACTACAACACAAAAACACTTAACCCCACAGGCAAAGGTGCTGTATTAAGAATAGAAAAAGACGGAAAAACAATAACCAAAATACACAGCCTTTCATCAGGCAGCGATTTAGAACAAACAGAGTATTGGACTAATCTAAATTCAAAAAAATTAATAATAGAAGCGAATAGTGTATCAATACTATCAAAATCTGAACAAAAATCATACGGCGGTAGTCACTATGTACCAAAACTTGCTCAACTAAATTTTGATGGTTTAGTACCTACTAAATATCATTTTGATGTCTATTCAAATTTTACTATAGCTTTTACCAGAAGAGAATCAGACAGTCTTATAAATTGGGCATACTCAGCAAATATAGAAAAGAAAACTTATAATATTCCGCAGCCTAATGAAGATAATCCTACTGTACAGGGAAGATATGGTTTAACACAGTTTGTTTTTACGTCACTATTTTATCTTAATGGCAGATTATTCATTTTTGCTGAAGAAACCACTGTGGATATAAATCCTGGAGCGTACAGAGATCCTTCAGCCCCTAAATTTAGTACTGGAATTAGATATTATAGTGTTGATGTAAATAAAGATACTTCAGATAATAATAATTGGGTAAAACATGAACTTCCTCTGCGCGAAGGAAGAGAAGACGTTACATTTCTTCGGTATGATAAAAACAAATTATATTTACAGGAAAATGCCTATAGTAATTATTATGAGTATAATAAAAATGATAAACGTTGGGAATTTGGTGGCGGAAAGGCTGCAGATGCCGCAAAAATATGGTCAACAGAAGACGGTATAAATTGGAAAGAAGAAAATGAAGTGCCAGATACAATAATCAATATATATAACTCAATATATTATACAATTCCTACATTATCATACGGATATCCTGACGGTACGCCTTTTGAGCCTTCTTATACTGAGTTAAACGGCAAATATTACAGAACCTTTAACAGCACTTATCCTATGCCGCCAATAAAAGAAATTATGGAGACAGTAAACAGATTTGAAACTAACTTTACCGTTACAGAAGAGCATATTAAAAAGTCTGGTTATTATCAATTACAAGTCTCTTCAATTCCTCCAGACAAAGCACAGGAATCCGACTGGGTCAATATTATGCCTAATAATCAATTAACTTCCGCTATAGGCTGGGAAAGCGGCGGTGCTGATTTATTTACTTTCAATAACAAAATAGTTCGTTTAGTGGATTATGACAGGGAATTTAAATTAAACACTCAATATGAAACTGCTTTGAATCTAGCAGAGAAATATTACAGCTTACTTTTAAACTCTGCTATATCAGACTTCAAAAATTATAATTATTATTTCTTATATTACAAAGCTATGGCTGATATGTTAAAAATAATTAAAGACAAGGGCAGCGATTATTTCCGTCCTGATGAGGCAGTTACGCATTATACTTTTGAGATTAATTGATATTATAAAAATAAGGCTTCTCTCTTCTATATAAAACTATAAAAGAGAAAAGTCTCAATTTTTTATAGTAATATTTTTTTATTGAAATATATTATTTATATTGTACAATATTAATATAAATATTTAACTATCTGTTGTTATATATTTATATTAAGGATTTTTATTTTGAAAAAAACATTTTACATTATATTATTATCAGTTTTATTTTTTACTCTATCATGCAAAAAAGTTAATTTGTTAAGTCCGTCAATAATACCTCCTCCAACTGAATTTCCAAATAACGGACAAATACCTCAATATCCAATACCAAGCCCAGCATTGCCGATACCTCCTGATAAAATAGAAGAAAAATACATAGTAGTAACCCCTGAAATAGTACAAAACGGAACAGTATTCGGAGGCTACAGCAGGAGATTTAAATTCAATAATGAATGGCATATACTTGCTACTAATGAATACCAATATGATCCGAATACTAAAAGACTAAGCCGTACAGGTAAAGGAGCCGTATTAAAAATAGATAATAATGGAAAAACTATAACAAAAGTATACGGACTTTCATTAGGTGATGATTTAGAAAAAAAAGAGTATTGGACTAATCTTAATTCAAAAAAAGTAATAATGGAGCCGAATAGAGTAACAATTCCTACAGCAGGTACTTATGGAATGACAATTGCATATCAAGAAAAGAAATATGAATATAAAAATGTAAAATTCTATAATGATAGGTTTAGGTATATACCAGAAATTTATCTTAATGTAAAGGGGAAAGCCACTTCAGATTTAATAAATTGGGCTGACTCTCCTGATTTTCATAAAAAGGTATATAAATTACCAGAATTAAATTTTGATAATCCTAATTTTCAAGGAAGAATAGGTACAGCCAATAGTGATTTGGTACTCTTATATTTTGAAGGTAAATTTTTATTATTTATACACCCTACAATATATGATTATTATAAAGATGGTTTTATTCCTCCGTCTAATGAAGATCTTTATTTAGATTCTAAGTATTATTATACATTAGATTTAGGAAAAGATTCATCAGACCCAAAAAATTGGATAACCAATGAAGCACCTTGGGGAAAAAGATATCTTGTTACCTATTTTCGTTATGACGGTTACAAAATGTATGCATCAGGAGGAAATACATCTAAATATGTATATGATTCTTCTGACGGATATTGGTATCTTACAATAGAAAACTCTTATGCTCCAGACGCTTGGGATGGAATATGGGGAACAAAAGACGGTATCAATTGGGAAAGGGAAATGAGTTCGGCACCTTTTAAAAATGCCCAAGATATTGCATATTTCTTTAAAGAAAACCCTTTGATTACATATAAAGCATCAGATGACGGTACTCCTTTTGAACCTGAATATACAGAACTTAACGGTATATATTATAGAACTTTTAATACTACATATCCAATCCCCCCTGTAAAAGAAATTATGCAGACAGCTGAAAGATTTGAAACTAATTTCACTATAACAGAAGAGCATGTTAAAAACTCTGGTATTTATCAAATTCAAATGTCTTATGTTCACCCTGATAATGCCAAAGAATCAGATTGGATTACAATAGTACCTAACAATCAAATAACTTCATCTACAGCTTGGGAAAGCGGTGGTGCGGCTTTATTTACTTTTAATGGAAAATTAGTTCGCTTAGTAGACTATGATAGAGAGTTTAAATTGAACACTCAATATGAAGAAGCATTGAATTTATCTAAACAATATTATAGTTTACTTGAAACTCGCCCAATATCAGAGTATAAAAATAATTGTTATTACTTTCTATATTATAAAGCAATGGCTGATATGATTAAAATAATTAAAGATAAAAGCAATGATTATTTTCGTCCGGAAGAAGCCTTCACACATTATACTTTTGAAATTAATTAAAAGTCAATTAGTATAAAATAATTAGTTTTAATGCTATATCAATACAGAATATATATTTATAGTATTATTTTTATACATAAATTATATTTTGATATATAAAAATAATACAATCATAATATATAGCTGTATAAGATGTTATTTTTAATATGATATAATTGTACAAAAATAAAACATTTCAAACTATTTATTTGGTATATTTTTTGCATATACAATAGTGTTCGGTAATTAAATGCTGAAACAAAATTATTTAATCAAAACTTAAATAATTAATTTATAAAGGAGTGAGGCGGTATAAAAAGCCGTCTATTAATTAGAATATGGATTATAATAAATATACAATAAAAGCTCAAGAAGCTATAAATGAAGCTGCAAATATAGCGAATGGTGAAGATCATAATGAAATAAAAAGCGAACACTTACTTCTAGCATTATTAAAACAAGAGGACGGACTTATTCAGCCTTTAGTAGAAAGAATAGGTGTTCCTATAAATACATTAATAGATAAAACTCAAAAACTAGTTGATGAAAATGTAAAAGTAACAGGAGAAAATGTTCAGCTGCATTTATCATCTAATGCTGGTAAAATTTTAGCAAAAGCAGAAAAAGAAGCTAATGCTTTAAAAGATCAGTATGTATCTACAGAGCATATATTCTTAGCACTCGTTGAAGCTGACAATAAAGCAGGAGATATGCTAAGAAAAAGCGGAATATCTAAAAAAGAAGTTTTGAGTGCATTAAAAGCATTAAGAAACGGTCAAAGAGTTAATAGCCAAGACCCAGAAGCAAAAATGCAGGCACTAGATAAATACTGCCGTGATTTAACAGAATTAGCTAAAAATGAAAAGATAGACCCTGTTATAGGAAGAGATGAAGAGATAAGAAGAGTTATGCAGGTATTATCAAGAAGAACAAAAAATAATCCTGTACTTATAGGTGAGCCGGGTGTTGGTAAGACGGCTATTGTAGAAGGACTTGCTAGGAGAATAGTTTCTCAAGATGTACCTGAAGGACTTAAAGATAAAAGATTATTAGCTTTGGATTTGGGAGCATTAGTAGCTGGTGCTAAATTCAGAGGAGAGTTTGAAGAGAGATTAAAAGCTGTTATCACTGAAATAGAAAAATCAGAAGGCAACATAATATTATTTATAGATGAGCTTCATACTTTAGTAGGAGCAGGTGCCACTGAAGGAGCAATGGACGCTTCTAATTTATTAAAACCTGCATTAGCAAGAGGCGAATTAAGAGCAATAGGTGCTACTACTTTAGATGAATACAGAAAATATATAGAAAAAGATAAAGCACTTGAAAGAAGATTCCAGCAGGTTTATTGTAAAGAACCTAGCGTTGAAGATACTATCTCAATACTTAGAGGATTAAAAGATAAATACGAAGTTCATCATGGTGTAAGAATAAAAGATGATGCTTTAGTTGCTGCTGCCGTATTGTCAAACAGATACATAACTAACAGATTCTTACCAGATAAAGCTATTGATTTGGTAGATGAAGCTGCCAGCCAATTAAAAATAGAAATAGACAGTCAGCCTACTGAACTTGATAAATTGGAAAGAAAAATATTACAGCTTAATATAGAAAAACAGGCTCTTTCAAAAGAAAATGATCCTGCTTCTAAAGAAAGATTAGAAAAACTTGAAAAAGAATTATCCGAACTTTCTGAAGAGCGTAATGCTATGAAACTTCAATGGGACAATGAAAAAGGAAGAATTGAAGAGACTAGAAAATTAAAAGAAGAACTTGAAGAGTTAAACATAAAAGAAACTCAGTACACAAGAGAAGGAAATCTAGCAAAAGCTGCCGAAATAAAATACGGTAAAATTCCAGAACTTCAGAAAAAACTTGATGAGGCTTCTAAAGCAATGGAAGATGCTAAAAACTCAGATAAAAAAAGACTATTAAGAGAAGAGATTTCTGAAGATGATATAGCAAGAGTTATCTCCGTATGGACAGGAATACCGGTAAGTAAAATGCTTGCTAGTGAAAAACAAAAATACTTGCAGCTTGAAGAAGTATTACATAAAAGAGTTGTAGGACAAGATGAGGCTATAACTTCCGTTGCTGATGCTATTAGAAGAAACAGGGCTGGACTTTCTGATGAAAATAAACCGCTTGGAAGTTTCTTATTCATAGGACCTACAGGAGTTGGTAAAACAGAACTTGCCAAAACTCTTGCTGACTTCTTATTCAGTGATGAACATGCTTTGACAAGAATAGATATGAGCGAGTATATGGAAAAATTTTCTGTTACTAGACTTATAGGAGCTCCTCCGGGATATGTTGGTTATGATGAAGGCGGACAATTAACAGAGGCTGTAAGAAGAAGACCTTATTCTGTTATACTCTTTGATGAGATAGAAAAAGCTCATCCAGATGTATTTAATGTACTTCTTCAGGTATTAGATGACGGAAGACTTACAGACGGACAGGGAAGAATAGTAGATTTTAAAAATACTATTATAATAATGACTAGTAATTTGGGATCTGATTTGATTCTTGAAGCTGATAATACTAATGACATAAAAGAAAAAATTCAGGAACTATTAAAAATGTCATTTAGACCAGAGTTCTTAAACAGAATAGATGAGATAATAACATTTACTAGACTTGACAAAAAATACATTGCTGAGATAGTAAGAAATCAAATAAATAGAGTTGCTAACAGACTTAAAGACAGAAGAATAACTTTAGATGTAAGCGATGAAGCTATAGATTATATTGCTGATATTGGTTATGATCCTCAATTTGGAGCAAGACCATTAAAAAGAGCTATACAAAACTACATAGAAAATCCTCTAGCTAAAGAAATGCTGGCTGGTAAATATTTAGAAGGAGATACTATAAAAGTAAAAAAATCTGGAGATACTTTAGTTTTTGAAAAATAATATTTAATAAACTCAATAATTAATTCCATAAAAATAAAAGGCTTACTGTTAATTTCAGTAAGCCTTATTTTTTAATAATTAAATTATTTTAAGCATATTCTATTTCTATTAATGATCTCAATGCACTTTTTGCTTCATTTAAAAATCTAGGATTAGGATCAACTTTGTAATTCTCACCTATTTTAAATACTTCCATACCGCTTTCAGATTTCAATTTTAGGAATATAGTATAGTCTCCCGGATTTGAAGATATAGCATTTTGCAAACATAATAAATCCATATCATCAAATATATTTTTATTCATATATAATGCTAATTGCTTCTTACCACTGTTATTATGTTTTACTCCAATACTGTTATTAGGTCTGCTTGTAAATGCTTCATTAGAAACAACATTATCAGATCTTTTAATATCATTCTCTTTATTAGAAGTATTTTTAAATGGAGCATCTTTTTTATTTACAGAAACCATCTTATTTTCAGATTTCATTTCGGAAGATTCTTCCCTTTTTATATTATCTCTTTTTACTTCTTTAAGTTTAAGATTTTTATCTTTTAAGAAAGAATCCAGCAATTTTATATCAACTATATTATTATATATTTTTTCTGAGAATCTATTTTTATCTCTTCGTCCTTTTATTAATATTCCTGTTTGTTCTTCTAGTATATCTCTAAATTTTTCTATCTGAGCATTGGCTGTAATATAAAATACATATTCAGTAAATATATCCATAATCTTTAATGTAATCATAGGAGTGTTTTTCTTTGTAGTTGTTTCAATAGCTGACATAACAACACAAGGAAGTAAAAACTCATCTTTATCTTTAAGATTATCAATATCCAAAGTATTATGGAAATATTTATAATCAATTTGAGAAACATATCTTGCAAAAGGATGATATCTTAATGAAAACCCCAAAACTTCTCTTTCATTTTCCATTAAAATATTAGAAGCATATTCTACTTGTTTTTCTATAACTAAAGAAGCACTTCCGCTGTCATCTTCGGACATAGAATCAAAAAGCATAGTCTGACCTGATAAAGTTTCTTTCTGATAATTAGAAGCATGAGCGAGTATCGCATCAAGAGAACCAAGCAATGCACTTTCAGTATGTCCGAATCCTGAAAAAGCACCGCATTTTATAAGAGTTTCATAAACTTTTCTATTGACCAAATGAACATCAACTCTTTTTACAAAATCTTCTAAGTTTTTGAATTGTCCGTTTTTTTCTCTTTCCTCTTGAATAGCTAAAGCAGCATGAAGCCCTACACCTTTAACCGCATGTAAAGCATAAACTATTTTACCATCTTTCTGAGAAAATAAAGCATCGCTTTCAAAAATGCTGGCTGTAACTATTTCTATGTTTTTCTGTTTAATTTCATTAAGATATAAAGCTATTTTATCAGTATCAGCTATAACAGTATTTAGTAAAGCTACATAATATTCCATAGGATAATGTGCTTTAATATATGCTTCCTGATATGCAATTAAAGCATAGCAAACAGAGTGTGATTTATTGAAACCGTATTCAGCAAAACCTTTCATAGTATCAAACAAATAAGTTAATAACTCTTTATCATAACCTCTTTCAAGTCCGCCCTTAATAAATTTCTCTTCCATAGAGTTCATTTTCTCTACGATCTTTTTACCCATAGCCTTTCTTAAATCATCAGCTTCAGCAGCAGTAAATCCGCCTATAACTCGGCTTATAGCCATGATCTGCTCTTGATATATTAATACTCCCTGACTCTCTTTAAGTATAGGCTCTAAATCTGGGTGCTTGTATACTATTTCTTTTCTTTTATTTTTTCTGTCAGCATAATCTTTATCCATTCCGGAGTTTAAAGGTCCAGGACGAAATAATGCTACACTTGATACTAAGTCATCAAATCCTGTAGGTCTGATATTTATAAGCATCTGACGCATACCAGCACTTTCAAATTGGAAAATACCGCCTGTATCAGCTTTTCTAAATATTTCATAAACAGCTTCATCATCTAAAGGAAGATTATCTATATCTATTTCAACTCCATATCTTTCTTTTATATCTTTTACAGCATCCTTTATGAGTCTCAAGTTTTTAATGCCCAAAAAGTCCATTTTTATAAGACCGGCACTTTCAACATAAGTCATTTCATATTGGCAGGCTCTAGTACCTGTTTTAGAATCCTGATAAACCGGTGCTAAATCCATTATAGGATGCGATGATATAATAACTCCAGCTGCATGTAAGCCTACATTTCTAACTAATCCGTCAAGTCTTGTAGATATTTCATACATATTTTTTAATTCTCTGCTGCTTTCTATTTCTTTAACCAAAGCAGCACAATCAGGATGATCATATATATCTACAACCCTTTTAATATCATCAGGTATACTTTTGGCAAGTCTGTCGGCAGTAGCTAAATCTATATTCATAACACGGCAAACATCTCTTATAACGGATCGTCCTCCCAAAGCTCCGAAAGTAGCTATTTGAGATACATTATCCTTACCATATTTATTTGTTACATAATCTATTACAACTTCTCTCTTATCATCTTGAAAGTCAACATCTATATCTGGCATGCTCTTTCTTTCAGGGTTTAAAAATCTTTCAAACAGCAAATTATAATCAAGAGGATTAACTTTAGTAATTCCTGTAGCAAATGCAACTATTGAACCAGCCGCACTTCCCCTACCCGGACCTACAGCAACATCATGATTTCTTGCATAGTTAATAAAGTCCTGAACTACAAGAAAATATCCTTCAAAACCCATCTTAGCTATGACACCCAATTCCATATCAAGTCTATCCATAGCTTCTTTTGGAATATTATTATTATAATGTTTATTAAGACCTTCTATACACATTTTTCTTAATGCTGTAGTTTCTGTCTCACCATTAGGAAGTTCATAATTAGGCATATAATAAGTTTTAGTCATTATATTTAAATCTTTGCATTGCTCTGCTATTTTTACAGTGTTTTCAAATGCTTTAGGAAGTTTAGCAAATGACTTCATCATCTCTTCTTCTGTTTTTAGATGAAATTCATTGCTTGGAAATTTATATCTTCTTGGCGAATCTAAAGTAGCTTTAGTCTGTATCGCTAAAAGTATCTCATGAGCTTTAGCATCTTCTTTTGATACATAATGAACATCATTTGTAACTACCAATTCTATATTATGATGTTTGGCTAATTGGTATAATGCACTATTTAAAGATTTTTCTTCAGGCATATTATGATCCTGAAGTTCTATATAAAAATCATTTCCAAAAATAGATTTATAATATTCAGCTAATTTTGAAGCCTGCTTATAATCTTTTTTTCTTATGGCAATAGGAATTTCTCCTCCCATGCATGCTGATAAACAAATTAAGCCCTTATTATATTTTTCTATTAATTCATGGTCTACTCTCGGTCTATAATAAAAACCTTCAGTATATCCGAATGTTACTAATTTACATAGATTATTATAACCTTCTTTATCTTTAGCAAGAAGAATAAGATGCATAGCACTTTTTTCTTCAGAGTTTTCCAGCTTTTTATCAAATCTTGTTTTAGGAGCAACATATACTTCACAGCCTATAATAGGAATAATACCTTTATCCTTAGCCTCAGAGAAAAATTCCATAGCACCGAACATATTTCCATGATCAGTCATAGCTATTCCCGGCATACCTAATTCTTTAGCCCTATCTATTAATCCCGGTATAAGTCTTTTAGTTTTATCCTTTTTAGAATATAATGACTTAATACGAGCAGCCCCATCAAGTATTGAATATTGTGTATGTACATGCAAATGAACAAATGACATATTAAACCCCTATTTGATGCTATTATTTTATATCATTTAAGTTAAATATCAAGTTAAATTTAACAAAATATATAAATAGTTTTTATTTGTCTACTATAAATATTTACGGTATTTAATTTATAAAATTAATATACACTATATAAAAAACATATAATTTTTTATTTTTTAAATTTGACAATTTCTCTTTTAATACTATAATTTTAATTAGATTTATTTTTTAATTGAAATAATAATCAATTATGTTATAATTAAAATATAAAAATAAAATTTAAAAGGAAATATACATGGCTACAACACCTATAAAATTTATGGACGTTAGATTCATTAATCCATTTATTGTATCTTTAGTATCAATATTTAAAGAGATGGCTGGTCTTACTATGGAAAAAGGTACTTTAGTTAAAGGACAAGGCCGTAAGCTCTTCTCCGGATACGGTGTTGCTATAGGAATTGTCGGCGATGTTAATGGACAGGTGCTTTATGAATTTCCTGAAAATTTCTCTCAGCTTCTTACTGAAAATCTTACAGATAAAAAACGCGGTGAATATGATTCTGAAGATGAATTTGAAGATATGATGAGAAGCGTTATCAATGAAATGGGAAATACTATAAGCGGTCTTGCAATTACTAAATTAGCTGAAGAAGGTATTAGCTGCGATATCACTCCCCCTATACTTTACTTTGGAAAAGAAATACAAATTATACCTAAAAATTTGCAAACTATAATTATTCCTTTCCAATCTTCTCTTGGATTTGTGAGTGTTAATATTGCTATGGATGCATAATAATATTAAATGATAAAAAACATCATATATATAGTTATAATATCTTTATTATTATCATCATGCAGTAATACTGTAAGTAATAATATAGTACATACTAATGATATAGTAGTAAAACCGTATATAAATGATAAATATAAAATCACTCCGAATGCTCTCAGATTAAAATTGTTATCTGAATATACAGAAACTCATTATGGAAGTAAACTAATATATTTAGATAATCCTCAAATAATAGTAGTACATTCTACAGAAACTCCGAATCTAAGTATAGCCGTAAATATATTTAAAAATGATACTTTAATAGGGAGACCCGATATAGAAGCAGGAGGCGAAGTAAATGTAGGAACTCATTTCTTAGTTGATTTTGACGGTACTATATACGAAAATACTCCCATTGAATATATAGCAAGGCATACTGTAGGATTTAATTATACTTCTATAAGCATAGAAAATATAGGTTATGCTGATAAATTAACAAAAGAACAATTAGAGGCTAATGTAAAATTGATAAAATACATAAAAAACAAATATAAAAGTATAAAATATATAATAGCACATTATGAATATAAAGATAAAACTTTGCCTCATTATTCTCTATATAAAGAATTAAATACAAAATACATAAATCCGGGAAAAAGGGATCCGGGTACTAATTTTATGAAAGAATTAAGAAAGAGAATTTAAATAAAAATATAAGGTTTATTATTTATGGAAATACTATTAGTTTATTTATTTGAAATATTTATCATTATTATTTTGATTATGCTCTCTGCTCTATTTTCAGGCAGCGAAACTGCATATACTTCTATTGATGATGTTACTTTGATGCGTTTAGTAAGAGAGAAAAAAATAAAGGAAGAGGATAAAAAGTATTGGGAAAAATCAAGTTCTATGATACCTACCCTATTAGTTGGCAACAACATAGTAAATATTTCAGCAAGTTCAATCATAACCGTATTTGCTGTGAGACTAGCAGACATTCTGCCTAATATATCTACTAATTTAATGGTTACAATATCTACTGCTACAATAACAATACTAATCATAATATTCGGGGAAATACTGCCTAAAGTTATTATGAGAGTTAATGCTGAAAAAATGATGCCTTATCTTCTATACTTTATGAAGTTCTGTCATTTTATATTCAAGCCTATAACTTTTTTAATGGATAAAATAACTACTTTTATAATGAATTATTTTGTACCTAAAAGATTAAGAGACGCTGAAAAAAGAAGTGCATTATCAAGCATGGACGATATAACAACTATAATACATTTGGGACATAAAGAAGGAATAATTAAAGAATATACTCATGAAATGCTTACAGGTGTAATAGATTTCAGAAATAAAACTGTAGAAGAAATAATGACTCCGCGGGTTGATATGGTATGCATTGAAGCTGAAACTGATGTAAATGAGATAATAAAACTTACTGTAGAAACAGGTCTTTCAAGATTTCCTGTTTATGAGGAGACTGTTGACCATATAATAGGAATTTTTCATACTAGAGCTTTATTTAAAGAATATGTTAAAGGCGGAGGAAAATTAAATAAAATAAAAAAGAAAGCTATTGATTATATAATGCTTCCATACTTTGTACCTGAAACTAAGACTATAAGCAGCTTATTTAATGATATGCAGAAGAAAAAACTTCAGATGGTAATTACTATTGATGAATACGGCGGAACTGCCGGACTTGTTACTATGGAAGACATAATAGAAGAAATAATGGGAGATATAGAAGATGAAAGCGATAAAAAAGAAGCTGATGTAATAAGATTTAAAGGTAAAAGAATTATAATAAATGGAAATGCTCCTATAGAAGATGTTAATAAAACTTTAAAACTGCAATTAGAGCATGAAGAATATCAAACTATAGCAGGATATGTAATTGATATGCTGGATCATATTCCTGAAATCAATGAGCGTTTCATACTTAAAGGATACAGGGTAAGAATAATGAAAGTTGAAGACAGAAGAATAGTTGAAATGGAATTCACCCCTCTAAAATATACAAGAACAAATGAAAATGAGAATACTGATACACAAGAAACATCTGATTTAGAAAAAAATGATTTAGAAATTTTAAATGAATAAGATAATTATAAAAATAATTACTAACTAGGAAAATAATTATGATAAAAAAAATAATAGTTGCTTTATCTTTAATATTACTATCTTCATGTGCTGATAATAAAGAGGAAAAAGAAAAAAAGCCGGAACCTCCTAGAAGTATTAAATTAGTATTTACAGGGGATATAATGACACACCCTACTATTGTAAATGCTTTTGAGAGTAATGATGTATTAATAGATTTGAAAGATTATTTTAAAGGGGACATTGTATTTGCTAATTTAGAATTTGTTGTAAATACAAATAAACCTCCTATGCCTTATCCTGAATTTAATGGCTCACTAGATTATTTAAAATATTTCTTTAATTATTTTAATACTTTTTCAATAGCAAATAATCATGCTTATGATCAAGGTGCACAGGCAGAAGCTGAAACTGTAGCAGAACTTCACAGAAATAATAAATTAACTTTAGGAGGCTCTACCAATTCTCCTAGTATAAGCCCTATTATAACAAATATTAATAATATACCTTTATTCATATCGGCATATACTATGCTTGATAATGGAATAAGTCATAAAACAAATAAAAACGGACATTTCTATTTTATGAATTTTTTTCCAAAACAGGAAGATTTGGTAGAAAAAGTAAAATCTGATTTAGCACTTGCTACAAACAATGAAATAAAAATAATATCTCTTCATTTCGGATTAGAATATACAACATATCCTGAAGAAAAAACAATTGAAACTGCCAGATCTTTAATAGAAAATGGAGTTGACATAATAGTAGGTCATCATCCTCATGTACCAAGACCTGTAGAAATTTATGAAGGAACTAATCATAGCGGAATAATAATATATTCATTGGGTAATTTCATTGCAAATCATAAGGGAAGATATCCGCATCTTGACATAGGTACAGTTGTATCATTAGAAATCAATGAAAATAAAGAAATTAATTTTTCTTATGTACCAACTTACTATGCTTTTTTCAAGCAAAACGGATTTGAAGTAATAATGAAGCCTATAAAAGAAGACCCTAATATTAATATGCCTGCTTTGGCAAGCAATTATGTGTACAGCACTTATGATACTAATGCTATAAAAAAAGGTTATGAGCTTATACATAATTTTTACTCTCCTCTTACAAATGATAAAGTAAAAACTATGTTTACTGACAATATAACTAACATAAGTATTATATCCAACAATAGTTTAGCACATAATTAATATTTATAAATATTTTGTTTATTTCTTATAAACTTGTAAGGATTTTTTATGCAAAATATAATGCCTCCAATATGGTTTGTCAATAGAAGTTCTTATAATAAAGTGTTCAGCAATTATTTTAATAAACTTTCAAATGATGATAAAGAAGAATATAAAAAACTTTTTGAAGAGCCTGTATTATTTAAAGGCTTTTATGACAGCAATCTAATTAATGATTATAAAACACTATATTATAATAATATAGAACTAAATCAAAAATATTCTTTGTTAAAACTTCAAAGAGATTTTAATTCTGGTAATAAGATTGACTTTCTATTCTTTTACGGACATACTAATGATAAAAAAGAAATTAATAAATCATCATTAAGTCAGTGGTATATTAAAGATTTTATAGAGAATGATTTGACATTTAACTGCATGGAAAAATATATGATGTACAATAAGGCATTATTATTTGATGACAAAAATATAGCCGATGAAATTTTGAATAATAATCAGCCTAAAGCTATAAAAGAACTTGGAAGAAAAGTTAAAAATTTCAATGATGAAGTGTGGGATAAAATGAAATACAAAATAGTATTTACAGGCAATTATTATAAGTTCTCACAAAATACTGATTTAAGAAATTTTTTATTAAGCACAAAAAACAAAGTATTAGTAGAAGCAAGTCCTTATGACAAAGTATGGGGAATAAAGATGAAATACGATGATGAAAATATAGAAAATCCGTTTTTTTGGAAAGGAGAAAATTTATTAGGCTTTGCTTTAATGCAAGTGAGAGATGAAATAAAAAGAGTATATCAAAATTATGATTTGATAGATTGTAGTAAATTAATAAATTATAAAGACATATAACTTCTATTAAATTATAATTTTTCTACTTCTTCTATACTCAAGCCCGTTAATTCGCTAATAAGATTAATATCCATATTTTTATTTTTCATATTTTTAGCTGTTAATATTTGATTTTCTCTTATACCTTTCTCTATACCTTTCTCTATACCTTTTTCCATACCTTCTTTTATACCTTCTTCTCTTTCTCTTTTAAGCATTAAAGTCTGCCCATATAAAAAAGCATCTCTGGCATTATAAACTTCCATTTCTTCTTTACTTGATATAAATCTTTCATATTTATCTATTACTTTAGGCATAATACTATTAACCTCCTTTAATTTATCTTTTACTTCTTCTAAATCTTTTACAGTAAAAAACTCTATCCAAGATAATATTTTATTTTTCTTAATATCATCTGTATTTGAATTATATAATATTTTTATAAATCTTGGTATTTCTATAATATGCATTTGAATAATATCCAATGACACATTATGATTTTGAGTATCTATGAGCTTAAAACATCTATGAGCTTTACCTTCATCATAAAAATCCATATTAAAATTCACAAAATTAATACTTATAACCTGACTAATAATATCATAAGATTCATTTTCATTAACTTCACTTACTATATTTTTTGATATGTAATAGTATATTCTCTTTACAAAATCAATATTTCCAGAAAGCTGTATCTCTATAATAATTTTTTTATTGTCTTTAGTAATTGCTTTAACATCTAAAACAGACTCTTTAAGATTAATATTTTCAGGCAGATTGTGCGGATTTATTATTTCTAAATTATAAACTTCTTCAAACCCTGAATCTCTAAGTACACAATTAACTATATTCTCAAGTATGTCCTCATTACCTACAGAGCCTAAAAGATAACGCATAAAGTAGTCATTCATTCTATTTATATTTCTCATAGGCAGATTATAACAAAAAATAAAACAAAAGTAAATATTTTTTATTTTGTAAGGAGTTTTATTACCTCTTCATTCTTTCCATATTCTCTTGCATAATACAATGCATCATAATTCCCGTCTTTTATATTTTTATCAGCACCAGCCTCTAAAAGCATTTTTGTCATTTCTAAATTTCCGCTGCGACAAGCCCACATTAATGCAGTCTTGCCATTATTTTGAACATTAACATCGGCATTATTTTTAAGAAGCACTTTTACAGCATTAATATTATTATATTCAGCGGCTTCTATCAATACAGTTTTGAAATCATAAGTTTTATAATTTACATCTGCACAGTTATCAATTATCTTCTGTAAAAAAACTTCATTGGTAGAATACACTGCGGCATTTCTCAATGGAACATTACCGCTAAGTAAAGTTGATTGATTAAGACGGCAAACTTTCAAACTTTTATCCAAAGAATCAGAACCGTTTTGAAGTAAAATATCTGCTATATCCTCATGTCCATACATATAAGCATAAATCAAAGCATTGGCATTATTGCTATTTCTTTTATTTATATCAGCTTTATTTGCAATCAAAATTTTTACAGTTTCTTTATAGCCTTTCATAGCAGCATACATTAAAGGTGTTTCTTCGTTTTCATTATCTCCGTCATAAGCTATATTAACATCAGCTTTATTTTTTATTAATAGTTTTACCATTTCAATATTTTCTTTTCTATTATACTCTAAAGCACAAAATAATGCAGTTCTTCCTCTAAAACCCTGATAATCAATATCAGCACCATAACTTAAAAGTAGTCTAACCATTTCCATATTATTATTATCAGCTGCAAGTATCAATGCAGTATCGCCATCATTTACTACAGTATTAACATCTGCTTTATATTTCAAAAGAAGTTCAGTCATTTCTATATTATTATCCATAACTGCATGTGATAATAATGTAAAATCTTCATAATCAAGATTATTAATATTTACATTATATTTCTTAAGAATATTCTCAGCTTCTTTAACATTACCTTCATTTACATAATTTATTAATTTTTCAGAAACTTTACTTTTATTATTATCATCATTTTGACTGTATAAGGTAAATAAAAACATACCAAATAATATAATAATCTTTTTCATATAGTCCCCATATGTATTGTGATTTTGTATAATAAATTAAAATGACTAAAATTGCAATATATTAATAAAAAAGTGCATACAAATGCATACATTTTTCATTATAACTTTTATATATTATAGATTTTCTATTTATTTATATTTATAAAAAATTACTCGTTTTTGAGTATTTTATAACTTTGGCAACCTTAAAATATTGATCATAATTTTTCTATTTCTTCCATATTTTATAAAAAAATTGTTCACTAACAATATCTATCAAGTGAACTTGATAGATGTTCACAAGTTTTTTATTTCTTCTATACTTAATCCTGTTAATTCGCTTATGAGATTAATATCCATATTTTTATTTTTCATGTTTTTAGCAGTTAATATTTGATTCTCTTTAATGCCTTTCTCTATACCTTGTTCTATACCTTGTTCTTTAGCCTTCTTTATATCTAATTCTATGCTCTTGTTAAAAAAATATGTGTCTACTTCTCGTTTTTTATATTTATCCATTACTGGACTATCATTAACAAATGTACGGCATTTTTTTCTACTTCTTCAAATATAGTATTTTCTTTCATCAAGACAGACATATCTTCCCCCTTAAAAAATTTTATCCAAGAAATGAATTCTCTATGTATATTATCTAAACTTTCTATTGCAGAAATATTTTTTAAATTGAATTTGGGAAACTCTAGGAAATGTAATTGACAACTCTCGTAATACTATATCCGTCTTCAAAATAAACAATAACATTTTGAGATTCTGCTAGTTTTTTGAACTTACTTTTAGTTTCAAGAGATTTACCTGTAGAGTCATCAAACTTTATAAAAGAAAAAGATTTAGTTTCTGTAGTTTCAACATCATAATATATTATGCCGTTTACTTCTGAAGGGGCTGTAATCTTATTACCTCATGAAGAAATAAATATAAAAATAATCAATAAAAATATGTAATTTATTTTCATACTAAATCCTTTATTTATAATAATTTTATTTTGTTTAAAAATACTATTTTATTATATAATCTTTAAAAAACTTTATCCATAAAATGATAGCCTTCAAGTGAGTCTAAATCAATTGATTTATATTTCATTGAAGAGTTAAGCCCATTTACCTGAGGCAAATTAATATCTACAATATCTGCTTCATCAACATACCCCACCTTTTTATTTTCAGAAGTATTTACTACAGCAGAAAAACCATTCCAACCCTGTCCGCTTAACTGCCTTGTCTTAATTTTGGCATCAGGAGGAATAGAATATGTATTATTATAAACTATCACTGATCTAGGCAATAATGGTATGCTTCCATTTTGACTTATAGCAGAAATACTTACTCCGGGAAGATCCCCTTTACTTAATCCGTCTATCCAATTAAGCATTACATCATCCATATTGTTTCCAAGACCATATTTAGATGTAATACCTGTAAGTCTTTCTTCGCTTGTTAATGAAGGACTAGAATGTGCTATTTCTTTGTAAATATTATAATTTCCGCCTGTTTTAGTATTTAGCCAGTTCATAAATATAGATGCAGAAGAATAACTTATAAAAATACCGCTTGATCCAAAGATATCATTTCCATTATTTAATTGCATATTCCAAGAATAAAAAGAATAATAAGGGGTTTCTACAAAATCCTTTTCTCTTGATTTTGTAATATACTCTGAAAATAAATAAGATGTTGATTCTGAAAGTGCTTCATCAAGCCAAACATCCATTTCTCTATTTCTGTATAACATACTCATCTATCATACCTTTTTCAGTAGAGCTTAAAGATTCTATATAAGAACCAACAATTCTTGCTACAATTTTATTTTTAGCATCCAATTCAGCTGCTTGTTTAGAAGTAAGTTCTCTCCTGAATTTATCATCTGAATCTATATCTTCTGCCGGAGAACCCATCCCCATTACTCTGAATGTATCGTCATTAATCCAACCCTCTGGTCTATTCCTGCTTACCCCGCTTCCGCATGAAATAACTAGCAGTGAAAACATTAATAGAATAATAAATAATTTTATAAATTTCATATTTAATCCTCCATAATTTTATTTTAGTATTATATATTTTGAATACTATATTGCAATAGCATAAAAAATAATTTTTATTACCATACAATATAAATATAATAAAAATAGCTGTTTTAATAATTATCTATCACAATTTTTAACTAAAAAATAATAAAGGCTCCCATTAAGGAGCCTTTATTTTATATTATTTTTATGATTATTGATAAGTTCTTACCATTCCTGCAACATCTTGAGCTGTATATTGCATTCCTACTTCATTAAGGTACTGAGTTACTAAATTATCCATTTGTTTTTTTAGATTTTTTGAATATAATTCCATGACAACAGTACAATTTTGTTTAGAATCCCATTGAGTTTCTATAACAGAAGTACCTCTTATTCTTCCGGCAACTCTTTCCTGTATAACATATTCATCTATCATACCTTTTTCAGTAGAGCTTAAAGATTCTATATAAGAACCTACAATTTTAGCGGCAATTTTATTTTTAGCATCCAATTCAGCTGCTTGTTTTGATACCACTTCTCTTCTGAATTTATCATCTATATCATCTGATGGAGATCCCATACCCATTACTCTGAATGTGTCATCGTTAATCCAGCCTTCTGGGTGGCTTCTGCTTACACCGCTTCCGCATGATATTATAAATAATACTAGAGAAATAGAAATGATAAAGCTAAATATTTTTTTCATATATTGTAAACCTCCTAAAGTAATAATATTTAAGTTTATATGTGATTATATACCTTTAGAAGTATATTGCAATATCTTTTATAATATTTTTTAATTGACATAAAATAAACATTATATATAATTATTAATCGAAAGTTATTTTAAAATCATAGAGGAACAAAAAATGAAATTAAAACATACAATCAATTTCATTAAAAAACATACTGTAGCTGTATTTGTCAAAGTTGAAAAAGAGCAGCTTAAAGTATGTTCATTTAATGAAGAGTATATAAAGTTATTTAATGATTTGGTAAAAGATAAATATTATAATACTTCTACTCCTTTTGCTTTTGCTTTTGCTAGTAATACTAGGGTAATTTATATTACATATAAAGAAGTAAAAAATTATATGTATGAAACTTGGAAGAATGCCGGTTCTTCATTAATTAAGATAATGAAAGATTTGCATATAGATGATATAGAAGTGGATATGGCTGAATTATTTGCTGAAATAGCTTCTGAAGAATCATATATTCAGTTTTGTTTGGGTATACTTCTTTCCTCTTATAGTTTTGATAATTATTTAGGTGATAAAAGATTAAAAGAACGATCCAATATTAAAAATATACTTTTAGTTTCTGAGCATAAAAAAGATACTGAAAATGCTATATCTAAAGCTACTCAGATAGCAAATAGTATATTTTGGGCAAGAGATATGGTTAATGAGCCTAGCAATGTTATAAACTCTTTGACATTCGTTGATAGAGCTAAAAAACAGGCTGAAAGCAGAAAAATAAGCACTTCAGTTCTTACTGAAAAAGAATTGAAAAATCTTGGTATGAATGGAATATTAGGGGTTAATGCTGGAAGTAAAAATCCTCCTAGAGTATTTGTTGCTCAGTACAAAAAAGCAAAAGCCAAAAAACATATATTATTGGTAGGAAAAGGTATTACTTTTGATACAGGCGGAATGATTTTAAAACCTAGCACTAGTATGCTTGGCATGAAAGATGATATGGCAGGTGCTGCTGCTGTTTGCGGGGCTTTATTTTTAATATCTGATATGAATTTAGAAGCAAATGTTACAGTAATATGTCCTTTAACAGATAATAAAACAGGAAGTGCTGCTATAAACCCAGGTGATATATTAAAAATGTATAATGGTGTTACTGTAGAGGTGGTTAATACAGATGCTGAAGGAAGGCTTATACTTGCCGATGCTTTGGCTTATGGAATAAAAAAATATAATCCAGATTTTGTTATAGATATTGCTACTTTAACAGGAGCCTGCTCAATAGCTTTAGGAAAGCATGCTTCAGGACTTATGTCTAATGACACAGCTTTATCAAGTGCTTTAAAAGATGCTGGGGACGATACTTATGAGAGGGTATGGGAGTTTCCTATGTTTGATGAATATAAAGAAGATATAAAATCTGATGTTGCTGATATAAAAAATTCAGGCGGAAGATATGCCGGAGTTATAACAGCAGGACAGTTTTTATCCTATTTTACAGAAGGAGCAAGATGGGCTCATTTAGATATAGCAGGTACTGATATGAGTGATGTAAATGTAAAATATATATCTAAAGGTGCTACAGGAGTAGGTGTATATCTTCTAGCTAAAACAGTAGAAAAACTTGTTGATGTAGATAAATTTTAATTATTAAATATTAATTTTTATTAGTTAGTTGTAAAATAATCATAGTGTTTTTATCAAATGCTATGATTATTTTTTTATTATATCGTTATTATGTTCAATGTATTATAATAATAATTAATTATAAAATAAATATAAAAAAATCAAATTAGTTTTTAGTTTTTACTTGAAATTATTTGTGTAAAATGTTATAATGAATATTCAAATTAGATAAAAATGGGAGTGTATATGCCTTCAGGAAGAAAAAGACTTCGTCAAAAGATGGCTACGCATAAACGCAAAAAACGTTTACGCAAAAATAGGCATAAGAAAAAATAATATAAAATAACATTATACATATTAATGTTTTTCATCTCTTAATATTTATGTTTTTAATTGGAATAATAGTATGGCAAGCAATGTTCAAACTGTCATAGAAGTATGCGTAGGACTTCATTGCTCTATGAAAGGTGCTTATGCCCTTTTAGAAGCTATTCGTTCTCATTATGATTTAAAAATAGGAGTGCCGTCTTCTGATGGTATGCTCCTTAAAGAGATGGAGTGTATGCATAATTGCCATAATGCCGTACCTGTCCTTATTAATGGTATGGAATGTACAAAATCGTCTTTTAAAAGTATTATTAAGTATATAGAAGCTATACATGTAAGAAAAAGATGAAAAAGTTTGTACTGCATAGTGAAAATAATATAACAGATATTCAGTCATATAAAGATAATTTCGGGGATTATTTAAATCTTCAAAGAATAGCTAATTCTTTTTTTGAAGATTTAAAAGAATATACAATCTTTAAAAGAGATATTACTCAAAGTTCTATATATCAATTATTAACCGACGGAAATATTAAAGAAGATTTTATACTAATAAATGCTGCTTCATTTGACTATTTGGTTTTTAAAGATAAATTTCTATTAAAAAATAATCCGCATCTCATATTAGATGCTTCTGTTTTTATAGCTAAGATTTTAAATATTAAAAGAATAGATATAATATTAAAAGATTATTATTTGGAAGAAAGAGATATTATATTAAAAGCTATAGTAGAGGCAGAGGATTCTAATTTTGTCAATGATATAGAAATAAATATATACGATGAATACGCTTATTATAATAAATATAATATCAGACTTACACCTTCTTTTTTAGAAAATAAAAAATACATATTTGATTTAGAAACTATATCTCAAATTGCATACTTGGCGTATATCGGAGGATTTACTTTTAAAAATTACGGAAACGGATATTATAAGGGCAGCTTTATACTTTCAGTTACAGGTGATATTATGAATCCGAATTTGTATGAATTTGAAATGAATACTCCGTTAAAAAATATTCTCAAAGCATCAGGCGGAACAGTTAAGGAGTATAGTATAAAATGTGTATTTACAAATGGTTTTTTGAATCCTCCTATAGATTTTGATACTTTTCAGAAAATGACTTTAGATTATGAATGTTTCGGAAGTTATAATATGAAAATTGGAAACGGCGGATTATGTTTTATACAAGAGGACAGATGTATGATAAGGGTTGCTGTAAAAATAATTCAGTTTGCTAAAAGTGTATCATGCGGAAAATGTTCTCCTTGTCATTACGGGTTTGATTTATGCGAATATTATATTAATAGAATGCTTTTGGGATATTCTAGTTTTGATGATTATTCCAATCTAAAATCGGCTGCTGAAATGATTAAAATAGGAGCTTCATGTTTATATATAAGAAGTATAGCTGACTGTATATTAGCTGTTATGGAAATGTTTAAAGATGAGTTTATTTATTTGATAGAAAATAAAATAACATTATATAGTTTTGTAAAAAGTTAAAAATCTTTTATAATTTTATATTAGAGGTTTTATTGAATGATAATAAAATTTAGTGTTGATGGAAAGACTGTATCATCTCAGAAAGGATATACCATACTTCAGGCACTGTCCTACATCAATGTAGATATACCTCATTTATGCTCATATAAAATAAATAGTACAAATACTTTTGAAAAGAAGAATAATATTCTAAGATGTAAATTATGCTTGGTTAAAGTAAAGAAAAAAAATGAAAATAGTTATTCTTATAGATATGCCTGCGATGAAATAGTAGAAAACGGAATGAGTGTTTTAAATGAAAAAGATGATGATATTATAAATTATAGAACCTCTTTATTAAAGGCTATACTTTATATGCATGAGCCTGTATGTGAAAGCTGTAAGGCTGATTATGTTTGCAATTTAAAAAAGTATTTAGATATTTACAATATTTCTATAGAGGCTTCTCCAAATGCTTTTAATAAAAATGATATTAATCTAATAGAATTAAAAAATATCGTAGAAAAAATGAATCTTCCAAACTTTATAAAAGCAAATTTTGAAAGATGTATTAACTGCGGTATATGCGAGGATTATAAAGTTATAGACGGATATAATTCTATGATAACAGATTTATGTCCTACTCATGTATTTGATGTTCAGAGGAATATAGATAATAAAATCAATGATGATATAAGTACAGTAAAAACTATAGAGAGTTTTTGTATAGGATGCAATTATCTATGCGATGCCAAGTACAGCTATATAAAACACAGCATAAAAGACATATCATCTCCTAAGGGTAAAAAATATGGGTTATGTGATTACGGCAGGAAATTGGATTATTATTCAAATAATACATTAGAAAAGCCTTTTTATAATGGAATGCAATGTGAATTCAATGAGGCTAAGGAACTTTATCATAAATTTATTAATGATATTGAAGCAGAATATGTATTGGCTGTAAATTCAAGTATGTATCCTATTGAAGAGATTAAGGCTTTTAATGAATTTATTGATTCTTTGGGAATACAAAATTTAGTATTTAAAAAGAATATAATGGCTACAAATTCAAAAAATATAAGGGATAATTATACAAATATTAATGATTTTTCCATAAAAGAGATTAGAGATTTAAATATGAATTTAAAGCATTCTATATTTGACGATAATATTATATATAATGGCAAATTTAAAAAATTTATTATAGTAGGCGATTCATTAGATGACAATGATAATATGATTGATTTTTCTAAGAAGAATAAGGGAAATTATATAGTATTCAGCCCGAATTTTTCTGTTTTGGCTTACAATGCTTATTTAAGTTTTCCTATATCCTATCTTGGAGAGTTTGAAGGGCATTATATAGATAATCATGGTAAGGTTAAAGAGATGAATTCATTTTTAGAAAAGAATAAAAATCGTATGAGTTTAAGAGATTTGTTAAAATATTTGTATTTATAATGATTTTGTATATACTAAAATATATAGAGTTTATATATTAATTATTATTTTTTATTATTGCTAATAAAAGTTATTATTTCCTATTATAAAAAAGGAGAGGTATTTATGGCAAAAACAAGAGATGAGATACTCCAGAATAGTAATAAAAAATATGATATTATCATTATAGGCGGCGGAGTTATGGGAGCTACTATAGCATTAAAGGCTTCTAGGGTAGGGCTTGCCGTTCTATTGCTTGAAAAGCATGATTTTGCTTTTGGTTCTTCTTCCAGAACTTCTAAAATGCTTTCGGGCGGATATAATGATATGGGCAGTAAGAATTTGATGTATACAATTCATAGGGTAAGAGAAAGAAATAACCTTATGTATAAGGCTTCAGCTTCAAATTTTGGTATTATAAATCCTATATATGAACATAGCAGAACGGGGCTTTTTAGAGAAGAGATAAAGTCAATATTATATGATGCATTTTCTTTGTTTGGTAAAACTAAAAAGCATAAATCTCTTAGCAGAAATGAAACTTTGGAAGCCTTACCTGATTTAATAAATAATGATGTCATAGCATCTATAGAATATTATGAAGGTTCATTAGATGATTCAAGATATGTTATAGAGCTTCTTTTGAAGGCGGAAGAATTTGGTGCGGATATATTAAACTATGCTGAAGTTAAGGGGTTTGAATATAATCAGAAAGAAATAGAAAATGTAGCTTTTACCGATAGAGTGGCAGGAAGAGTTTATACGGCAAGTGCTAAAACTATATTAGTAGCTGCAGGGGCTTGGGGACATAGTATAAGTTCTATGCTTCCTAATGGAAATTTTGAAGATAAGCTGGTTTATGTTAAGGGAAGTCATTTAATTATAGACAATGATTTGATTCATATAAATAAATCGGTAATCCTTCCTAAAATAAAATCAAGACCTAATGTATTTTTAATGCGTTGGAAAAATAATACGATTATAGGACCTACAATCAAAAAAAATACTCATGATTTAGATTGTATATACACTACAAGCGATGAAGCTGAATATTTGCTTGATATATATAATACTTACTTCAGCTCTATTGTTAATAAAAACCACATAATAACTACGCAGTCCGGCATGATGCCTCTTAATTCTTCGCAGGTGAAAATACATGTTCATCCGCAGTATAGATTATTTTTAGTTGAAGGAGGAAATTTTACAACTTCTTCCTCTGTTTCTATGAAAGCATTAGTAAAAATGTATGGTAAGCCTTATAAATGGTTCAGCACTCAGAAGGTTATTAATAATAAATTTGAAAAAAATACTGAATTAGTTTTGAATGAAAATTTGCTTAAATTCCTTATAGATTATTTCGGATCTGTTAATCTGATTTTAAAATTAAATGAGCTTTGTAAAAATGATTCATCTCTTTTAGTAGAAGTGGGACTTGATTATAGAATTAATAGAGGACTTATAAAATATTTTATAGAGATTGAACATGCTATTCATTTAGATGACATTATGATGAGAAGACTCAGATTCATATTGACAGAAAATGACTGCGGCACTTTAATTTCTGAGCATATAGCCGAAGAAATGGCTAATATACTTAAATGGGATAAAAGCAGAACTGAATGGGAAATAAAAAGATACAGAACAGAGATTAAAAGAACTAGAGTAGGGCTATTTTAATTTAGCCTTTTATCAAATCTTTAAATCCTCTTAATATATTAAGACCTGTATTTCCGCTTTTTTCAGGGTGAAATTGTATTCCGTATACATTGTCATTTTTTACAATGGCAGGTATTTGTACATCATACTCACTATCAGCTATTATACTCTCATCGCAGTCTTTACCATAATATGAATGTACAAAATATACATATTCCATATTATTAATATATTTAAATATTTTATCATCTTTTTTTATATTAAGATTATTCCAGCCCATATGAGGCACTTTCAAATCTTTATTTTTTAAATCTTTTTCTATAGGGCATATATTTCCTTTTATGAGTCCTAATCCATTGTACTCCCCATATTCATAGCTCTTATCAAAAAGCATCTGCATACCTAAGCATATACCCAAAATTAATTTTCCTTTTTTAGCTTCTTCCATAATAGTATTTTTAAGTGTTCCTTCTTTTCTGCTTTCAAGTTTTGCCAAAGCATCTCTGAAAGCTCCTACTCCAGGAAGTATCAAAGAATCAGCTTCTTTTATAGTTTTTTCATCATCTGTAAGTTTGGCATCTATTCCTACATACTTTAATGATGACATAAGAGAGAATAAATTTCCAACTTCATAATCTATTATAGCTGTCATAAAAAAATCCTATTAATTTTATTGAATTATTATACTAAAATAAAACATAAAAGTCAAAGTATAGGGGCGGGTGGGCGGGCTGAATAAATTAAAAAAATTAAACAGATTCCTTTTTTATAAAAAACAAAAAATCAAATTTTTTAATTTTTATTATTTTCAAGCATTCCCTTTGTAGATAATACTTCATTTTTATATTTTTCATCTATTTCACAAGCCTGTGCTAAGGCTCTTGCCGTACCTTTAAAAATGGATTCTATTATATGATGAGTATTTTCTCCATATAAAGTATTTATATGTAAAGTAATATTCATAGAATTAGTAAATGCAGTAAAAAATTCTTTAACTAGTTCAGTATCGAAATCTCCTACTTTTTCATGTTTTAAATCACTATTAAAAATTAAATGGCTTCTTCCGCATATATCAACAGCAGTTAAAGTTAAAGCCTCGCACATAGGCATGCTGAAATTACCGTATCTTTTTATTCCTTTCATGTCTCCAAGAGCATTAGCAAAACATTTTCCCAAAACGATTCCAACATCTTCAACCGAATGATGATAATCAATATGAATGTCTCCATCGCATACTGTTTCTAAATCGAATCTTCCATGTCGTGCAAACAGATCAAGCATATGATCTAAGAATCCTACTTTTGTATTGTTTTTATATTTTCCTGTTCCGTCTATATTTAATTTAATTTTTATTTTTGTTTCATTGGTGTTTCTTTCTATTTCTGATGTTCTCATCTTATAATCTCCTAAAATAAAAATTTATTTTGATAATAATATAATTATACTTTCATTTTTTTGCAATATTTATATAATTTTATATAATTATTTTGGAGATATAATATAATGGGTACTTTGGAAAATTTTGATGTTAATAATTTAAATAATTATGGTTCAAAAATGAGTAAGGAGGAAGTAAGAGATAAGGTTTATAAAGATAAAAATATAGAATTAGCTATAAAAGAGGGAGTAGAAAATTATTTGGATTTTACAATTTTAAAAATGTATCCTAATAATGCTTCTTGTGATTATGAATATACAAATAATTATACTATTATAACTACAGAAATATTTAAAGAGGGATATGTTATTTCAGATATTCATATAGATGTTACTATGATAGTATATGATTATATGAATAGAGATGATAATAAAAAAGAGAGGTATATTGCTTTAAACAAAACATATCTTATGGGACTTAATCTTAAATTCTTCTTAAAAAGTATAGATGAAGATATAGAAGATATTGAAGTGAGATATTTTAATATTTACGGAGTTTCTGACAACTTACATCAGTAATTAAATTTAAAAACTTAATATCTTTATTTTAATTCTATATTAATAAATCTTAATGCCCTTTCAGCTGCATTTTCTACTAATACAGCAGTGTTGGAAATAGATTCCTCAAGAGTCATAGCTTTTGTACATAAAGGCATTATGGATTTAATACCTAAATCATATACTATATCAGCTCCCTCTCTTATTTCGCCTACTATTGCTATTACAGGTACATTGCCAGCTCTTTTTGCCACACCTACAGGAACTTTTCCTTCTTTAGTCTGTCCGTCTATAGCACCTTCTCCTGTTATGATAAGTGAAGCATCTTTTATTTTATTTTCAAAGTCTATTATATCAAGCACTGCATCTATACCGCTTTTTAATTGAGCATTGCAAAAGGCAATAAGCCCTCCTCCAAGTCCTCCAGCAGCTCCTGAGCCTTCTATATAGTCTATTTCTTTACCAAATTGTTCTTTTACAATTTTTGCTATATTTCTAAGACCATTATCGAGTATATCAAAACTTTCATTAGTAACCCCTTTTTGTTTTCCATATACTGCTGTAGCCCCATTTTCTCCATAAAGAGGATTTTTTACATCGCATGCCGCAGTTATTTTTATATCGAATATTCTCTTATCAACATTGCTGTTGTCTATATATGCAGTTTTTATCATATTTTCAGCTGCGGCTTCAAGCTCATTATTATTTTTATCAAAGAACCTATATCCCAAAGCATTAGCCATTCCAATTCCGCAGTCATTAGTGGCACTTCCGCCTATGCCTATTAGTATTTCTTTAATATTATTATTAAGAGCATCTTTAATAAGTTCGCCCGTACCATAAGTAGAATATTTTAAAGGCTCTCTTTTTTTATCATTTATTAAAGTAAGACCAGACGCTTCGGCCATTTCTATAACTGCTTTATCTTTATTTATTATTCCGTATTTAGCTTCTATAATTTCTCCTTTAGGATTTCTAACATTTATTTTTTTTGTATGTCCTCCTGCCGCATAGAGTATTGATTCTACTGTACCTTCTCCTCCGTCTGCAACAGGTATTTTCTTTATATTAGCATCTTTAATAACTTTTAATACTCCCTTTTCTATGTAATTGCAAACTTCTAAACTGCTTGCACTTCCTTTAAAAGAATCAGGTATTATTATTATTTTTTTCATATTCATAGACTTTTCCTTTAAATACAGAATGTTAACTATATATTTCAAATATAGTATATTAATTTTAATTTTCCTTTTCCTTGTTTATTATATACAATAAATATTAAAAAAATTGTATTTATAATACAATGTAAACAGATATTATTTTTATATACTTGATATATAAATAAAGGAGGCATTATGCAAGGCGGTTTACTAATAATATTTTTTATTGTATGTATAATTTTAATGATATTGGCAATATCAAAATTAAAAATACATCCATTTTTATCAATTATGGGTGTGTCTATTCTTTTTGCTTTTATTTCTGGAATATCATTAAAAGAAATACCTAGTATAATTGGAAGTGGTTTTAGCGGCACTTTTACTAGTATAGGTATAGTAATTATTTTGGGGGCTTTAATAGGAACTGTGCTTGAAAAAACAGGAGGAGCATTAAAACTTTCAGATATGGTAATCAAAATAGTTGGTAAAAAAAGACCTGAACTTGCAATGATTATTATGGGCTGGATAGTTTCGATACCTGTTTTTTGCGATTCTGGATTTGTTATTTTAAACCCAATAAAGAAAGCATTGGCTAAAAGAACAATGACATCTTCTGTTTCTATGAGTATAGCACTTTCAGCAGGTTTATATATTTCACATGTATTTATACCTCCTACTCCTGGACCTATAGCAGCAGCTAATTCTTTGGGTATAGGAAATCATTTGCTTATGGTTATAGGTATGGGTGTTATATGTTCTATATTACCTCTAATATCTGGATACTTCTTTTCTAAATATATAGGCAGGAAAGTAAAATCAACAGATGAAATATCAAATGATGAAAATATTAAAAGCTATGAGGAGCTTGTGGAAAGCTATGGTAAATTGCCGAATGGTTTTTTAGCTGTATCTCCTATTTTAATACCTATTATATTAATGGCTTTATCTTCAGTATTTACTATGGCAAAAATAGAAGGCAGTATTTCAATATTTATACAATTTTTAGGTACTCCTATAATAGCTTTGGCTGTGGGGCTTATATTTTCTATTATTACATATTTTTCTCAAAAGAAGAATATGAAAGATTTAGAAAGTTTTTATGATATTACAAATGATACTTTAAAAGTTGTAGGTCCTATACTTTTTGTAACAGCTGCAGGCGGTGTTTTGGGTAAAGTTATCTCTTCTTCTAGTTTAGTTAAGTTTATTACAGATAATGCAGCTTTATTTGAAAGTGTAGGTATTTTCTTTCCTTTTATATTATCTGCTATATTAAAAACAGCTCAAGGTTCTTCTACAGTTGCTTTAACTACTACAGCTGGAATATTAGCACCTTTAATGGGGGCATTGGGTTTAGATACTCCTATTTTATCAGCATTAACAGTTATGGCTATAGGTGCCGGAGCTATGACAGTTTCCCATGCTAATGATAGTTATTATTGGGTTGTTACTAATTTCAGTTCTATAAAAGCTCAGGACGGTTATAAAACTCAAACTTTAATGACTTTAGTAATAGGTATTGCTGGAATAATTAATGTGTTTATAGTTTCATTGTTTTTTTAATAAATTTATATTTTCTATACTTTACTTTTATAAATATATACCTAGCTTTTACTTTATATAGTATTTGCTAGGTATATATCATATTTTAAATTATAAATATTTTTTGTTTTTTTATATATAAAGTATAATTATGTGTTATTATAAAATATTAAAAAGTTTTAAGGTTATTTATGTATATAGATAATGAAATTGCTCAAAGATTATTAGATAAAATAATGAAGGTTATAGATTATGAAGTAAATATTAACATTATGAATGAGTATGGTGAGATTATAGCAAGCGGAGATAAAGAAAGAATAGGAAAAATACATTTAGGTGCTTTAGATGTTATTAAAAATGTTAAAAGTATGAATTATTTTAATTCTATAGATAATGATAAAGAAAGCAGCAGACCCGGCATTAATATGCCTCTTATGCTGAGTAATGAACTTATAGGTGTTGTAGGAGTTTCAGGCGATCCAGATGAAATAAAATTAATAGCAAATATTATTAAGATGACTACAGAAATGCTCATAGAAAGGGAAATAGATATTGATAAAAAAATCTTGAAGCAGACAAATTTGAATAATTATATATATAAAATTATCTCTAAAGAAAATTATAAATATCTGCCTTCTATTAATATATGGGCTGAAAATAATGGTTATTCTTTTGATATAGATAGAATGGTATGCTTAATCAAATTAAAACAAAATGATGAATATGATATAAAAAAGATATCTGAATATATAATGCAGAAAATAAAATTAATAAAATATTTTAGCAAGCAGGATATAATCTCTCATATTGGAAACAGACAATTTATTATAATAAAAAGTTTTGATAATAGTAAAGATAAAAATAAAATGATATCATTATTTTTTAAATATCTTAGAAAAGAAATAAAGATTGATATAAAGTTTTCTGTTATGTGCGGCTGCATGGTTAATAATTTAGAGGATATGCCTAATAGTTTTGAACAGGCTAATTTTTTATTTAATTATATAGAGTATACAAATAATGATATTTATTTTATTGAAGATTATATATTAGAATACATTATTTTAAATGAAGGTTATTTTTCTTCTTCTATGATATTAAAAAACATATTGAATTTTATTAATAAAAATTCAATATTTAAAGAAACTATAATAACTATCAGCAAAAATGATTTGAATATTAACAAAACCTGTGAAGAATTGGGTATACATAGAAATACAGTTTTGCATAGAATGAAAAAAATTAAGGAAATTTTAGGTATTGATCCTATTAAAAATCATAATGACAGAATAAAATTTTATATTGTAGCAACTTTATTAGAAAAATAATAAAGATATAATATTGTGAAATTATTAATGTTTTAAGTTCTTTTAGTTATTATATTATTTATAAAAAATTCTTATATCAAAAATAAAATATCTTATTTAAAAATAATTTTATGTGAAAAAATAAATTAAAAATTTCTATACAAAGTATTGATATTTTATTATTTTACATATATTATAAAAAATTTATAATGAAAAAAATAAAAATAAGGAGAGAAAGATGAGTCATCATCATCACAGAGGACAATGGGGAACTAGAGCAGGTTTTATATTGGCTGCTATAGGTTCTGCTGTTGGTTTAGGTAATATATGGCGTTTCCCATATATGGTTGCATCTAATGGTGGCGGTGCTTTTATGATAGTTTTCCTTATAGCTATGCTTACAGCTGGTATACCTATAATGATACTAGAATTTTCTATAGGGCATAAAACTCATAAAAGTGCACCCGGTGCTTTAAAAGCATTAAACCCTTCTTGGGAATGGTTGGGTTGGCTGCAAGTATTTACATGTTTTGCAATAGTTATTTATTATTCAGTCATTATTGCTTGGTCATTATCTTACGGACTATTTTCTATTCAAGGCTTAAAATGGGGAGCTGATACAGCTGGTTTTTTCACAAAAGAGTATTTAAAACTTCAAGATGGTTTTTCACTTGGTAATTTTAATATTGGCGTTGCTGTGCCTTTAATTATTGTTTGGGTTATAATATTGATCTCTGTTATTGGAGGAGTTAAAGACGGTATAGAAAAAGCAAATAAAATATTTATGCCTTTATTAGCTATATTGGTAGTAATTATTCTTATTAGAGGTATAACTTTACCTGGTGCTTTATCCGGTCTTGATTATATGTTCAAGCCTGACTTTTCTAAACTTACTAATCCTAAAATTTGGATAGATGCTTATGGTCAGGTATTCTACAGTATGTCTGTTGCTTTTGGTATAATGATAACTTATTCAAGCTATTTGCCTGATGATTCAGATATAGCAAATAATGCATTTATGACAGGTTTTGCTGATACTAGTTTCAGTTTATTTGCTGGTATAACAGTATTTAGTATAATAGGTTATATGGCTCATTCTCAAGGAAAAGAAGTTGCTGAAGTTGCTGGAAGCGGCGGTATAGGTTTAGCATTTATGGTATTTCCTGAAGCTATCAACTCTTTACCTGGTTTAAATGGAGTATTTGGATTAGTATTCTTTTTGGTGCTTTCATTTGCAGGTCTTACTTCTGCTATTTCACTTGCTGAGGTTGTTATATCTTCATTTATTGATAAATTCCATTTCAATAGAAAAAAAGTAAGTATAGTTATTATAATAATACAAGGTGCTATATCTATGGTATATGCTACAGGAAGCGGACTTTCTATACTTGATATAGTGGACGCTTTTGTAAACAATTATAATATTGTAGTAAGCGGACTTATAGAAATTATATTAGTTGCTTGGGTATATAAACTTGGATCATTTAAAGAAACTATCAATACAGTAAGTGAATTCAGAGTAGGTATTTGGTGGGATTTCTGTTTGAAATTCTTAACTCCTATATTCTTAGCTGTAATGTTATCATTGAAATTAATAAATGATTTCAAAACACCTTACGGAGGTTATCCTACTTGGGCTTTAATTGCTTTGGGTTGGTCTATGCCTGTTATAGCATTTATAGTTGGTATATTATTTGCTAAATTTAAAGACAGACAGCCTAATATACCTCATTAAATAAAATAAAAGGAGAAATTAATTATGGGATTAGATTCTGCTATATTTATGGGACTTAGCTTACTTGTTATATGGGGAGGCTTTGCTTTCTTTTTAGGAATAGCTGTAAGAAAAATGTAAATTTATAATTAGATTAAAAATGTTGCGGCATAGGCTTATTTTTTAAGTCTATGCTTTTTTATATGTTTTTTAATTTCTTATATAAATTCTTTTTCTATAAAGTTATCAAACTCTTTTTCTGTATAATAATTAATATCTTTAAGTATATAATTTTTTAAATTATTTATTCTAGGAAAGTTAATAAATGATGTATTTTGTTTAGCCTGTTTTTTAACATTATTCCAAATTTTGTTAGTTGAATTCTTTTTCTCATTATATACTAGTATATATATTGTATTATTTTTAGTAGATTCTATAATATTAGGCTTTAGTTCTTTTGATATATTTGATAATATAAAAATGCTATCATATATTTTTTCTTTTAGATCATTTTCTATATTAATATAATTTATATAACCGTCTAAATTAGCTTTAATAGTTCCATTAAATTTTGATTTAATATTGTTATTATTATCAATATCACTGCCATCTATATGTCCATTAAATGTAGATTTCACATATCCGGAAAATTTATTATTTTCTATAGTTCCATTAATATAGAACAAAATGCCATTAATATTTCCTTCAAAATTAGTATTAATATATTGATTTATATCAAGTTGTCCTTTTATTTCACCTTTCATTTTACCATTAAATTGTATAATATTATTTTTTAACTTGCCATTTTTAAATTCTATAAAATAATAATTTTCATTTGATATATAAAGTGCATCATTGGATTTAGTTAAATTTTCAATACAATATTTATTTTTATATTCTATAACAACTTTATCAAAATTAATTACATTAATTTTAGATTCAGTCATATATTGAATATTGTTTTTATTAGAAAAATCTTTAGATGTATTTTTTAAAGTATCTATGTTATTTTTTAATATATCAGGTAAATTATTTATTATATATTGTTCCATCAAAATTCCAATTTGTAAATTATTAATTAATTTTCTAATTCGTCTATGGGTTCTGCCATTTTAGCATATATGTCTTCTATGTTATCATTGACTAGTTTAAAATACGAATATTTATTTTTTATATCTGATAAATAATAATTAGTTTTTTCATCTATATCATGTTTTTTAGAATATTTCTCTATAGCCTGTAAAAAATATGGGCTATGTGTAGTTATTAATATATATATATTAAATATTTTTTGTAGTAGAACTATTATTTCGGCATAAAGCAGCTGCCATTTTGGATGAAGATGTATTTCAGGTTCATCTAAAATTAAAATATCTTCTTCTTTTAATGCATTTCTTTCTAACAACATTTTTATTATTGTAAAGGATTTTAATCCTGCTGATAAATTATGTACTGATATTGGTTCTATAAAAATTTCATCTTCTTCTAAATAGAATTCATCATCTTTTTCTATAATTTTTCCATTAATAACTTTTGATAGCTTATCATATATTTCATAGAGTTTTTCCTCTATTAAAATTTTATCAATTGTGTATGGTTCTTCTGTATACAAAACATTATTTATTAAATGAGATTCTATTATTGATAGTGAATATGGGTAATCATTCTTGTCAAGTGTAAAAGGATTATCTATTAGATAGATATTATTATTATAAGAATAATTTAAATTTGTATCTATACATTCATCATTTTTGAATTTAAACATCAAATCTTTTATATTAATTTCTGAAATGGAATCTTTTTCTATTCTACTGTTTATTTGATTATTAAATATTTCTTTATAATATTCTGAAAGTTTTTTATATGCTATTTTTTCATAAGATATATCAATGTACTCTTTAACTTTTAATGAGGTTTTTTCTAATAAATCTATAACTTCTTTATTTTCTATATCCGTATAATCTTTAATATTATCTAGTAATATATTATATATTTCTATATCTGGATCATTTATAGAATCAAATATTTTTTCTATGATGGCAGTATAACTTTTTTGTATTTTAATTCTATTTTTATATCTAAATATAATATTAAGCATACTTAAAATTTCTCTTCTTATAGAATGTTCTCTTGATAGAGATATTTCCTTTTCAAGATTATTAAAAGAATTGAAACAAGAAAATAAAATTTTTCCTATTGTACTTTTTCCTGTATTATTTTCACCAGCTATTACAGTAATACCTTCTATTTTTATGTTTGCTTCTTTTATTTTGGCGAATTTTTGTATACTTAATTCCATTATTTTAATTAACCTAAAATGTATATATTTTTTATAATTATATCATTTAATAATATTTATTCAAATATAATAATTTATCGCTTTTAATAAGAAAGGCATTATTAAAAAATAATACTTTTTTTATTTTTTATTAATCTCTTCTTCTTTGTGCTAACATTAAAAGTCTTAAAAGTGTAAGTATAGCAGTAATAGCAGCAGCAACATAAGTTAAAGCAGCGGCAGATAATACTTTCTTAGCTCCGTCAAGTTCTTCACTGTCTAAAAATCCGCCTTTATCCAAAATTTTTATAGCTCTGTTTGAAGCATCAAATTCTACAGGTAATGTAACAAGAGAGAAGAATACAGCAAATGCAAAAAGCAGAATACCCGCCATCATTATGTAGTATGAAAAACTTCCAGCCCCTCCTATCATAATACCTATAAGCACTAGATAAGGACCGAATTGATCTCCTATAGCACATAAAGGATAGAAACCATTTCTTATAGAAAGAGGAGCATATCCTCTGTTATGCTGTATAGCATGTCCTACCTCATGAGCCGCAACTCCTAAAGCGGCAACATCAGTACCGTCATAAACTCCAGAAGAGAGTCTTAATACTCTTGAAGAAGGATCATAATGATCTGTTAAAGTTCCGCCTATTCTTTCTACAGGAATATCTATTCCATATCCTTCTAAAATATATCTTGCAGTTTGTGCTCCTGTAATTCCCCTTTTATTTTCAACTCTGCTGTATTTAGCATAAGTGCTTTTTACCTTCATCTGAGCCCAGAAACCTAAAAGTATACCAGGAATTAGTATCCATATATATCCGAAATAATATTCAAAATATCCGCCAAACATATTAAAAAACCTCCTTAAAATTGATAATTAGTATTTTTCATATTAAATATATGATTAATTGCAATATATTATAACATTTTTCTATAACAATGTTAATAGTTTTAATGTAAAATAAATTTATATCAAAACTATATTTTAGATATTTGATAATCGTTTTTAATTATCGTTATAACATACTTATTATAAAAGCGAAAATTAATAAATTTTATCGGCGTTCTTTATAGAGTATTCTATAGTTTTTCCTACAGCCTCCAAAGTTTTTTTATCTAATTTATCTATAGTATCCTGCGATGTATGATGAAAAGGATATCCCATATCTATAACATCAATAAAAGGTATTTTCTCAATTAGAAATGGTGTATGATCATCTACTATAGTTCCATAGTGTTCATCAATAAAATATTCTCCGTATCCTAAATCGTTTGCATACTGCCAAACTTTATTATATATTGGAGAATAATATGTATGAGCAAAACTTTCATATTTGAATTTGGCATTTTTGCTTCCAACCATATCAAGAAGAATTCCAAATTTTATTTTTTGTTTATCGATTATTTTATCTCTTGTAATAACTTCATTTACGAATGCAATGCTTCCCTGTATCCAGTCAGTTTCTATTAATGAATTGCCTTCTACATCAAATAAATTTCCATCATCTTCCAAGTCAAATAGTATAAAGCATACACTGTAAGGCAAATCATTATAATTTTTTAAAGCCTTCATAAGTTCTAGTAATACTCCGCTGCTGCTTGCTCCGTCATTGGCCCCGCTTATAGGTTTATTTCTATTGAATTGTATAGGGTCTTTTTCTGCCACAGAACGGCTATCAAAATGACTTGTAATAATTACATAATCATCTGTCTTTCCTTTAAGAAATGCGTATATATTTTCTCCGTTTCTTTCTTTTATGTATGGTGCTTGAAAATTATGACTAAAAACTTCATAACCCATATTAGAAATTTCTTGTTTAAAAAACTCTCTTACCTTTTTATGAGCTTCGCTTCCGTAGTTTCTAGGTCCTAAATCAGTCTGAGCTTTTATATAATCGTATGCATTTTCAGCATTAAAATAGAAATTAGTATTTATTTTATTATCAGTATTTGCATTTGCACTGCTGCATGAATTAAGCATAAAAAGCATTATAATCATAGCTGTTGTTATAAATTTCATAGTTTTTTATTCCAAAAAATGATGTTATGCTATTAGATTTTAAAATAATAGTGTTAAAAAGTCAATGTTATTATATTAATATGCAGTAAATTGCCCTATCGGTATTTTTTTATAAAAAATTAGTCTTTACTTTTTTTTTAAAAGATATTATAATAGTATTATACTATGAAGTTAATATTATGCAGCTGTTTTGTAGGGGATGACTAAACAGCAATTAAAAGCATAATATTTTAAAGCTTTAGAAAAATAAAAATTACAAAAATATTTTAAGCACTATTCATGGAGGGTAGTTATGATTATCAACAATAATATTTCTGCATTAAATGCAAACAGACAATTGAATTTAACAGGAAATTCAATGACTAAAACAATAGCACAACTTTCTAGCGGTATGAGAATTAATACTGCAGGAGATGATGCTTCTGGATTAGCTGTATCTGAAAAAATGCGTTCACAATACCGTGGTTTACAACAAGCTACTAGAAATGCTCAAAACGGTATATCTTTCATTCAAACAACTGAAGGTTATTTAAATGAAACTACTAACATTATGCAAAGAATGAGAGAATTAGCTATTCAATCTGCTAACGGTATTTATTCTGACAGTGACAGAGCTTTAATTCAAGTAGAAGTTAACCAATTAGTAGCTGAAGTTGACAGAATCGCTTCTCAAGCTGAATTCAACAAAATGAACATGTTAACAGGTCGTTTCGCTGCTGATGCTCAAACTCCTATGACTTTCCACATCGGTGCTAATATGGATCAAAGAGTATCTGTTAATATAGGTGCTATGACTGCTGCTAACTTACAAGTTGGAGGAGATACTCCTATTTCTATTTCTTCTGTAGAAACTGCTAACCAAGCTTTAGGAAGAATAGATGAAGGTATACAAATGGTAGTAGCTCAAAGAGCTGAATTAGGTGCTGTTCAAAACAGAATGGAATCTATGGTAAAAAGTTTAATGATCGCTACTGAAAACACTATTGCTTCTGAAAGTGTTATCAGAGATGCTGATATGGCTCAAGCTATGGTTGCTTATACTCGTGAACAAATCTTACAGCAAACAGGTGCTGCTATGTTAGCTAATGCTAATATGAAAAACCAATCTATAATGAGAATTATTGGATAATTTGATTTAAGCGACTTATTACAAATGTAGATATAAAGCCCATTGGTAGAAATACTGATGGGCTTTTATTTTAATAATTTTTAAAAAACTGCATGATTTAAAGTTCTTTTTGGAGACTGTATAGCACATTTTTATGATAGTTTTATAATATTAAATTTATTAATATCTATATAGAATAATTATTCTATAAAAAACAATTTAATAAAATATAAAAATGAATTTTATTAATATTTGATTTTTTGTTTTATTTACAATCCCGCCCTATATACTTATTGCTTATTTTAGTATCTATAATTAATTAATTTTTTTAATTTTTTCTGCAATTATAAACCCCACCCTAAATTTAATTAGAATGAAAATATTATTACCGCACGCAGAATAAAATTTTATATTTTGAATTAATTAATAAAATAATATTAATTATATAAAAAAATTCATTAACCGTGCGTTAAATTAATTATTACTTAAAATAATATGCCTATATGCCTCATAAGCAACTATAGCCGCAGTATTTGATACATTTATGGAACGAATATTATCACTCATTGGTATATATACAGAGTTTTCTAAATCATTTTCCCATAATGATTCTCTAAGTCCTGTTGATTCTCTGCCGAATAGAAGTATATCATTATTCTGATATTCAAACTCATCGTATCTGTTTTTTCCGAACTTTGTAATTGGAACTATTCTTTTATTATTGCTATTACAGTAATCTAAAAATGTATTTTCATTTTCATGTTTTACTAATTGCAGATTCCACCAATAATCAAGTCCGGCACGTTTTACTTCTTTCGAGCTTATTATAAAAGAAGGTTTTGATACTATATGCAAAGGTATATTAAGTCCAACGCATAATCTTCCAATGTTTCCTGTGTTTGCAGGTATTTCCGGACGATATAATGCTATAGTTATATTAAAATTATCATTTATTTTTTTTTGAGCCATAATTTAATATTAAAATTATAAATTTATTTTTGTTTTATTCTAGTATAGATTGCATTTTTTTCAATATGTTTTATAACATCTATTGATTTTTTTTGTTTATAAGTTAAAGTAATAAAATGCTTATTTATATAAAATAAAATTAAGGGAAGAAAGTGAACAAAATAGAAGAATTTAACCAATCCACTTCCAAATATGAATTATATACTCATTTAAGCGAAAAAATAGTATCAGGCGAAATAAAAACATTTTCCGGAATTTTTACTTATGCTAAAAATATTAATTTTGAAAAAGTACATGACAGTAGGAAGATCTTAAAAGGCTTATTTGATCTTATACGAAAAATTTATTGGGGATTTTTTAACAATTTAGATAAAGAGCTTTATCCTAAATTATGGTCTCAGTTCGTTACAGAAAATCAAAAATATAATTTTGCAGGCGATTTAAAATTAAGTCTTTCAATAGCTGATATTTATATAGCAATGCTTGATATACATGGATATACTAAATTCTGCGAAGAAAATAAGAATAATCTTTCCAAAATGCATGCTTTAGATGATTTAATGCAAAATAAGGTAAGTGAAGTAACAAGATTCTATAATGTTATATCACATAGGAAGCAGGGCGATGAAATAATTATGGTCTGTCCTACAGCGACAGATGCTTTAAGTGCCACTATAGCTACAATCGGTGTTTTAAGTAAAAAAAGATTATTAACTGAATATCCAGGTGTAGATACAAGCGGACTTCCTGAGTTTAAAATCAGTGCTGGAATATCCGGCGGTAATACTAATAGTTCTTTGATTATCACAGAGGATGGGGATTTATCTGGTTTTTTAATAAATAATGCTGCCAGAATGCAGGCTAGAGCAAACACTTTAGCACCAAAAGAAAATAAAGTAATAGTAACTAAAAATTTGCAGTTTAACTTTTTAAAAGAAAACAGCAAAGTAAAAAGTGAAATATTTGAAAAAAATATTATCTCATTTTATGATAATGGTATGATATCATTTAAAGGTACTGATATTCCTATAGTTGAAGCGATATTCAATCCTGATGAGAAATATAAAGAGCAGTTTTTTAATGAAATGGAAGAGCTTGTAAAAAGCGTTAAGGGTAATTTATGGAAGCAGAGAATGTTTACAGCTATTTTAGATTTGATATCGAAAGTTGCTAAATCAATGCCTCCTTTTCAGATAGATGAAAAAGTTAATGATTATATATCTAGTTATACTAATGGTACTATATGCGATTTATGTGATAAGGCGAACGGGGCTTATGTAGTTAAAGAAAATTATAAAGAGGCTATAGATACTTTTGCTTTGATTATTAAGCTGCTTAAAACTATTCCAGATTTTGATAAGATGGTTTTAGAATATGCTGAGAGTATTTGTGCAGGATATGAAAAGGTTTTGCCTATATATGATGTTGTTATAAAGAAAGATATAGAGGCTAATATATCTGAAATTTTCCCTGCTAATCATATATCAATATTTCAGAATGTTCAGAAGGCTAATGAAACTTATAATAAATTAATGAATATTGCTATGAGCAGTAAAACTTTAAAGAGAAGAAAATCTATATGGTACGGAATATTAGAAAAAGAACTTCCTAATTTAGTAATTAATATGTATTCCGGAAAAAAATAGCATTTATTTATTTTTTTATAATTAATTATTTTTATTAGTTTATGTATGTAAATTTTATATGTTTTTTACTTGCAGAAATATTTATATATGATACACTATACTATTATTAAATTGTTTTTTTTATTTTAAGGAGTATTTATGAGTTTGAAAAACTTGAAGAAATTAATATTGATAATATCATCATTTGCTATAATAGCTTGCTCTCAGAATCAAGGCGGAGTAAGCAGCTCAAAAACCCCATCAGATTCTTTGTCTTATTTAAATGGCGGAGCAGGAGATTGGGTTTTAAAAGTAGATGATTTTACTATTAATCAAACTAATTTTACTAAAGATTTAGAGGCTTCTTTAGTACTTCAAGGTGCTACAACTGAACAAATAGCTATGTATGCTAATGATGCTAATACTAAACAATTATATGCAGATCAGTTGATAAATTCTATTTTATTATTAAATAAGGCAGAAGAAGAAAAATTCTTTGAAACAGAAGAAGCTAAAGATTTTATTAATCTTTCAATCAGAAATATAAAGTTTCAATATTATGTAACAAAACTCATGGCAGATGCTTCTAAAAATATACCAGATCCTACCCCTGAACAGGCTCAGGCTTTTTTTGAACAGGCTAAAGATCAATTAACTCAAATGTACGGCATTACAGCATATAATACAGAAACAGCTCCTTATATTGCTCAATTATACAAAAATGCTTATGCACAGCAATTAGTAGAAAGAGATATACAAGATCTAAAAGATAAAGCAGTAATAGAAAGAAATACTGCAGTTTTAGGAGAAGCAAGCATACTTCCTCCTCAAATAGGAGACACTAATAATGCTGCATTGCCTCAGCAAACTAATAATTTATTACCAAGAACAAATAATTAAAATTTAATATTAATGGGAAAGGAAAAGAATGTCTCAAAAAAATGAGAATAATGAAAAAAATTTAAATCAGGAAAGTTCTGCAGCTGATAATAAACCTAAAGTTATTATAAAAAAAAATAATGCATCTAATAACAATAATGATGATAATCAAGCTGCAGCAGCTGTTAAGAAAGTAAAAAAAGTTATAGTAAAAAAGAAAATAATAATACATAATAAATCTGATAAGCCTTATGCTCAGAAACAGGATAATAATAATAACAATACTCCTGAAAAAAATAATATAGCAAAAGAAAATAGAGATAATAAAGAATCAAAAGGTAAACATTATTCTCATAATAGGGATAATAAAGATTTTAAAGAAAGTAAATCATATAAAGATTCTCCTGCTATAGAAGTTCCTGTAGAAGATGTATCATCATTCAAGAAAGATAATAAAAAAGATAATAAGAAAAGAGATTACGATAAAAAAGATAAAGAATACGATAAGAAATCATCTCAAAAAGATTCTAAAGCAGAAGCAGTTCAAAGGCAGGAAAATAAGATATTTAATAAACTTCAGGCTAAAAAACGTCAGCAGGAACAAAGACTTGCAAGTGTTGAAAAAGAAATCAGCATAATGGAAACAATTACTGTAGGCGATTTAGCTAAAAAGATGAATTTAAGAGCTTCTGACATAATATCCAAACTTATGGGTATGGGTACTATGGCTAGAGTTAATGATATAATTGATTCTGATACAGCTACAATTATAGCAGATGATTTTGGATGTAAAGTTAATGTTATATCTTTGCAGGAAGAGGCTACTATAGAAGTAAAAGAAGATAGAGAAGAAGATTTAAAACCTCGTCCTCCTGTTGTAACAATAATGGGTCATGTTGACCATGGTAAAACTTCTCTTCTTGATGCTATAAGACATAGTAATATTACATCAAAAGAAAGCGGCGGAATAACTCAAAATATAGGTGCTTACAAGGTAAAAATGCCTAGCGGTGAGATAGCTTTTATTGATACTCCCGGACACGCAGCATTCACTATGATGAGAGCTAGAGGAGCAAAAAGTACAGATATAGTAATACTTGTTGTTGCTTCAGATGACGGAGTTATGCCGCAGACAATAGAAGCCCTAAATCATGCTAAAGAGGCTAATGTACCTATAATAGTTGCGGTTAATAAAATGGATTTGCCTAATGCTACTATGGATAAGGTAAAAGCAGCATTGTCTGAATACGGACTTACCCCAGAAGAATGGGGAGGAGATACTCAGTATATAGGTGTTAGTGCTTTAACTAAACAGGGTATTAATGAATTATTAGAAGCTATTATACTTCAGGCAGAAATGCTTGAATTAAAGGCTAATCCTAATAGAGAGGCTATTGGTATAGTTTTAGAGGCCTCACTAGATCAGGGAAGAGGACCTGTAGGTACTGTACTTGTTCAAAATGGTACTCTAAAAATCGGAGACTATTTTGTATGCGGTCTTTCTGTAGGTAAAGTTAGAGCTATGGTTAATGATTTGGGTCAGAGAGTTACAAAGGCTTTGCCTTCTACTCCTGTTGAGGTTTTAGGATTTGAAAAAACTCCTGAGGCTGGAGAGTCATTTAATGTTATGCTTGATGAAAAAGAAGCTAAGGCTATAGCTGATAAGAGAGTTCAGTTAAAACAGCAGGAGGCTTTGAAGGCTAATGTTAAAGTTACTTTGGAAAACCTTTATGAGAAAATAGCTTCTGATGCTATGAAAGAGTTTAAGGTTATAATAAAAGCTGATGTTCAGGGAAGTGCTGAGGCTTTGAGAGATGCTTTAAGTAAAATACAAAGTGATAAAATAAGATTTGTTTCAATATATAGTGCATCAGGTGCCGTTACCGAAAGCGATGTAAACTTAGCTCATGCATCTAATGCTATTATTATAGCTTATAGAGTTCGTCCTTCAGGAAAGGCCAAAGAATTAGCTGAAAAACTCGGCATACCTATAGAAAGATATGATATAATCTATGAAGCAATAGAAGCTATTCAGAATGCTATGAAAGGTTCTCTTGAAAGAATTAAAAAAGAAGTTGATATTGGTACTGTTGAGGTGAGAGATGTATTCCATGTACCTAAAGTTGGTACTATTGCCGGATGTTATGTAACTAGCGGAAAAATAGAAAGAAATGCCGGTGTAAGAGTCATGAGAGATAATGTACTTATTTATACAAGCAAAATTTCTAGCTTAAGAAGAATTAAAGATGATGTTAAAGAAGTTGCAAGCGGTTATGAATGCGGTGCCTCTATAGAAAATTTTAATGATATTAAGAAAGGCGATTTACTTGAGATATTTAAGATTGAGGAAATAGCTCAGGATTTATAAAATATTGTTAAAGTATATTCTTATATTGTTGAAATTTATTTTATTTATTTTATCATTATACAAAATAATAGTTTATGTTAGGATTAGATATAAAATTATATGCAGTTCTTTTTTCGCTGTTAATTATGTTAATGGTTTCATGTACAAAAAATACAGGAGTTATTGTAACTAATCCCTATTCTAATTTGGTTCTAGATAAAATTAGATATGGTAATTTTAAAGGTGTAAGTTTAGATGGTAATACATTAACTATAACAGGAAGTCAAAATAATAATAATGGAACCTATCAATATTATGATTACTTTTTATCATTATTTTCTATGTTTAAAGATGGAAATGGAAATACTTTATTAGTAGTTCCATTAGGTGAAAAAGTTAATATAGTTAAGGTTAAGCAAGAAGGATTGGAGCTATTGCAGCTTCTTATGAATTCGAATAATCCCGAATATAAAAAAGTTTTAGGCAATTTATCTAAGCAGGCTATGGAAAATAATGGTCAAATAGATACTACTAAAACTGATGAAATATTTAAAGGTGTTAATTTACCTGAAACTGAACGTAATAAATTAGAGGATTTGTTAATAAAATCTAAGGATGATTTTATTAGCAGTGAATCTATAATATAATTTTTAAAGTATAATCAATATGAAAAAGTTTTTAATAATATTTTTTATTTTTATTTGTTCAATTCATACGGGATTTTCTAAGGGGCTTCCTTTATCTACAGAAGTTACAGGAGAAGATTACAGTTGGATAAAGGGAAGACAGATGATAAGTTTCAATCTCAATCCCGGTATTACAGTATTCACTCCTATGATTTTGGACACAATTTTTAAACATGGAAGGCATACAGTAGGTATGTTTGGAGCAGATCTAGGAAGTACAGGAGAATATTTACAGTATGTTAGCCTTGATGCTTTTGGCTGGTATATACCTTCTATTGAATATTCATTGTTTGTACATAATCAAATATCTGTTAGTGCCGGTATCGGATTATATGGAAGTGAATACTCTTTTAATATTAGCAAAGATAATGCGATTAAATTACTGCGAGATATTAAAGGATTAGATTTTGATTTATCTACTATTGTTGTAGGTGATACTAAATTTAATGCTTCTTTTGTAATTATGCCTGTTACATTCGGAGTGAAATTTTACGGTAAAAAAAGGCAGTTTTACAATCATTTTCGTTTGGCTATAGATGCATTTTTTTATGATATTCAAACGGAAAATGGTATCACTGGTGTTAAGGCAAGGCAGTCGGTAGCAGACGCTTCTGTTTATATTTCTTATGAAATTGGATGGAATATAGAATTATTTCCTACAAGAGAATGGAGAGTTAAGCCTACTATTGATATAGGATTGTTAGAGATAGGATATTATGTAAGACCTTGGGGAGAGAATATGGCTAATGCTTTGGCAGGAAATTTGCTGTATTTTTTTGCTGGAGGAATTTCAGGTAATTTAAACGTTTCTAATATGCCTGATTGGTCTAAAACATTACTTAATTTCAGAATAGCTTTATTTCCAAGAATAGGTTTTAGCATAAGGTTTTAACGGATATTTGATTATGAAAAAGGTTATAATATTTATATTATTATTTAATTCTTTAATTTATGCAGCAAATTATGAAAATGCTAGGCATGCTGTTGGTATAGATTTTGGCACTACAATATTTTCTGCTGCTACTTTGCCTGGTATAGCAAATTCAATATTCAAGCCTCAAAATGGAGCGACTGAACATTTGTTTAAAGGAGGATTTGGTATAGCATTTACATATAACTATGCATATTTACCAAAACAGGCTATAGATGCTTTTTTTGGAATATATAGTTTTAATGCTCATTATAATGGCACTATAACTGTTAATGGAGCAAGCAGTTATCAAAAAATATATAATGCTGATGTTGTTGTTATACCGTCATCTATAGGGGTGAGATTTTATTTTAATAAAAGTAATAGAGATAATGGTTTTTTCCTTCTTCCTAAGGTTGGTATGAATATATTTGCTGTTAAAGGGAAAGATTATGCGGCAAATAAAGAAACTTTAAGTGCTATAGTAAATTTTTATATATCTGGTGAGATGGGATTTAAGATAGATATGTTTACAAAAATGGGGGCAAATTGGCCTGTTCGTCCTTTTATTGATATATCTTTATTAGATTTGGGGTATTCATTTAATCATACTATAAGATTTGCACTACTTCCTAGATTGGCTATTGGTATAACATTCTAATAATAGTTTCTAAGCAAATAAAAAAATTTTTCTTGTAAATATATAAAATATTGGTATACTTAGTAGACATTTTTTCTATTATTAAATTCTAAAATAAGGAAATTATTTATGGGAGTTTCTTATAAAGACAGCGGAGTCAGCAGAGAAGAAGGCTATAAAGCTGTAGCTCTGATGAAAGAAGTTGTATCTAAAACTATGCATTCAAATGTACTTAATAATATAGGAAGTTTCGGTGCTTTGTATGAACTTGGTAAATATAATAATCCTGTACTTGTATCAGGAACTGACGGAGTGGGAACTAAATTAGAGATAGCATTTTCTATGAAGAAGTATGATACTGTTGGAATAGATGCTGTTGCTATGTGCGTTAATGATGTGCTTTGTCATGGTGCTAAGCCGATTTTCTTTTTAGATTATCTTGCTTGCGGAAGATTAAATGGAGAGACAGCTGCTTTAATAGTAAAAGGTATAGCAGACGGATGTTATGATGCGGGGGCTGCTTTAATAGGCGGCGAAACTGCGGAAATGCCGGGTTTTTATAAAGACGGAGATTATGATATAGCTGGTTTTTGTGTTGGTGTTGTGGAGAAAGATAAAATTATTGACGGCTCTAAAGTCAGCGAGGGCGATTCTATCATAGGTATTGCATCTTCAGGATTTCATAGTAATGGATTTTCTTTGATAAGGAAACTTGTACGAGATTACAATGCTGTATATGAAGGTGAAAAAATAGGAGAAACTCTTTTAATACCTACTAAAATATATGTAAAAAAAGTTTTGCCTTTATTAGAAAAATATAATATTAAAGGCATGGCACATATTACAGGCGGCGGTTTAATAGAAAATGTTCCGCGTTCTGTTGCTAAGGGATACAAAGCTGTAATTAAAAAGGATAGTTTTAATACTCCTAATATATTTAATTATATTCAGTATTTAGGTAATATAAAAGAAGAAGAGATGTATAATACTTTTAATATGGGGATTGGATTTGTTATAATAGCTTCTAAAGAGGATAAAGATAATATTATAAATGATTTGAAAGAACAAAATGAATCTGCTTATGAAATTGGGTATATTGCTAAAAATGATAATGAGGATAAGAGTGATATATGCTTAGAGTAGCTGTTTTAATTTCGGGCGGAGGAAGTAATTTAAAATCTTTGATAGATGCTCAGGATAATGATTATTATAAAATAGATATAGTTATTGCTGATAGGGATTGCGGGGGATTGAATATTGCCGAAAATGCTGGAATAAAAGCTTTATTATTAGATAGAAAAATATACAAAAAAGATTTATTTAAAAAAATAGATGAAAAACTTTCTAATATAGATTTAGTTGTGTTAGCTGGATTTTTATCAATAGTAGATAGTGATTTTATAAAAAAATGGGAAGGAAAAATTATTAATATTCACCCATCTCTTCTTCCTAAATATGGCGGAAAGGGAATGTATGGTATTCATGTGCATGAGGCAGTAATTGCAAATAAGGAAAAGGAATCAGGATGTACTGTTCATTATGTTACTGATACTATAGACGGAGGGGATATTATAATGCAGGCTAAAGTATCTGTAAAAGAAGATGATACTGCTGATATTTTACAAAAAAGAGTATTAGTAGAAGAACATAAATTGCTTCCTACTACTGTGAAAAAACTTTCTAAAATATGATTTAAAATAATGTTGAATTTATTCTAATTCTCCACCCTTTATATTTATTGTTATTATCATAAATATAGTTATTATTGTTTTTTTAATCCTCTAAGAAAAAGCAATGCCCGCCCAAGTTATGATTAGATTGAAAGCGGTATTAAACGCATGTATAATTGTTTTTAATAATATTGTGCTATTATGAATTACAAACTTTTTATATTTTTTGTCTATTTAACATGCGTTATTTACCCATATAATAAATATATGCAGACATTATAGAGATTTCTGAATTATTATCATCTAATGAATCATTTTCATCATCAATATCGCTATATGTAAAATAGCTTGATAAAGGTGCATAATCTTCTTGTGTATTATAATCATCTGCACTAGTTGTTATTACAGAATTGTTATTCATATCAGAAGCCATTAATGTTGGGGTATCATCTGAATTGCTTGTAATATTATTATTATTGTTATATATTGCACTAACAGCTCCGAATATGAGTAAAGCAGCCGCTATTGAACTTATAGATGCTATGACTCTCTTTTTATTAAATATACTTACAGGCTTTTTATCAATTTTTATATTTGATTTTCCTAGAAGTATAGATGACATAGAATTTAATTCATCTTTGAATTTCTGACAAGATTTGCAAGAAGCTAAATGTTTCTCCATTTCAAAGATTTCATTAGCATCTAAATCATTGTCCTTATATCTGCTAATAAGCATTTCATAATATTCATGATTATTTTTCATAAGCTCACCCCCATTTTTTTCATAATAGCCAAAAGTTTTTTTCTAGCTCTGAATATTCTGGTTCTAACAGTATTAACCGGCAGATCCAATTTTTCAGATATTTCATTGTAAGAATAATTTTCGTATTCAGCCATCATAAGCGGAATTCTAAAATCATCTTCCAATTTTTCCAATGCCTCAGCCAATATGATTCTATGTATGCTGTCGTCATTTCCAGATTCCTGTACTTCAGAATTTCTATATTCTTTTAAGCGGTATTTTTTTTCTCTTTCTTTTTTTCTTATATGATCAACAGCTCTGTTAAAAGAAACTCTATAAAGCCAAGTATATATTTTACTTCTGCCCTCAAAACTTTCTCTTTTTATATAAAAACTTACAAAAACATCCTGTACAATTTCTTCTGCCTCATCTTTATTAGAAATGATAGAATAAACCAAATTGAATAATGGTTTTTTATACATTTCTATAAGCTCTTTGTAAGCTTCCTCATTACCTGTTTTGAATGCATCTATATTATCTTCGTAAGCCATAGCACTGCTCATATTTATCCTTATAAAAATTTCCTATCTCATCATACGGCTGTTTAGCTGAGCTTTTTGCTCTGGAGTAAGAACATCTATAATATCTAAATCTCTGACTATTCTTAAATAATCTCTTAAAGCTTCCTGCTCTTTTTTCTGTCTTATCAGATTTTTAATTACTTCTCTGTTAGTATTATCTTTCATTAATTCTAATCTTATACTGTTATCAATTCTTTCTATTTCTAATCTTATAGGTTCTTCTTCTGTGATGAATCTGATGGCTATATCATACATTCTATCAGCTTGTTCTTCAGTTAGAATTATACCAATTTTTCTAAAAAATTGTAAAGGATCATGTCCTAATCTTTTATCAAATTCTCCGCCTCTTCTGTTTCTTCCATATCCAGGACCATGAGGACCAGGACCTTTAGGTCCCGGTTGTGCCAAAATTGACAAAGATAACAATAATATCAACGATATAGTATAAAATATTTTATTCATAAACTCTCCTCACCGCTCCATAATTTTTAATATTATATTATCTTTTCCTTATTAGACGAAATTATTATATAAAAAGTTCCCTCTATTTTCTAAAAATAATATAATATTTTATCCTTTTTATCTCATTATCTGAAAATAATGACAATATATCCAAGTCGCATGACATTATAGTATAATCAAAATCGGCTTCTTTTTCTTTTTTCTCAAATATTAATTTTTTTATATTATCCAAATTTATATCTTCTTTTTTAAACTCATCATTTATTTTCATATTGATTTCATTTAATTCATTTAAAATCTTTCTTACATCTTTCAAGTATCTTTTTATGATTGAATTTATAGTATATTTTTTTTCTAAACTTACATCTATTCCGGCATCAGTCAATATTTTAATAGAAGTATCATCTATTATGAAATTTTCATCGGCATATAAATTATATATATTAAAAATTAATAAAGCAGCAATTATTATTTTTTTCATATAAACTAAACCTCTAAAATTAGTTGGTTTATCTTTTAGACGAACTAGTTATTAAAAAGTTCCTAAAAATGATTTTATATTTTACACTTTAAAAAATAAAGTATTTATATTATAATAAAATTAATATATTTTTATGTAATTTGGATAGCTAATGTATAAAATAATTTCTTTAGATGAAAAATTAAAAATAATAAAATTTCTTTATGATAATAAAAGCAATGATATAAATGCTATGTTTTCACTTATGAAATATATAAAATCTAAAATAAATGCAAAAATAGAAGAATCAGAGGAAGGTTTTTTATTATACAATGATGAAAAAAAATATTTATTTTATATATCAAATAATGATGCTATATGTATAAAAGTGATTATGCATGATGATAGAGTTGCCTTTACAAATTTTAAATATATGGAAAGAGAGTTTAAAAGTTATATAGATGAAATTAATACATTGCTTGCAAAAGAGAAGATAGAAAATATCAATAATTCAATAAAGAATAATATGTGGATTGATTTTATGATTTCTAGTTATGAATATAATCTTCATATAGTAGGCGGAAATGATTTAAGTTTGGGGCATATTGCTGAGATAATTTTTAAAAATGCCTCTTTTGTGCAATGCTCAAAATATTTTAATGCATGCCCTAATGAGTATGATGTATTTTATTTATGCTCTAATGATGAGATTGAAGATATCATTAAAAAATATAAAAATGTAATCAATGGTAAATATTCCATTATGGTAAAAATTAAAGCTGATGATATGAACAGTTATTTTTATATAGCATGCGATGGAATAGATTTTATTTATAAAGAGGTAGTATATGATTATGATTTTACATCTCTTTATAGTTCGGATAAAGAAAACATCATAAAGAAATATGATCTAATAAAAGAGGGGGGATCTTGGTATCAGGAAAAAGAAAACTCGCATAAAACATTAATATTTACAGATAAGTTTTTAAATAGAAATGATACCATAGGGATATTATTTAGAATATATAAATTATGTTTTGCTAAAGTTAAATATTTTAGAACTTATATATTTAAATTTGAGCCTTATAAATATGATTATAAGAAAGGTTTTATAGCAACGGAACTTTGGGATGCTGAGTTTTTTAAACATATTGATTCCGGATATATGCTTGATTTAAGATATTTGCAGTCTATAAAAGTTTATGAAGATTTTCTAAAATTATGTGATGAATTAGAATCTTTTGAAAAATAGAGTAATTATTTTGACAAAAAATAGTTAGTCTTGAAACTTTTTTTATAGTTATTCGTCTAAGTTAAAAAAATTAAAATATATAGTATGCTATATAAGAGGTAGGGTAAAGCGAATGAAGAATTTTATAGAGTTAGTAGTAAAAAGACCTGTAGCTGTTTTTATGTGTATGATAGCGGTATTAATATTGGGTTTTGTAAGTTTGAGTAAATTAGCAGTTGATTTTTTACCTGATATGGAGCTTCCCTATATTACAGTAAGAACAGTATATGAGAATGCAGGACCTGAAGAGGTAGAAAAATCAGTTACAAGAGTAGTTGAAAATGCGGTTGCCACAGTAAGCGATATTAATACAATAACTTCTACTTCGCAAGAGGGAGAGTCAAGTGTATTTATAGAATTTAATTGGGGTACTGATTTAGCAGTTGCCACAGCAGATGTAAGAGAGGCAATAGACGGAGTAAAAAATTCTCTTCCAGATGATGCTGATAGTCCCACAGTATTAAAATTTTCTACAGATATGACTCCTATCATGGAAATAGCTTTTTTCGGTACGGATAATTTAGGAGCATTATACACATTAATAGATAATCAAATATTAAATAAAATAGAACAGGCTTCCGGAGTGGCAAGAGCAGAAATAAGGGGCGGACTTAAAAGTGAGATGAAAGTTGATTTAGTTTTGAATAGACTTCATGCCTACGGTATAGATATTAACAGTATAGTTTCTCTTTTATCATCAGAAAATCAGAATTTATCCGGAGGCGATACTTATGAAGGAGTTTACAAATATACTCTAAGAACTATGGGAGAGTTTACAACACCGGAAGATATTGAAAATACTGTTGTAGCATTAAAAACTAATGATACACCCATAAAATTAAAAGATATAGGAAGAGTTTATCAGGGATACAGCGATGACTCTGAAATAGTAAAGATTAACGGTATGCCGGCAATATCCGTATCTGTTAATAAAGAGTCTGGAGGAAATGCTGTTAATGTGTCAAAAGCGGTAAAAAGACAATTAGCTAATCTAAATCTTCCTGAAGGTGTGGAGTATGAAATATTATTTAATAGTGCTGATAATGTAAATGAAGCTATAAAAGGAGTATTAGATACAGCTTGGCAGGGCGGATTATTTGCAGTTATTATATTGATGCTTTATCTATGGAATGTAAAAACAGTTTCTATAATAGCGGTTTCCATTCCTATATCCATTATTATTACATTTACATTAATGTATTTTCTTGGAATCACTTTAAATATTATATCATTATCAGGACTTGTTTTGGGTATTGGTATGATGGTTGATAACTCTATTGTAGTTTTGGAAAATATATTTTATTATAGAAATAACGGATACGGAAAATATTCTTCTGCTATAAATGGTACTTCAACTGTTGCACTTGCAATATCGGCTTCTACTCTTACAACAATTGCAGTGTTTTTGCCGTTTCTTTTCGTTGAAGGACAAACAGGTCAATTATTTAGAGATTTATGTATTACAGTTACAGTTTCAATGATAGGTTCTTTATTTGTGGCACTTACTATAGTTCCTATGCTTGGGGCTAGACTTGTAACAAATAAAAAAATGAAATTTTTAATACCTATAGAAAATTTTGTTAATGATAAATTCCATAGTAAAATTAATAACTTATATTCTGCTTTATTAAGTTATTCTATAAAAAACAAAAAGAAAGTATTTATTTCATCATTATCAGTTGTGTTTATAATCATAATATTAGGCTTAATTTTTATAGGTAAAGAAGGATTTCCAACTTCAGATGAAGGACAATTTAAAATAGATGTAAAGATGCCTGTAGGTACTAAATCTGAGCAGACACAGGCTTTTGTCAGCAGAATGGAAAGCGATATACAGAATGCAATAGGAGAGGATTTTGATAGAATGCAGTCTAGGGTAAAATCAGGCTCTGAAGAGAATGCTGCTGAAATAAGAGTGCAGCTTAGAGAAAAAAGTGAAGGAAGAAAACTTTCTGTTGATGAATATATAGAAATAACAAGAAATGCATTAGTATCATACCCGGCACAAATTAATATATCAGCAATAACAACCTCAGCTATAAGCAGCGGAGGAAGAGACGGAGGAACAGGAGGTCAGGAAATAGAAATAGAGCTAGTAGGAGATGATTTAGATAAGTCTACAGAAATAGCAAATAATATAATAAACTCCATATCTGATATAGAAGGAATAAGAGAGCCTAGACTTACAAGAGATGATTCTAATCCTGAGCTTAAAATATATGTTAATAGAGAAATAGCTGCCAAAATGGGTATCAATGTAAATACTATAGCGAATATTATTAAAACAAGTTTTGCAGGAACTACTGCTACAACTATGACTCCGGCCAATTCTGATGTTACAGATATAGATGTTAATGTTCAGTTAGGAGAGCCTGACAGATTAAAAATAGATGATATATCAAGACTTATGATACCTACAACTTCGGGAATAGTACCTATATCATCAATAGCCTCTATAGAAAAAAGCTACGGACCTACGGAGATAGAGAGAAAAGACAGTACAAGAATAACAACTATAAGAGCATCAGCTTATAATAGAGCATTAAGCGAAATAATGCAGGATGTTCAGCAAATCATTTCAAAAGAAGTATTCCTTCCTTCCGGATTTAATATTAATTATGCGGGAGATTTTGAGGATATGAAAGAAGCATTTTTACAGCTTATTCAGGCATTTATATTAGCGTTAGTTTTGGTTTATGCTATAATGGCTAGTCAGTTTGAATCATTTATAGCTCCTTTTGTTATAGCATTAGCAATACCATTTGGTTTTGCCGGTTCTTTGGCAGCATTATTTATAGGAAGACAAACTTTAAGCGTATACAGCGGTATAGGGTTTATTGTACTAATAGGTATTGTAGTAAATAATGGTATTGTACTTATAGATTATATGAATCAGCTTATGCATGAAAAAAATATCAATGGTGATGAAGCAGCATTAGAATCAGGTCCTAGAAGATTAAGACCTGTACTTATGACAACTTTAACAACAATATTAGGTCTTTTGCCTATGGCATTGTCAGGAGGAAGCGGAAATGAAATGTACCAGCCTTTATCCATTGCCATACTAGGAGGGCTTTTAGTGTCAACAGCATTCACTCTTATAATAGTTCCTACTGTTTATGCTGCTATAAGAAATAAAATACCTCTTAAAGATTATGAGAAAAAAGATTTAGAGAGTAAAAATGATTTCACTGATTATGACACTATAAATGTTACAGGTAAATAATTTTTTCATACATTTTTTTATTTACGATTAAGGATTTGTTTATATAAAAAACAAATCCTTAATCATCTAATATTATTGTCAAAAAATTAAAACTATTTGTCATGCTCTAATAATGTTTTGTAAGAAGCCTCTATGGCAAAAGCTCCTAATGGAGCAGTTATTAATATGGCAAGAACCGCTATAACAAGTATAATTTCTCCTGAGGCAAAACCTAATGATAAAGGAATTGAACCTATTGCAGCCTGAACAGTTGCTTTAGGGCAGTATGCAATCATACTAAATATTCTCTCTTTTTTATTTAGTTTAGTTTTTATTAATGATATAAAAACTCCGAACATTCTAAATATCAAAACAGCAAATATTAATATAATTCCTAAAAATCCTGTTTTAAAAGCATAATTAATATTTACAGCAGCACCTACAAGTACGAAAAGCATAATTTCAGCAGCTACCCAAAGTTTAGAGTATTTTAATGAAAGCCTTTTTGATAATTCTTCCTTTGATTTTTTAAGATATGCTCCAATACTCATAACTGCCAAAAGACCAGATACTCCTACGATATTTCCTAATAAATTTGATATAGAATTTTCTATGCTCACAAGTATAAAAGATATACTCAGTATTATAACTACTTTAGCACTGTCTCTTATATGAAATCTAGTAAAGAATTTTGATAGTATAAAACCTATAATCACACCTAATAAAAGTCCGAATATTATTGAAGTAGGTATTTTTATAAAATCAATATAAGATATACTTCCTCCTTTTACAAGCGAAGTGAAAGATGTAAATAATACTATTACAAATATATCATCTACAGAAGCACCTGCCATTAATAACTGAGGTATGCTTTTATTAGTGCCGTATCTTTCATCTATAAGTTTAAGCATTTTAGGAACAAGCACTGCCGGAGATACAGCAGCAACAACAGCCCCCATTAAAGCAGCATCTAATAAGCTAATATCAAAAAGTTTAGGTGCTATTAAAATCATTCCTATTATTTCAAAAGAGGCAGGCACAAAGCACATAAGAACAGCAGGCCGCCCAACTTTTTTTAAATCTTCTATATCAAGATTAAACCCTGCTCTTGTTAATATTATAATAAGTGCTAATTCTCTTAAATCTGATGATATTGAAAGTATTGAATTATCAAGCAAATTAAAACAGTATGGACCTAATATTATTCCTGTGATTATAAGACCTAAAAGAGAAGGAAGTTTTAAAAGTGAGAATATTTTTCCAAGCAGCATACCGCATAAAAATATCAAGGCTAAACTAAGAAGCATAAATATATAATCCTTTTTTATTATTATTTGATTTTTTATGAGTATATGAATTATTAGATTGGCTTAAAATATATAAAAACTGAATCTGCAAATCCATATATCAATCATTAAAGATTTTATTTATTCTTTAATAATCATAAAAAATCATGAAATTTGCAGAAGTCATCAGCTTTTATATAAAAAATAAATATAAGCGGTTTAATTATTTAATAAAAATATGTATTAATTAAATAATTTAAGGAGACCTCATTCCTTATTTATTAAACTCTATCATAAAACATTTTTTATTTCAAGTTATTTTTTTAAATCCTTAAAACTTAAAGCGGTATTAGATTTTTTATCAACTTTTAATTTCATACCTAAAACTTTTTTATAATACTTAGCAGGTATTCCTACGCAAGGTCTTAAAGCAATTAAATCTTTTTCTGTAATTATCTCTCCTTTAAGCATAGCATGACTTAAATAAATTCCTCTTTTAGCATATACAAGTTCTTTTTTCTCCTGCTTGCTTAATATATGCTCTTTTTTGCTTGCAGCATCTCCTCCAAGCATAGTTAATGTCTTATCAATAGATTTTATCATTTCAGACATACCATTGGTTTCTAAACTTATGATATGATCTCCTGTTTCTTTTTCAGGTGTTACAGTGAAATGTTTTTCTATTATTTTAGCACCCAAAGAAACAGCAATTATGGGAGCCTCAATACCTATAGTATGATCTGAATATCCTATTATATTATTTTTAAATAGATTTTTCATAACGGATATTCTATTAAGTCTGGCGTTTTGCAAAGGAGTAGGGTATTCTACAGAGCAATGCAGTAACGCTACTTCATTTTTTCTCAATATTTTTAATGCTTCTTTTATATCTTTATTTAAGGCAAGTCCTGTTGAAAGTATAACCGGTTTTTGTGTTTTAGAAACAGCTTCAAGCAAAGGTATATTATCTATATCGCATGAAGCTATTTTTATTATAGGTATATCATAAGAAACAATATCATTCACAGAATCCACAGAAAAAGGAGTAGTTATAAACATGATTTTATTTTTTTTAGCTTCTTTTATTAAAGGCTCATACCATTCTTTTTTTAATATAACATTATCAACTCCTTCTAAAGCATCATCTTTTAATTTTAAAACCTTAGTATATTCTCTAGAAGCAAATAAAGTTTTTTGAGTGAAGCTTTGAAATTTTATGGCATCAGCACCTGATTTAGCGGCTTCTTTAATGAGTTTAATTGCGGTATTTAAATCGCCTTCATGATTACATCCGGCTTCAGCTATTATGAAATATCCTTTTTTATTTATAATATCTTTTAATTTTAACATATATACCTATCCTAACTATTATTTGCAATATATTATCGAAATATAGTGTTGATTAATTATTAAATATTTTTGATATTGAAAATTAGATTAGAAAAATAAATGGATAAAAAAAATGAGCTGGTGATGGGACTCGAACCCGCAACCGGCTGATTACAAATCAGCTGCTCTACCAATTGAGCTACACCAGCGAAGTGATTATCATTATACAATAATTAAAAAAAAAGTCAAGCGTTTATATATAAATTTGTATTATTTTTATTTAATTATTCTTCTCTGTCTTTTAATCCTTCAACCATATCCAATCTGTTTATATAATATGCACTCATTACAGATACAAGGAATATTACAGTTATAAGCAATGCTACGGCAAGTATATAACTTGATTCATATACATGCGGAACGAATGAGAATAGTTTGCTTGAGAAAGGTTTTTTTACTAAATACAATATTCCGTATCCTGCAGCTATTCCAAGCGGTATGGCAATTATTATCTGAGTAATAGTTTCTTTTAAAGATGCTATCATAATTTCTTTTGTAGTATATCCCATAACTTTTAGGAGAGTAAACTCATATCTCCTAGTTGCAAGAGTGATAACTCCTACACCATAAAGCGAAGTAGCACCGAGTAAGAATGCTATGAATATAAGTATTTGTACTAAAAGATATATAGTCGCTATCTGATTTTTATAGGCTTCATACTCATCATTTCTGAAACTATAATATGAAACTTCTTTGCTTTTATCTAATATATCTTTCATATCTTCTTTAGTAACATTATCTTTAGTAGATATAAATATGCTGTTATAAACATCTTGTATTTCAAATGTTTCTTCAGCAAATTTTTTATCTATATAAACATAAAACATACCTTGCTGATCAACAAATTTACTTACTTTGACTCTTCTGGAAATACTGTTTCCTAAACTGTATAATTCTATGCCAATATAATCATTTTCTTTAATATTTAGTTTTTCAGCCAAATATTTTGGAATCATTACAGAATCTTCTTTTTCATTATTATTTGGTATATCCATAGATGAGAAACTATCTTTATATATTAAAGCAGGTATATATAAACTTTCTGCATTATCTTTAAATGCAGGATATAATCTTGCCTGATAAATTGCTGCTTTGTCATAATATTTAATTCCGTCATTAGTTAATATATCAGAATTATCTTCCCATTTTGTAGAATTTACATTAACAACAACATCATATAAAGCAAATTTTTCGTACAAGTTATATAAGAAATAATCAAAGGAGTTATTAAATCCCTGAGCAAATATAGTCATACTTATAGCAGCAAACATTCCCCAAAGAGAAGCTAAATATCTTGTTTTGCTTCTTGAGGCATTTTTTATAGCATATCTTGTATTAAAAGAAAATTTATTCCAAATTGGTAATTGCTCTATAAATATTTTACCGGATCCTTTAGGCGGCTCTCCTCTCATAGACTGAGCAGGATTTAATTTTAATATTGATACAGCAGCTAAAAGATTTGAGAATATGCATACAAATAATATAATTACTGCTGATATTACCCATAAATCTATATAAGTGTTATGATTGAAATTAGGCATATCGAATATATTTCCGAGTGCATTGAATATAGGAGGTAAAAGAAAATTACTTGCAATAAAAGCTAAAAGTATTCCGAAAAATGATACTAAAAATGAATATTTTATATACATAAACATTATAGAAAAATCTGTAAGTCCTATAGCTTTCATTATTCCTATTTGTTTTCTTTCTACAGCTACATTTCTTCTTTGTATAATATAAAGTAAAAGTATTGCCATAAGAAGAAGTATAGAAGGACATATATATGAGAAAGAGTCTATTTGAAGTAATGTTTGCTCATAATTCACATAGTTCACTGATTGTTCTCTGTCTGTAGATAAGAATATTTTTTGTTTTAATTTTAATTTTATTAGATTTTCAACATTTTTTTTATTAGCATCATCAGTATATTTTATATATATTGAATTATAAGGTATATAATTAAAATGATCTTCATTAACTTCTATAACTGCAAAATCTTTAGCTTCTGATGCCGTGCTTGCTCCATCTTTAAAAAGAAACACATAATTAGGATAAGATACTAAAGCTGCTATAATAAATGAATTAGTTTTATCATTAAATACTACTTCTACAGTATCGCCTAATTTTAGAGAATTAGCTTCTGCAAAATTTTTATTGATTGCTATTTCATTAGTTTTTAATTCAGTCTTTCCTTCATATATATAAGGTTTATTTATCCTGTCTTTTGAATTATCAGTGCCGTAAATTATAGCATCAATATTTTCTATTTTACCTTGAAATCTATGTTTAGCAACTACTCTGTCAACTCCCTTCATCTCTTCAAGTGTTTCTATATCATTGGTATCAAACATACCGAATAATGCTAAATCATCTAATGTGTTTTCTTCAAAGTAATTTTCTGCTGAAAGTTTAAAATCTCTATATACTGTTTTTACAGCAACAAAAAAAAGTACAGCTAATGTTACTATGAATACAGCAGACATAAATATAGCAAGCTGTTTATTTATTTTTCTAAATAATAGTTTTGTTTTTATATTTATCATTATTTTTTACCACTCTATATCTTCAGGATTCAAAGGATTTTCCACATCATATTTATCTAATACTTCTCCGCTCAAAATTTTTACAACAGTATCAGCCATTTTGGCTATTTCTTTACTATGAGTTATAAGTATGATGCTTGTTCCCAAATTTCTATTGAGGTCTCTAAGTATTTTTAAAGCCATAACGCCTGTTTTATTATCTAATGCCCCTGTAGGTTCATCGCATAATACTACTTTAGGCTTTTTAGCTATTGCACGGGCTATACTTACCCTCTGCTGTTCTCCTCCTGATAATTCTGTAGGATAATGTTTTACTCTATTTTCAAGTCCCAATAATTTTAAAGCTTCCTCTGCATTAGTTCTTGAAAGACCTGTAATTTCAGTGGAAAATTCAACATTTTCTATAGCGGTAAGATTAGGAAGCAAATTATAACTTTGAAATACAAAGCCTATATTTTCTCTTCTGAATTTTGCCAATCTTTTATCGCTGTAATGAGATATATCCTCACCTAAAAATAATACTTGACCGCTTGTAGGCTTATCTAAAGCTCCTAATATGTTAAGTAATGTACTTTTTCCTGAACCGCTAGGACCTAATATAGCAGTAAGTTTTCCTTCTTCTATAGTAAGGTTAACAGACTTTAATGCCTGTGTGGCACCTCCTCCATGACCATATATCTTACTAATTTCTTTTATTTCATAAAGATAACTCATTATTTCAATCCCGTAATATTATTTTTTTTATTCCATTCTGAAACAGCCTCAGAAACTATTTCTTTGGCGCATTCTCTTTTATTTAAAACAGGAAAAGATTTAAATCTTCCGTCTTTGAAAAATATTGTAATTTTATTTGTATCTTTTCCTATAGCATCTTTTATTTTATTAGCAACTATCATGTCAGCATCTTTTCTATTCATTTTGTCTAAAGCATAATTTTTAAGTTCTTCATCATTTTCAGCAGTTTCCGCAGCGAAAGATACTATTACTGTTTGATTTTTCTTTTTATTTTTTGCAGATAGAAGTATATCATCATTTTCGATTAATTCTATAGTATTTATATTATGTTTTTTTACTTTTTTATCAAATACTTGTGCCGGTCTGAAATCTAAAGGAGCAGCAGCCATAATAAGTATATCTGTATTATCAAGCTCATTTAATACATTATCCTGAAGTTCTTTAGTGGTATTGACTTTTATTTTCTTATCATTATTTTTTACATTTAAAGGTTCATTAACTTTGCCTTCTATATATGTAGATATTCCGCCGTTTGAAGATATTTCTTCATATATAGAAGCTCCCATTTTACCGCTTGAATTATTAGTTATATATCTTATTGGGTCTATCCATTCTATTGTAGCCCCTGATGTAATTGTGAATCTTATATTATTATACTTTAATGATTTATTATATGAAGTTACTTTTTGTATTATAGTATCTATATCTGCAAGTCTTCCTACTCCTGTGTCATTGCATGCCATTTCTCCGCTTTCAGGCGATATCAATTCGTAGTTTAATTCTTCTATTAAATATTTTACATTTCTTTGATTTGCTTTATTAGCCCACATATTAGGATTCATAGCGGGAGCAAAGTATTTCTTTTTTGTATATGCACATGCCATTGTACTTATAGCATCATCGCATATACCATTTGCTATTTTTCCTATAATATTTACATCAGCAGGAGCTATTAATAATATATCTGTTTCTTCATTTATGTGGATATGTCTAAGTATATCATCTTCCTGCCATAGATCTGTTATTATTTTATTTCCGCTCATAGTTTCTAATGCTTTAGCACCGACCATATTTTGTGCATTTTTTGTAACGGCACAGATAACATTATGCCCTTGTTTTTTTAGATGGCTTACAAGAAATGGAGTTTTGTATGCGGATATTGAGCTTGTTATTGCTAGTAAAATTCTCATAATTAAATCAAAGTATTATAACTTTATAACCTTATAATTAAAATATATTATTAAACTATTATATACTACTATAAATAAAAAAAATAGTCTATATATTTTTATAATTTTTTTATTTTTATTTTAAGTAATAATATACTATATATTTAAAATTATTTTGTTTTTTAGTAATTATTAACAAAATTATACTAATAAAAGAATATTGTTATATATATAATATTATATATATAAATTATATATGTGAAATAATATTAAAAAATATCGCAAAAAATTTTAGTGTATAGTAAATCTATTTTTAATAATCAATTATAAATTTATTTAAATCGAACCAATAATTATACAGTATTTATACACTATAAATAATTATTGTAAAAAAAATTATATTTTTTTTAGTTAATATTGACAATAGATATGATTTTAGTATATTATTAAGTAAGCGATTTTAAATTATAAAGGACTTGTATAATTAATAATAAAATTTTAGATAATAAGGTAAAATTCAAAGATGTTGATTCTTTTATATCTATATGCGGAATAGAAGATAAGCATCTTGAAATACTAGAAAATAAATTTAATGTTTCCATATATCCGAAAGGAAATGAATTAACGATAAAAGGCGATCTGGTAAGAATAGAAGATACTGTAAAGGTTTTATATATTTTAAAAGATTTATATAATTCATCATCAGAAATAACTGAGCAAAAAGTAATTAATATAGCAGACAATATTTGGAATAATAAAGATAATAAATTTATATCTATGAAAATCAAACTGCCTTATTTGGGCAGAAATATTGAAATGAAAACTGTATCTCAAGGCGAATATCTTTATAAGATGCAAAAAAGCGATATAATATTTTCTACAGGTGCTGCTGGTACAGGAAAAACTTTTCTTTCTGTCGCTTATGCTATAAATTTACTTTCAGATGGAAAAATAGAGCGTATAATTATAACAAGACCTGTTGTAGAAGCAGGAGAAAGTTTAGGTTATCTGCCTGGTGATTTTAAAGAAAAAATATCTCCTTATATGCGTCCTGTTTATGATGCTTTATACAGCATTATATCTGCCGATATGATATCAAGATATACAGAAGAAGGAAAAATAGAAGTAGCTCCTCTTGCTTATATGAGGGGGAGAACTTTAAGCAGAGCTTTCATTATACTTGATGAGGCACAGAATACAACAATATCTCAGATGAAAATGTTTTTAAGCAGAATAGGGGAGAAGTCCAAAGTTGTAGTTACAGGTGATATATCTCAAAGCGATTTGCCGAAAAATGCTCAGTCCGGCTTGGAACATGCTTTAAATATATTAAGCAATATAAATGGTATTAGTTTTCACCATTTTGAAAAAAAAGATGTGATAAGGCATCATCTGGTTTCTAAAATATTAGAAGCCTATGATGGTGCTGATTATTAATAAAAATTTTATTTAGAAGGTATTATTGTTTATGAATACAAATAAAAAAATAGCAAAATCTGTTTTAAGTAAAACACCGAATATAGAAAGATTTTTTCAATTAACTATAGCTATATTATTATATCTATTTACTCTGTTTTTGGTTTTTCCAACTTACATTCAAAAAGTTGATATACCTAATGTAGGCGATATAGTTACAGAGCCTTTTATAGTAAAAAAGAATGTTAAGTATGAAAATAAAGCAGAAACTGAAAAACTTACATATTATACAGAAGCAACTATAGCTCCGATATTTGATATGCCTAAAAATATAGAGTATGAAGCTCTATCTAAAATAAGCAATATGTTTTCTTTTATTAGAATATCTCATGATAATAATATTCCTATTGATGAAATATATAATCAATTTCTTCTTATCTACGATGAGCCTATAAATAAGTCTGTATTCTCTAATGCTGTAGTTAGCGATCTTAATATAGGTTATGAGGCAAAAATAATAGAAACAATTAAAGAGTTATTTGGAGTTGGAATTCTTTCAAGAGGAAATTTGAGTTCTGATACATTAAGTTTGATATTAAATAATGGTATATTTGTATATAGTTATGATAATTATATAATAGAGGAAAGACTGCTTCCTAGAAATAGGGTTTTCTTTTTGGAAGATTTAAGAGTAGAACTTCCTTCAATCATAGGTACCAAATATAGAAATCTTAATATTAATCATATAAATTCTATATCAGCCATTGTAAATGCATTTCTGAAAGATAATTTAATATATAACTCTTCTAAAACAAAAGAGAAGATAAATGATGTTAAATCTAGTTTGGATCCTGTTTATAATTTGATAAAAAAAGGTTTCCCTATTTTAACAGTAGGAGAAAGAGTAACAGAAGAAAAAGCTGAATTGATTAGAAATTTATTCGGAAATAATTTTGGAGGATATAGTGTAGCTGTATTTACAGGACAGGCTTTATTTATTCTGATTCTTTTTTCATTTATTGGGTTTATAATTTTTAAATATAAGATACCTTTCTATATAAATTTCAAAAATTTTATATTGTTTGCTATAGAGTATATTGTAATAGTTTCTGTAACTTATCTTTTTTATAATCATGTTTCTTATAATTCATTAAATATTTATATTCCTTTTTATGTATATACATTCATTCCTATTTTCAGCATAATAAACTCTTTGCTTGGAGCTAAAAGAGGAATATCTTCTATAATAACATTATCTATAACTTTGCTTGCGGCAAATGTAGCACAGGCTGGTTTATTTGAAATATCAGCATTATTTCTAATATCTGTATTTGCTTCCATTTTGTCAAAAAAAATACATAATAGATATTCTATTCTTTTAATAGGTTTGCTTATAGGGGCATATTTAAGTATAATGTGTTTAATAGATGTATTATTGAATGACAATATAAAAATAAATTATTTAACTATTATATTTGCTTTTACAAGCGGTTTTGCACAGTCTATACTTGTTATGATATTTTTACCTATTATTGAATATGTACTTGAAACAGCTACTATATTCAGACTTCAGGAATTATCAGATTTGAATAATCCTCTTCTTAGAAAACTTCAAATGAATGCTCCTGGTACTTATCATCATTCTATAAGTATGGCAAATTTAGTAGAAACTATAGCAGAGGAAATAGGCGAAGATGCAAGGCTTGCATGTGTATCAGCATATTATCATGATATAGGCAAAATGGAGAATCCGCTTTATTATATAGAAAATAGTAATAAAACAGAAAATAGGCATAATAAATTAAAACCTACTCTTTCTGCTTCAATAGTAAAAGCACATATTCGTTTAGGGGTTGAAATGGCAAAAAAATACAGACTTCCTAAAGAAGTTATCGCCGCAATTAAAGAACATCATGGAACAACATTAATAAAATATTTTTATGTTGAAGCTTTAAAAGAAAATCCTGATGTGGATATAAATTTATTCAGATATCCCGGACCTAGACCGCAGTCAAAAATTACTGCTATATTGATGATATTAGATTCTATAGAAGCGGCAAGCAGATCTTTGGATTCTCCTAAAAGAGAGGATTTGGAAATGCTTATAGATCATATTGTAAATGATAAAATGTCTAGCGGCGAGTTAAATGACAGCGGACTTACTTTAAAAGATATAGAAATAATTAAAAAGATATCATTCCAACAGATTATGGCATCATTGCATGAAAGGATTAAATATCCTGAACTTAATAATAATAATAATGATGAAAATGATAAAAATAAAGAAAATGAAGAAAATGAAGATGATAATAAAAAAGAAGAAAAAGATTCTAAAAAACAAATAGTTAAATACGCAAAAGAAAATGATAAAAAAACTAAAAATAATGTTGAAAAGATTAAAGAAAATATAAAAGAAAAAATAGCCAAAAAATTACCTCTAAAGCATAAAGGGGAAAAGGATGCAAAGGAATTGAAATATAATAAGGAAATTAAAGAGAGCAAGGAAAATAAAGAGTCGGTAAAAAAATAGTATATTATGAAAGTTAATGTTTTTAATGAAACTAATTATGATATAAATATAAAGTATTATAAGTATTTTTTGTATTATTCAGTAAAGACTGCTGATATTTATGGGGAGGTTAATTTACTTTTTTGTGATGATGAATATATAAAAAATCTTAATAAAGAATTTAGAAATAAAGATAAAGCTACCGATGTACTTACATTTCCTATGGGGGATATAAATGAAGGAGGAGATATAGTTATTTCTTATGAATGGGTAGCAGCCAGATACAGTGAAGAAAAGATAAAAAAAACTATATTAAAATTGATTATTCATTCAATACTTCATTTAAAAGGAGTACATCATAATTACAGCAGAAAATCATTAATGGAAAATAATGAAAAGATGAAAGAATTATATGAAAAGGTTGTAAAAACTATAAAGGAAAATAGATCATAAATTTTAAGGATACATATAAAAATGCCAATACATAAATTAATATCTAAAATATTAAAGAAAAAAGATAATAATACTGATAAAAATAATTATGTAAATTTATCATCGTTAACAGAAGCAGAAAGAGAAATTATAACAAATACTATTGAATTAAAAACAAAAAGTGTGAGAGAAATAATGGTTCCTAGGGTTGATGTAGTTATGATACCTATAGAATCATCTTATGATAAGGTGATAAAGGCTTTTAATAAGGATAGAAATTCTAGAATTCCTGTATACAAAGACGGAATAGATGATATAGTTGGTGTTTTGTATGTTAAGGATTTAATTGATAGCGAAGAAAAAAATTTTTCGCTTAAAAAAATTCTTCATAAGCCTCTATTTGTTCCAATATCAATTTCATTAATGGAATTATTAAAAAATTTCAGAGAAAAACAGATTCATATAGCTATGGTTGTTGATGAGTACGGCGGATTTTCAGGAATTGTTTCTATGGAAGATGTACTTGAGCAGATTATAGGAGATATAAGAGATGAATATGATGAGGAAGATGAAGAGATAAAGAGTAATGATGACGGAACATATTTAGTTGATGCAAGAACTAGAATAGATGATTTCAATAAATATGATATACTTCCTCCTATACCAGATGATGAGGCAGACACTGTGGGAGGATTTTTATTTTCATATTTAGGAAGGCTTCCAAAAAGAAATGAAGATATAGAATATAATGGATATTCATTTACTGTTGTAGGTAAAAGCGGAAATATTGTTACTAAAATCCGAATAGAAAAATTAAAGAAAGATAATAATGAAAATAATGAAAATAAAGCGGAAGAAAATAAAGATTGATTTTATTATCTAATAATATTTAGAGTAATGTATATTATAAAAGTCCTCATCTTATTTAGATGAGGACTTATTTTTATTATTGCTAATAAAAATTGCTCGCCATTTTACAAATGACAGGTACTCACAATTTTTATATTATTCCAAATAAGCATAATGGAATTGATTTTTATTATTGCTAATAAAAATTGCTCGCCATTTTACAAATGACAGGTACTCACAATTTTTATATTATTATTCTAAATAAGCATAATGGAATTGATATTCTTGCAAAGGTGTTAATACATAATCTTTTAATCTTTTGCTTACTAAAGTAGGATTTGAGGGATTGTATATAGGTATTAACAAATTATCTTCTGCTATTAATATTTTTTCAGCTTCATGCATAGCTTTCATTCTTATTTCCTGATTAGCAGAATTTCTTGCAGCTTCAATATAATTATCAAATTGTTTATTGCTGTATCCTGAACTATTTTGGGATCTGTAGCTTAAATAATTTTCTAAGAAAGTCATAGGATCACTATAATCGCCAATCCATAAAGTTCTTATAAGCTGATAATTTTTTTCGCTTCTCATCTGCTGATAAGCTGCCCATTCCATAGATGATATTTGCAAATCAACCCCCAAATTCTCTTTCCACATCTGCTGAATTGCCTCTGCAACTTGTATATATACTAGATCTGCAGTAGTTTTATATTCAAGTACAGGAAAGCCCTCACCATTAGGGTATCCTGCTTCAGCCATTAATTGTTTAGCCATTTCTACATTATTAGAGTAAGCATCTTTTGATAAATCTATATATTCGCCTCCATTTTCTCTGAAATCTCCCTGAACATCATAAGCACCCACAGGAACCCAAGCACTTGTAGGAGATTTAGCTGTAGGAACAATATTTTCCACTATATAGTTTCTGTCTATTGCCAATGATAATGCTTTTCTTATTCTTGTATCTTTCAATACTTCATCAGCTGCATTAATACCGAATGCAATAGTAGAAAAATACGGAGCAATATTAACTATTCCTTCAGACTTTAATTTTTCTAAATCTTGTTCTATGATATAAACAGAAAAATCTAATGAACCGTCTTTAATTCCGGCTAATGCTAAAGTAGGATCTTTCATCATAACAAAAGTAATTTTTTCAGGTACTATATTATCTTTATTCCAATAGTTAGTATTTTTTACAACAACTATTTTTTCATCAGGGTTTCTTTCAGTCATAACAAAAGCACCATTTCCTATATAGCTTTCAGGGCTTAATGACCATTGATCTCCATACTGTTCTATTATATCTTTTCTTATAGGGGCAAATATAGGATAAGTTAATATATCCAAGAAATAACCTGTAGGAGCTTCTAAAGTTATTTCTAAAGTATAATCATCAATAGCCTTTACTCCAAGCTCTTCAACAGGAAGTTCGCTTGATAGTATTTTAACTGCATTTTTTATATATTCTATAAAAGAAGTATATTCAGCAGCACTTAGAGGGTTTGCTGCTCTTTGTAATGCATATACAAAATCATCAGCTGTTACATTTTTTTTACCATCAGACCATTTGGCATTTGTTCTTAAATTAAAAGTATATACAAGTCCGTCATCAGAGATATTCCAACTTTCACAGGCTCCGGCTTGTAAATTCCCTGATTTATCTTTTGTGATTAAAGTTTCAAATACATGCCTTGGATATACGAAATCATTTCCGGATAATGTAGGGTCTATTGTTTTTGGTTCTTCCCCGGCATTAATGAATAATTCTTTACTGTTTCTGCTTTTAGATGATGAGCATGATAGTGCAAATATCATGATAAAGCTGATTGATATAATCAGTATTTTTCTAAACATATTATTTTCCTTAAATATAGTATCAGTTATCATAATACTATAATAACTTATATAATGCAATTATTTTTTACTAATAATAGTAATTTATTTATAATTAAAAATTATTAAAAAGTATTTTACTAAATATAGTAATTTTTGTTTTAAAATCAAAAATTAAATCGGAGATATTATATTATGAAGAAGATAGTTAGTATTTTATTTATTTTAATTTTATCCATTCCTCTTTATTCTCAGACTGCAAGATTTAAAAGACTTACTCCAGAGCAGTTAACTAATCTTGCAAATCCTAGAAGACTTTCACATAGAATATTTTATACAAAACCTTCTCAGGGACCTAATGCTAAATGGTTTGATGCTGTTAAAGAAGGAAATCTTGATGAGATAAAGAAAATGGTTGAGTCAGGTCAGGATATAGAAGTTCAGGACACATACAGTTTGAAACAGACTGCTTTAGGCTGGGCTGCTTTCATAGGATATTTAGATGTTGTTCAGTATTTAGTATCTAAAGGTGCTAATCTTTATGCCGGCGATACTGCTGATGTTACAAGTGCTTTTAAATCTGCTATACTTGGCGGAAATATAAAAATTATAGAGTATTTATATCCTTTATATAATGGCAAATTAGATCTTAATGAGCAGGATAAAAGAGACGGAGAAACAATGCTCATGGTTGCTGCTGGAAACTCAAGAGAAGATGCCGTAAAATTTTTATTGGATAAAGGAGTTAATGTAAATATAGTAAGCAAGCAGTTAAATAAATCAGCATACACTTATGCATGCGAATCAAGAAATCAGAATATTATTAAAATGATATCAGATGCCGGCGGAATAAATGTACGAACAGGAAAGGCTTCTTGTCAGTAATAGCAATAATAATTAAATACTAAATAATGGGGCTTAATAAAAGCCCTATTTTTGTATATACATATTAATTTAATAAAATTATTTACGATAATTATACTATTATGAATAACAAGAACCGTTTTATTATATTTTCTACAGTAATTATTGTTCTAATAATAGTTTCTTTTTCATCTCTTATCGTTACTGCAAATATGAGAGTATCTGAAACTATAGTAAGAGAAAGCGAATTAAATAATACTGAAAGTCCTAGCAGAAAATTTAATGATATAATAGAAAATAGAAAGGTAAGAATACTTATAGATCCCGGACATAATGCAGCTACTAAAGGTGCTTTAGGGTATTTAGGTTATGAATATTATATGAATTTAAGGGTGGCAAGAGAATTAGCTAAAATACTTTCAGAGGATAATAGATTTGAATATTTTTTAAGCAGAGAAGGGGCATATTACAGCAGACCAATAAAAGAATATATGACTAATAATTATCAGGAACTTTTAGGTATATATAATACAAAAGTAAAAGGTGAAGAGCGAACTGGAAGATTGACTAGATATCAGACTTTAGAATTATATGCTATTAGACACTATGCTATAGATAATAATTTTGATTTGCTTTTAAGTATACATTTTGATTATATGCCTTATATAAGCAGAAGATCTAAAACTTCGGGTTTTCATGTTATAGTTAGTCCTTACAATAGAGAATTCCCAGCTTCTATGCAGGTGGCTTATAAATTGTCTGAAAGAATGCAGGAGAAATATAAAATTTCACCTATAATAGGACATGATAGAGTGCTTCCTAATACTGTATGGAAATTTTATGATAAAGAAGAGCTTATAAATAATGCCATATCATTAAGAGGATTAATAGTTATAGGTGATGCTTTTGAAAATGCTTATAATAAACAGGAAATAAAAAAAGATGTTCCTTCTGTACTCATAGAATCTGCTTTTATACATGAATGGCAATTTGGAAGCAACAAAGCTGTAAAAGAATTAGCTAATCAAATGTACTTAGCTTTAGTTGATATATATACTACAAAATGAACTATTTAACTGTTATTATATTATTGATTAAAAATCAATATTTTGTTAAAATAGCTATAAAATAGGCAGCAGTAGAATTATGTATATAAAACCTAAAAAAAAGAAAAATAATAAAAAATATATCAATAAAAAGACTAGCCCATTTCATTTGTTTTTTAATAAAATCGGCAGATTTCTCACACATAGAATTTATTTTATGTTTATACCTCATTCTAAGAAGAAAACTAAAACCTTATCGCTTCCTGTATATTCTATTATAATAATAGTATTAATAATTTCTTTATCCCTGCTTACAACTTTTTCTTTTCTTACAAAAAATACAGTTTTGGCTAGTAAAACTGAAGTGTTAAGCGGAAGTTATAAGGATAAATTATCTGAGATAAATTCGCTTGAAAATATATTCAGTTCTGTTGTTACTAATGACTATTATAGAAATGATATGTCTAATATTGCATCTCTAATGAAAGTAGATACAAATAATATTAATTTAGCAGCAAATTATGCAGATAATATTTTACTTATGAATTCAAGAGCCGAAGAGTTAGAAAAATTGAAAGTGTATTTAGATGAATTAAGGGCTAATATAACTTCAAAAAATAATGCATTAGAGCCAATACCTTCCATACTGCCTATAGATTCAAGATATGCTGTTATATCCAGACCTTATCAGGAAGGTTCTATTATATCAAAGGGAATAGGTTTTGAAACTATTGCTGGAACTCTGATTAGAGCTACTGCTTCCGGTACAGTTAATGATATATCTTACAATAAGGATACGGGGTTTACAATTACAATTTATCATAGATTTGGTATTATTACCAGATACAGCGGGCTTGCTACTTCTTTAGTATCAGAAAGAATGGATGTAAAGAAGGGGGAAATATTAGGAAATGCCAAAACGGGTGTTTTTGAGTATGAATTAAGAATAGCTAGTGAATATGTTAATCCATTAATATTTACAACAATGGAATATGAATGAATATAACTGAAAATAAAAAATTACAAAATGGAATAAAATATGCAGCACTTGGTGTTGAGTTTGGCAGTATGGTATTAGGTTTGACTTTTGTTGGATATTATGCTGATAAACATTTTAACAGTAAGCCTTTATTTACAATAATAGGCATATTCGTAGGTTTTGTCTCGGGGATTTATAGGCTTTATAAAATATCTAAGACTTTTGATAAAATTAATAAGAATAAATAAGGATAAAATAATGAAACCTATAATAAATAGTTTGCTAGATACTGATTTATATAAATTTACTATGCAGCAATGTGCCTTAAGACAATTCTCAGATGTTTGGGTTCGTTATGTTTTTAGAAGCAGGAATATTTTAGAGTGGACTGAATATATGCATGAGGAACTTTTAAAACAGATAAAATATTTTTGCGATTTAAGATTTAGAAAAGATGAATTGGAATATTTAGCATCTTTAAGATTTATAAAAAAAGATTATATAGAATTTCTCAAGTTATACAGACCTTTAGGGGAACATATAAAGGCATTATTTGATGATAATAAATTAACTGTAGAAATAGAAGGACCTTGGTATCAAACTATTCTTTGGGAAATACCGATTCTTGCTATGATTAGTGAAATTTATTATGCTTATACTGTTTGTAAAGACGATAATGGTAAAAGAGCTTATGAACAGGCTGAAATTAATTTAATAAAAAAAATAGATGAAAAATTACTGCCTATACATAAATCAGATAACGGATTTAGATTTTCAGAGTTTGGTACTAGAAGAAGGTTTTCTTTTGATTGGCAGAGAAAAGTTGTTAATATATTAAAAGAGAAACTTCCTGCTGAATGTTTGGTAGGTACAAGCAATGTATATTTTGCTAAGACTTGTGATTTGCTTGCCGTTGGTACTAATGCTCATGAATATTATCAAATTGGACAGGCATTGGATAAGGTAAGGCTTGCAGAAAGTCAGAAGTTTATGCTTCAGTCTTGGGTTAATGAATATCGGGGAGATTTGGGTATAGCTTTATCGGATACTTTAGGTACTGATAAATTTTTAAAAGATTTTGATTTATATTTTGCAAAACTTTATGACGGAATAAGGCATGATTCCGGAGATCCTTTTGTATGGGGACATAAGGTTATAAATCATTACAAAAATCTCAGGGTAAATCCTAAAACTAAAACATTACTTTTCAGCGACAGTCTTAATTTTGATAAGGCATATAATATATACAAAGAATTTAAAGATGAAACTAATGTTACATTTGGTATAGGTACTTATATTACAAATGATTTTGAACCTGTAGCTAAGCCTTTGAATATAGTTATGAAACTTCAAAGTGTTAATGGTAAGCCTGTAGCTAAACTGTCTGATGATGAAGGTAAGACTATATGTGAAGACGAGGCATTTTTGAATTATTTAAAAATCGTAGCAAAAGAATAGAATTTATAAACTAAATTATATAGTTTTTATTATTTTATAATTTGTATTTTTGCGGCACGCGTTAAATTCATTCTAAACAGTAAATTTAATCTATAATTGAAGTATTTATTATAAATTTAAATATATTTACCGCGTGCTGTAAAACTCATCTAATTTGAAAAAAACTAGGGTGGGTGCTTAAAAATCTAATTAGACAATATAAAAATAAAAAACAAAAAATTCAAAGTAAATTAAAAAGCCTATAGGGTGGGGAGTGAAAATAGGTTTTAAAACTTTATTACATACCCCGCCCTTTAGATTTTTTAAATTAATTTGTATATTTTTAATTTATTTATATTTAAAGTTGAAATTATTAAAGCACACCCGCCCAAGTGCTTTTTATATTAATTATTTTTTAACACTTAATAAATATTATTTCTCATTCTTAATTTATAACATTTTAATCAATTTATTATGTTTAAATTATCGTATAAGTTTGACTACTGTAATTCTTCTATTTTTTCTAAAGCTTTATTATTATAAGGATCTATTTCTAATAATTTTTTATATGAGTTAATAGCATTATTTTTATCATTAAGTTTTATATATAAATCAGCCTGTTTTTCCAAATGATATATATCTTGGGTTTCATTATATATTTCTATTGCTTTTTTATATGCTTCATTTCTTTTTTCTATATCTCCTAATTTTTCGTATAAATTTCCGATATTCTCAAAACTGTAAGCATCATTTTCTTTATTATATATTTCTATTGCTTTTTTATATGCGGTATTTCTTTCTTCTATGCTGCCCAATTTCTCGTATAAATCTCCTAATGCAATATATGCTTCAATATTATCTGAATCATTTTCTATAGCTTTTTTTAACATTTCAACAGCTTTATCATATTCTTTAATGTATTCATATAATGCTGCTATTGAAATATAATAACTAAAATCATTAGGATTTGTTTCTATAGCTTGATTGTATAGTTCTATAGCCTTATTATATTCTTTAATTTCTTTATACAATTCGGATAAATAATAATAATATTGATTATTTTTAGGATTTTCTTTTATCATATCATTATATGCTTTGATTATTTCTTTATATTGATTAATGTCATTATTATAAAATTTTGTTATTCTGCTCCATATAGAAGGATTAATTTTTATATAGTTTTTGTATAAGTTTTCAGCTTCTTTATCATTTCCGATTTTTATATATATTTTTGCAAGAGAATCTATCGCAGCAGAATAAAAGTCCTCTAATTCACTATAATAATCAGTTTTTAATAGTTTGCAATATGTGTCTATTGCTTTATCGTATTGTTTATTTTTATCATAAGATAATGCCAAATAATGAATAATTTCATTATTATCATCTTTAAAGTTTTCTAAAGATTTTTTAAAATATTTTACGGCCTCATCAAAGTTTTCAATTTTTAAATATTCTTTTGCTAAATTAAAAGGATAATATTGTTTATTATTATTAACTTCTGATGTATCATTTATATCATAAGCTTTTTTGTATGCAATTGCGGCATCTTTGTAATTTCCTATATTATCGTATATTTCTCCTATCAAAAACCAATATTCAGAGTCTTGATTGTTTATTTCTATTGCATTTTTTATATTTTTTAAAGCATCATTAATAACATTAGAAGAATAGCATACGCATGCAAGCCAATATAATGCTCTGTCATTTTTGCTGTCTAATTCAATTATTTTTTTTAATATTTCTTTGCTGTTTTTGTAATCAAAATTTAGATAGTATGCTTTTGCTAATAGGAATAATTTTTTGATATTTTTATCATCATCTTTTAAATATTCATTTAATATATTTATAATATTGGAATATTCTTTGTTATATACGAATTCTTTTTCATCATTTTCAAAGTCATTATTATCATAGAATTCATTATCATTGAGTATTTCTTCAATTTTTTCTAAAGTATAATACTTCATGTTATGTGAATTCATTTTATTCCCCCTATTTCATATTAATTATTTATATAAAAACTATTAATAGAGAACAATTCATATTTTAATTATATTTAATGAAATAGATATAATCAAATATAGATTAATTTTAACATATTTTTATGTTTATTTCAATTATTATTATAGTTAGAAATAAAAAAGTATTAAACAAATTTTAATTATACCGAAAATATTTTGTAAGAAATCTTAAAATTTTGGAGGAATACGCCTTATGATGCGTTCATTATTTGCCGGCGTGTCTGGTTTACAAAATCATCAAACTCGAATGGATGTAGTAGGAAATAACATCGCAAATGTTAATACTTATGGATTTAAAAGAGGAAGAGTTACCTTTAAGGATATGATAAGCCAATCTTTAAGCGGGGCAGCAAAGCCTCAGGAAGATAGAGGCGGTATCAATCCTCAGCAGGTAGGCTTGGGTATGATGGTTGCTACTATAGACACTATACATACACAAGGTGCTTTACAAGTTACAGGTGTAAACACTGATTTAGCTATTCAAGGAGAAGGTTTCTTTATTGAAAAAAGAGGCAATAATTCTTACTATACAAGAAACGGAGCTTTTTCTTTAGATAGAGACGGTTATTTAGTTAATCCTTCTATAGGTTATAAGGTACAAGGTTGGAATGCTGTACTTAATCCGGAAACAGGAGAAATGGAATTAAATACTTCAGCAGGAGTAGAAGATTTGATTATACCTGTAGGTTCAAAAGATCCAGCAAGAGCTACAGCAAATACAAAATATTTCTGTAACTTACAAAAAAGCGGAGAAACACATCAGTCAGATTTAACTATATACGATTCAACAGGAATACCTCGTCAGTTAAGAGCAACTTTCACTAGAACAGATGTTAACAGATGGGATATGACTATAGATATACCAGATGCAACAGAAGGAAGTGTAAGCGTATCAGCAGGAGATCCAGTAGAAGGCGGCGGAAATAATACTTTCCAATTAGTATTTAACGATGCTGGTTCTTTGATTTCTGTAAGCGATGGTACTAATACTCAGACAGAAGGAGTATTAATGCCTAATGTATCTTTCACTTATCAGGGAACAGAAGGCGAAGTAAATCAAACTATCAATCTTACTATGGGTGAAGTTGGTTTATTCAATGGTATTACACAATTTGAATCTCCTTCAACAACTAAAGCTATAGAACAAGACGGATACACTATGGGTATGCTTGAAGGATTTAGTTTTGATGACAGCGGTCAGATAACAGGCGTATTTACTAATGGAAATAGAAAAACTTTAGGACAGGTTGCTTTGGCTAAATTCAATAATGCAGGCGGTTTGGAAAAAGCAGGCGATACTTTGTTTGTAGCAAGCAATAACTCAGGAGCAGCTAATATTGGCACAGCCGCAGCAGAAGGAAGAGGTTCTTTAAAAGCAGGAGCTTTGGAGATGTCAAATGTTGATTTAAGTGAACAATTCACTGATATGATAGTAACTCAAAGAGGTTTCCAATCTAATGCCAGAACTATTACTACCGCAGATCAAATGCTTCAGGAAGTTATAGCTCTTAAAAGATAATAGATAGGTATTATTTAATATAAATAATATTATTAAAAATAGACTTTTTATAATTTTATAGTATAATAGAGTTAGGAGTTTCTGATAATATGATACATATAACAAGATTTGACGGAAGTATATTGTATGTTAATCCGCATCAAATAGAATTTATGGAGGAGACTCCTGATTTAGTAATAACTATGTTATCCGGAAGGAAGGTAGTAACTAAAGACAGCTTTGAAACAGTACTTAATAGAATAGTAGAATACAGAAGCAGAATAGTTTGCGAAGAGAGTGTAAAAAAACCTTCATTCTATGGTAATGAAGAATAAAAGAAATTAACTTAAATAAAGAAAATAAATTTTAGTTAGAGGTCAAAATATGGATATAATAGTACCTTTGGGTGTTTTTTTGGTTATAGGTATCAATTTATTTGGTATTATTTCAGGGGGCGGTAATGTCGGGCACATGATAGATATAGCATCCGCAGTAGTAACAGGACTAGGAGGAACAACTTCGCTTTTAGTTGCTAACGATATGGGTACAGTATTAGGTGTTCCTAAAGCTATTAAAGTACTTTTAAAGAAACCAGACTATGATGAAGCACAAATAATTATCACACTTTTAAGCTTTTCAGAGAAAGCTAGAAGAGAAGGCTTATTAGTATTAGAAGATGATATACAAGAGATTTCAGATCCTTTATTAAAGAAAGGAATGCAGCTGGTAGTAGACGGAACAGATCCTGAATTAGTAAAAAATATTTTGAATACAGAGATAGATAACGTAGAAGCAAGGCACGATACAGTAAGAAAAGTATTTGAAGATGCTGCTTCGTTGTATCCAGCTTGGGGTATGATAGGTACATTAATCGGACTTGTAATCATGCTTAGAAGTTTAGGCGGCGGCGGCGGTGTTGAAGCAATAGGTTCTGGTATGGCGGTAGCACTTATTACTACATATTACGGATCCGTTATAGCTAACGGTTTTGCTTTGCCTATAGCTGGTAGGCTTGCAGCCAGACACTCATCTGAGGCTACAGTTCAAAGTATTATGGTTGAAGGTATATTATCTATACAGGCAGGTGATAACCCTAGAATAGTAAAAGATAAACTTATATCCTTCTTGCCTCCAGCTCAGCGTCAGAAAGTTAATGAACAAGTTGGAGACAGATAATAATAATTCAGAGGTAAATAATGGCTACTATTAAATTTGGTAAAAAAGCTAAAAAAGTAGGTGATAAGGCTCAGGTACCTGGTCCTTCAGCTCCTTTATGGCTTCAAACTTACGGAGACTTTGTAACTTTGGTATTAACATTCTTTGTATTATTATTGTCTACAATGTCTACCTCTGTTAGTGATTCTTCTATACAGCTTATCGCTACAGCATTCCAAGGATCATTTGGCGTTATGCCGGGCGGTACTACTTTATCACAAAGCAGACTTATTTACGGCGGTGCTACAGTTGATAATCTGCCTTCTACAGATAGGGGATATTCTGTTGGAAGAAGTATTGATAAGGCAACTTCTGTTTTAGAATCAGAAATTAAAAGCAGGAAGGTTAGAGTAGAGGAAGATGAAAGAGGCTTTATCATAAGTCTTGGTGCAGATCAGTATTTTGAATCTGCTTCTACTAATTTAGTTGATAATCAGAATAATGTTGAAACATTTATAAAATTAGCCTCTGTACTTAGCGGTTTACCTAACGATGTAAGAATAGAAGGTCATACAGATTCTGGTTCTATAATTCCTGGAAGTATTACGGAACAGAAATTTGGTAATAACTGGGGACTTTCTTCGGCAAGGGCTATGGTCATTTTAGAAAAAATATTTGAAAATGATCAGGCTGGAAAATTAGATAGAAATAAATATTCAATTGCAGGATATGCTGATACTAGGCCTGTGGCATCTAATGATTTACCAGATGGAAGAGCGTTAAATAGAAGAGTTGATATTGTTGTAGTAAGAAATGATGTTACTTATTATAATCAAAGGTAAAGTGTAAAAAAATAAAATGCTCTTAGCTGATAAATGGAAAGACTATAAAATTATAGATTGCGGTGAAGGCGAAAAACTTGAGAATATAGGAGGATTTTTAGTATCTCGTCCGGATTCTCAAGTTATTTGGTCTAAACAGTTAAGTAAATGGGATAATTTAGATGCTGTATATCATCGTTCGGATAAGGGTGGAGGTTATTGGCAGTATATAAATAAGCCTAAAGATAATTTTATCATAAAATATCAAGATTTATCATTCAAAATAGAATTTACTAATTTTAAACATATAGGTATTTTCCCAGAACAGGCTGTTAATTGGCAGTTCATTATAGACAAAATCAAAGAAAAAAAATCTTCTATTCATAAAAATAAAGAAATAAAAGCATTGAATCTATTCGCATACACAGGCGGTGCAACAGTTGCTTGTGCTTATGCTGATTGCAATGAAGTTGTTCATGTTGATGCTTCAAAAAAAATAGTAGGGCATGCTCAAAAAAATATAGAAATAAACAATTTGCAAAATAAAAAAGTAAGATTCATTATAGAAGATGTCATTAAATTCGTTTTAAGAGAGATAAGAAGAGGAAGAAAATATGATGTCATAATAATGGATCCGCCTGTATACGGCAGAGGACCTAATGGAGAATTATGGCAGATAGAAACTAGTTTAAAAAGGCTTGTAGAAGAATGTGTAAAACTTTTATCTGATGATCCTATTCTTTTTTTAATAAATTGTTATACGGCAAGTTTTTCTCATATATCACTTAAAAATATTTTATCAACTTCTATAAAACATGATGGAACTTTTGAAAGCGGTGAAATAGGACTTCCTATAGAGAACTCTAATATTGTTCTTCCTTGCGGTATATATGCAAGATTTTATTCTTAAAAATAATTTTTTGTGAATTTATTTGACATTACATTATTTATGCTATATAATTACTGAATGATTAACAACACAACACAACACAACACAACACAACACAACACAACACAACACAACACAACACAACACAACACAACACAAAATAATACAAAATAATACAATATCAAATATTTATATTCTATTATATTTATATCTTTCTATTTGGAGTATTTTATGAAAAATAGAAACATATTTTATATAGTTTATATAATACTACTCATAGTTTCAGCGATAACACTTTTAACTTTATCTATATTAGGCAGTAAGACTAGAATAGGATACATAGAAATATTAAAAACTTATGAAAATACATATCCTAATACTTTTCGGTATTATGTAAAAGTTGGATATTATAATAAGATATTCAGACATAGCGATATATATGGTGTATATGTAGATACAAATAAAGTTTTAGATAATAATAATTTTATAAAAGAAATTAATATGGATGAAAATGGAAGTGCTTATGGAAATGTTATATCTAGCAAAGTGATAGATAGTAAAATAGATAATATTGAATATACATTGAAATTAAAGAAAAAATTTATTATATCTATAATAATTGTATATATAATAATATTATTTATATATTTAATTTATACATTTATCAGTAATAAAAAAATAGTTTTTTATAATATAAAACCATATAAATATAAAACAAAAATATTATATATCATTTTAATTATGTTATTTGGTTTATTTGTGAGGCTTTTTTGGGCATATCAGCAGGAAGGATTATATTGGGATGAATATCACAGTTTAAATTATTTAAATAAAGGAGAACAGTCAGAATATCATATATTATATAATGAATTTAAAAATATATTAGGATATGAAATATTAAGAAATATAACTATAGATAATTCTAGTATAAAAGACTGTTTTGATGATATAAAAAGATTATATAAAAATACGAATGATCCTTTTATAAGCAATTTATATTATAGTTTATTGAGATTAGCTTTTATAGGAAGAGAGGCCGTTAGTATAAAAAATATAATAATGACAGGTGCTATTTTAAATTGTATATTTTTTATAATATCATTTATTTTCTTATATAAAACACTTAAATTAATATTTGAGTATCAATATGATTGTATATTGTTTTCACTTTTAATTATGTCTTTATCTCCAATATCAATAAGTTTTTCAATGTTTTTGAGAGCGTATCAAATGCAGGAAACTTTTTTTGTAGTTATTACATATTTAGTTATTAACACAATTTACAATAATAAATATTCTATAAAAAATTTAATAATAACAGCTGTTATAGCGGGTATTGGATATCTTACTTTATATTCATCTATGCTTTTTGTATTAATATTATCTGCTATGCTCTTTATTAACTATGTTGAACATTTCAAAAATATAAAAAAAATTATCATATTTAATCCATTAATAAAAATAGAAAGCTATAAAGTTATAATATATTATGCTGTATCATTTATCTCAGCTTTATTAGTTTCAAGACTTTTATATGCTAGTTTTTTTTCATCATTATTCAATGCCAATGGAAGAGCAAGCACTTCATTAAAATTTTCAGGTGAATTATTAAATTACATTAATAATCTATCATTTGATGGTTTAATACCTTTGTTATCATTGTTAATAATAGTATTTTTATTTTTTTTAAAAAAGAATAATAAAGATTTATATATTAATCTAAATGAAGATAAATTTAAATTGTTAGTATTTATTATTGTACTTGGTATAATATATGCATTATTAGGAGATTTAACAAGCCCATTTAAACTTGAGAGATATTCGGCAACTAGTTATATACTAATTTTATTTATATTTCCTTTAATATTTTCTATGATTAATAATAATAAAATAAAATATATAGTATTTATTTTGATTTCTATAATTTATATTTATAATGTTACAAATAGTAAAAGATTTAGTTATTTTGAAAAAACAGATAAAGATAAATATGTTTTAACAGAAAATATTAAAGTTTATTCTTATAAAAGTTTTTATGTTTTTTATGAATATAATTATTTGAATACAAATTTATATTATACTTATATAGATAATGAAAATGATTTAACTATAATAACAAATTATAATAAATTTTATTTTTTAATTAATGAAGATACAGAATATATATTGACTAATAATTTATTAAAAGATTATCAAATTCAATATTTAACCAAAATGAACAGTGGCACTTCTATATTAAAATTAGATAAGAAATAAAAAACATATATAAGAAAAAGGGGAGCAATAAATTGCTCCCCTTTTTATATTTCTGTTAATATTTTTTAATAGCTTATTGTTTCACCCTTTTCATGTATCTCTAAAAATCTTAATAATTCTGCTTTTACCTCATCAGCAGTATCCAAAGTAAGAACCCTTTTTGCAAGCATCTTACACTCAGTTTTATCTAAAGATATAATCATTTTCTTAACTTCAGGTATTGATATAGCAGACATTGAGAATACATCAAGACCAAGTCCAAAAAGTAATGGCACAGCAAGTAAATCTCCTGCCAATTCTCCGCACATAGAAATAATAATTCCGCTTGCATGTGCTCCTTCTATAGCCATTTTTATAGCTATAAGTACAGATGGATTGTAAGGATCGCAAATGGCAGCTATTTTTTCATTTCCTCTATCTGAAGCCAAAGTATATTGTGTTAAATCATTAGTACCTATTGAAAAGAAATCAGATTCCCTTGCAAATGCTTCAGCCCTAAATACAACTGAAGGGGTTTCTATCATCATACCCAATTCTAAAGCCTCATTAAATGCTATATTTTCTTTCATAAGTTCTAATTTACATTCATTGAATATAGCTTTAGCCTTACGAAGTTCTTCTATAGATACTATCATAGGAAGCATAACTTTTATTTTTCCAAAAGCAGAAGCTCTAAGCAATGCTCTGAATTGTGTTTTAATAATAGAAGTTTTATCCAAACAGATTCTTAAAGCTCTCCATCCAAGTGCAGGATTTTCTTCTTTAGGCATTTCCAAATAAGGAAGATATTTATCTCCTCCTATGTCCATAGTTCTTATTGTAACAGTATGTCCGCTCATAGCAACAGCTACTTCTTTATAAGCCTTAAACTGTTCTTCTTCTGTAGGGAAGTCGGTATTTTCCATAAAAAGAAACTCTGTTCTATAAAGCCCTATACCATCAGCTCCATTTTTCAAAACCCCGCCTAAATCAGCAGGAGAACCTATATTAGCATATACTCTGATTTTTGTTCCGTCTTTAGATATAGCATCTTTATGAGCATATTCCTTTAATAAAGCTCTTTTCTTATCGAATTCTTCTTTAAGTTTTAGGCATTCATCTATAGATTCTTTAGTAGGATTTACTATCACCGAACCTGTATTTCCATTAACTATTATAATCTGCTCATTTTCTACATCTTTTAAATTATCGCCTACACCCACAACAGCAGGAAGCTCTAAAGATCTAGCCATAATAGATGTATGTGAAGTTCTTCCTCCTATTTCTGTAACGAATGCAAGAGTATTCTCCAAATCTAAATTAGCAGTATCAGAAGGAGTTAAATCTCTTGCAATTACTATGGAATCTTTAGGAAGATTAGAAACATCAACTATCTCTTCACCTTGAATATTTCTTATCCATCTGTCAGAAATATCAACTAAATCTCCAGCCCTCTCTCTTAAATATTCATCTTCAACTTCGCTTAACATTTTAGTATAAACTTCTACACCTTGTGATAAAGCATATTCAGCACAAACTTTATCATCAGTTATAATGTTATTAACTTCTTCCAGCAAATCTTCATCTTCAAGCAAAGTTATATGAGCATCAAATATTTCCGCTTTTTCTTCTGAAACTTTTTTAGCTGTAGTTTCTCTTATTTTTATAAGCTGTTCTTTTGTTTTATTTCTAGCTTCTAATAATTTAGCCTTTTCAGTATCTACATCTTTACATGGGCATTTAGAAATTACTATATCTTTTTTAAAAAATAGATAAACTTTACCTATAGCTATACCAGGGGAAACCCCTATTCCAGTAATTCTTTTTTCCATACTATAATTCCATAAATAAAAAATTAATTAGTCTTTTAAATTAGATATAAATTCTTCTATCTTTTTTAGATTTTCTTCTTCATTCTCTCCATCACAATAAACTGTGAGCACAGAGCCTTTTTTTACACCTAATGACAAAACTTTTAAAAGAGATGAGGCATTAACTCTTTTACCATTTTCATTTTCTACTTCTATTTTGCATCCTGCTAATGATTTTATAAATGTTACGAATTCATTACCAGGTCGAGCATGAAGTCCTGTATCGTTTTGTATAGTTACTTTACCTATAGTCATTGAAACTCCTCCATTCTTTTCTTATATATAATTTTAAGTATATCAGTTTTTTTTCATTTGTCAAATTATAGCGGTATTAAAAGTATATTTTTAGTACAATAAATAAAGAATTCTTATCATAATAAATAAAATACTGTACAATTATTATAATTTTTTTATAATTAACTTTTTTGTTCTAATATTGTGATTTGCTTATATATATTATTCATGTACTATATATTTATTGTTAAATATAAAATTAAATAAAATTTAATTATCTTTTTTAAGATTTATTAACTTTTCTAGCAGATTAATTTTGTATTTTAACTTTACAATTATTTAATATTTTTATAAATATTATTAATTACATAAGCGGGTATTTCATAAAGTCATTGATAAACTTTCTATTTTATAGAGTACATGTTTTTTATTATTAGCAAATTGTATATGTATTAAATAATATATCATTGCAATTTTATTATTTAAAATTATTTTTTATGTATCATATTAAAATAAATACCCTGTAAAACTAGAAACGGATATACTTTGCATTTCAATAATTTTAAATTGGATATTCCGCCTGTTAAAAATATTTTGCATTTAATATTATATTTAGATTTTATATATTTTTTGGTTTCTGATACAGCATAGTTAACAGTACCTATTGTATTGTATATAGCACCTGACATTATCGCATCTTTTACATTATTGTTTATAGGATTAGGAATTGATTCTATAGGACCTATTTCATAATATGGTAGAGAAGTAACATTTGATAATGCCTGATAACTTGTTTTTGTACCTGCTATAATCATACCGCCTAAAAAGGTAAAATCTGAAATCATAATGCTTATTGTAGTAGCTGTACCCATATCTATAACTATTGAAGCATATTTCTCTTCATTATTTGTGCTGCCGCCGTTTTCAAGACATATAGAGGCATAAGTGGATAATATTCTATCTATACCAACAGAATCTCTAGGCTGATAATAATTATCTTTTAATTCAATATTATTATGAGTAACTCTATGAGGTTTCATATTAAAACAATCTTCTATGCTGCCTTCAAATAGATCATTTACTTTTAGTGAAACACTGCTGTAAAATACATTCTTTATATCTGTATGATTATTTTTTATTTCATTTAATGCATTTACTAGATCTAAAGCATTGCTATGCTCTATAGCTTTATAGTATAAAGGTTTGCAATTTTTTTCTTCAAAAATTCCTAGCTTAACTCTAGTGTTTCCTATATCTGAAAGCAAATACATTTTTAAACCCCATCTTTTATATTGTTACTCTCTAAAAAGTTTTTTGTTTTTTCCATAAGGAATTCTTTATTATTCAATTCTGGTTCATCTAATATTAAATCCAATAAATAATTGAGTATTTTTCCTATTAAAGGTCCTGGATTTAAATTAAATTCATTGATTAAATCATTTCCGTCTATTTTTAGATCTTTTACTGTAATAGCATTTTCTTCTTCGATTATCTTGTCTATTCTAGCCAATAATTTAGGTATAGCTTTGCTTTCTTTATCTTTTCTGTTTCCGCTTCCAAGTCTGTCCGCTTCTCTTAATCTTAAAAGAGGTTTTATATTTTCAACGCCAATAGCACGCATAAATCTTCTAACCGCACCGTCAGTCCATTCATCTTGATAGTAAAACATATGCTGTCTTACCAATAATGTAACAAAATCTATTTCAGCATTAGAATATTTTAATCTCTTCATTATTTTTTTGGCAACATTAGCTCCTACAACCTCATGATTATAATAAACAGGATCATCTTGTTTAGACACTTTTTTTTGAACCATAGGTTTAGCTATATCATGAAATAGTGCTGCAAGCCTTACCAATAATGTTAATTCTTCAGTTTCTAAAGGTTCTACTGATTGTACTGTATGAAGAATATGATAATAAACATCATACTTATGGAATTTATTCTGATTTACTCCAAACCCCTGCATAAGTTCAGGCAGTATTAAAGATAATACACCTGTTTTTCTAAGTAATTCTAAACCTCTGAAAGGGTTTTTGGATAATAGTATGCCGTTAAATTCTTCTCTTATTCTTTCTGCTGCAATTGAAGCAAGCATTCCTGTAGAGTGCGTTATAGCATCAAATGTTTCTTTTTCTATATCGAAATCTAATTTTGTAGCAAATCTTATGGCACGCATTATTCTAAGTCCGTCTTCTCTGAATCTTTCATAAGGATTGCCTACAGATTTTACTATTTTTTTCTTTATATCTTTCATGCCGTCAAACATATCTATCAGACTTCCGTCTAAAATATTATACGCCATAGCATTTATTGTTAAATCCCTTCTAGGCAAATCTTCCTCTATACTAGAAGCATATACAACATTATCAGGGTGTCTTCCGTCACTGTAATTTCCATCACTTCTAAAGGTTGTTATTTCTACATGCATATCTTCTATAATTACTAGTATGGTTCCATGCTTTATGCCTGTTGGAATTGTATATTTAAATATTCTTTGTACATCTTCAGGTCTGGCATCTGTGGTGATATCATATTCATGCGGAGTAATGCCCATTATAGAATCTCTAACTGCACCGCCTACTAAAAAACATTGAAAACCTTCAACATATAGTATTCTTGCTACTTCTTTTATCGGATGAGGTATATCTGTAAATATTTTTTTCACTTAATATCCTATAATGTTTTATTTTATATAGTATATACAATTTTTAATTAATTACAAATTTTTAATACTGTAAAAATATACTATTCTTGCAGTATTAAATAAATTTTCCTTTCATATCTAAGCATAAATCTAATATTGAAACAGCAATAGCAGATTCTATAACAGGCACAGCCCTTACGGCTATGCAAGGATCATGACGCCCCTTAATAACAAGAGTTTCTTCTTCTTTGGTTTCTATATTTAAAGTTAATTGTTTTTTAGAGATTGACGGAGTTGGTTTTATTACAGTATTAATTATTATAGGCATGCCGTTGGATATTCCTCCTAGTATACCTCCGTTATTATTAGTTTTTGTTTCTATTTTTTTTATATTATTATCATCTTTTATTGTGTAGGCATCATTGCATTCGCTAGCTTTATAATTAACAAAATCAAAACCAAGTCCGAAATCGATTCCTTTTACAGCAGGTACAGCAAATACAGATTGGGCTATTCTGCTTTCTATAGATGAATAAAAAGGATCTCCAAAACCAGCGGGCATATTAAATACAGCAGCAGTTATAATTCCTCCAACTGAATCCATATTCATTTTTGCTTCTTCAATAGTTTTTATCATTTTATACATAGCTTCATTATCAAATACACTTAATTCTTTATTATAATTATTTACAAACTCTTTATAAGATGGGAATGTATTATTAGGGTATTTATCTTTTATATTGTATATTTGTTTAATATGGGCAGCTATTTCTATATTAAATTTTTCTTTTAAAGCTAATTTTGCTAATGCTCCTGCAAATACTAAAGGGGCAGTTAACCTTCCGGAAAAATGTCCTCCTCCTCTTATATCATTAAATCCATCATATCTGAGCATTGCAGTATAATCACTATGTGAAGGTCTAGGCAGAGTTTTTAAATTGGAATAATCACCGCTTCTTTTGTTTTCATTTTTAATTATTGCAGCAATAGGCATACCTGTGCTTTTATTTTCTAAAATGCCTGATAATATTTCTGGTTTGTCAGATTCTGTTCGGGCAGTTGTGAGCTTTGCATTTTTTGCTCTTCTTCTATCCATTTCTCTTTCTATAAAATCATTATCCATATTAATACCGTAAGGAAAACCGTCTATAACGCAGCCTATAGCCTCGCCATGTGATTCTCCAAATAAACTTAATTTAATATTATTTCCAAATACGCTTCCCATAAATATATTCCTCAAATTAAATTTAATATCAGTATATATCATTTTCTACAAACTTTCCATTACTAAATTAAATAAACAAAAAATAAATAGTGTAAAATGTATAGTAATGAATAAAAATAATATGTAGAATCATTAAATAGTAACTTTATGATAAAAAGGTGTACTATAATTTGTTTTAATAAGAAAAGTATTAATTATAATTATAAACATTAGGAGTTATTTATGACCAAGTTTAATGAAGTTATTACTGCCATTGCTAAATCAGTTGCTGAAGCAGAAGCCCAATTAGAAGAAACGCAATTAGCTAATTTATCAAAATACTTTAAGAAAAAAGAAAATAAATATTCTAAAAATAACAATGATGAATATTTATCAGGAGTATTTCCTATAAGATTAAAAATAGGTATACCTGATGAAAATAATCAATATGGTAATAAATATTATTGTGTTCCTTATATAAATTTGCTCCCAATAACACAATTAAATATAGATTCAATAACAGCTTCGTTTGATATTGGTGTCCTTGAGCTTGTAAAGTCAGAAAAACCTAATGATAAATCATCATTTAATAACCTTCATGAAGATGATGTAGTAGAAAGTTTAAGTAGCTTTAATAGTTGCCCTGATGTGTCTGTTGATATAAAAAATACTGCTATGAATGATAAAGGTACAAATATTCATATTCATATTTCAATAAAAAAGACAGAAAACAGTGAGGGTATGTCTAAACTTATGAATGAAATAGCAAATTCAAATCAGGGTTTTATAATGATGAAGGATAATAAAAAATAATAAAAATATGATCATGCAAAATCAGTATAAAATTAAATATCGCTAAATACAGTAAAATATGTGGTATAAATTTTTAATAGAATTTATTGAAATTTAAACCTATAAATTACTTATAGTGATTTTTATATAAAAATTAAATTTTTAGGAGGAAATTATGGGTAATACAGTTATACAAGACCAATTTACAGGTCTTCCAATGTCATCACTTATAGGAGGACCTTTAGAAGCAGTAGCTGAAGCTCAATTAAAGTTGGCTAATAGCACTAAAGAATTTATTGAAACAGTAGGTTTTGAGAAAGATGATAAATCTTCGAATAAAGATGAATATAGTAAACTTAGAATTGTTAGGATTTTATTTACAAGAAATGAAAAAACTTTAAAGGATGGTACAGGTAGTGAAAATAAACCTGCTGAGTATGAGGATACTCCAGTAGAGATGAAATTAGATGTTCCTTTGCTTAGCATAGTTAAAGTACCATCTTTATTTGTAGATACTGTTGATATTACTTTTGATATGGAAGTAAAAACTATGGAAGAAGTAAAATCATCAGATGATTCAAATGTAACAACAGATACAAGTGCTAAATTAGGATTTGGTATATTTTCTTCTCATACTAATATAAAAGGAAGTATAAGTTCTCATAAAGAAAATACTAGAAAAACAGATACTTCAGCTAAATATCATGTAGAAGTACATGCTTCTGATCAGGGAATGCCTGAGGGATTAGCTAGAGTTTTTGATATACTAAATGCTACAATTGCTCCTACAGCATCTAATAACTCTGGTAATAACTCTGGTAAATAAATTTTAATTATTTTTTAGATTAAAAACAACAAGTTATGATTATTAGTTTTAAGTCTATCAAAGATATTTTAGACGAAAAAGCTGTATTGATGAAAGAGGTTTATGAGAAAGAGCTTTTTAAAAAGTATTTTTCTCTTATACCTCTTTTACAATATCAATTCAATAGAAAAGATGTTTATAATTTTTTTTCTTATATAAATTATGATTTTGATATAAGTTTTAGTATTACTGCTTATCAACCATATAATAATGTATTTTGTCTATATGATTACTTTACAGATGATAAATATGAGATTTATTTCTCATCTGTAAATGGTGTAAAAATTAATAATCAATATATAAATAATCCTGAAAAAATAATGTTAGTTATAGTATAATAAAAATAGGAGATTTTATGTCTGAAAGTAAATATTTTGATTTAACTAATATAAGATATGTAAAAAGAATAATAGTTGGTCAAAATAATCCGAATGTTCCTTATAAAGAAGAAGATTATCAAAAAGCAGCTGAGCTTTTAAATAAATGTTTAAATGAAGTTCCACGTGGAAAAATTATAGGTATAGAAAGAAATTTTTATTTATTTAATTTGGGAGAACATCAAGTAGTTCTTCAATGGCTTACTTATCATGTAGGATTTGAAAAAAAACCTATGTGGCTTGAATAATAATTTTATTTTTTTATTCCAAGTATTTCCACGCCTGTTTGAGTGATTAAAACAGTATGTTCAAAATGCACAGCTAATGAATAGTCAGCAGTAGATAAAGTCCAGCCGTCTTTTTCTTTTTCGTATTTATCAGTACCGTTTGTTATCATAAGCTCTAAGGCAAGTACCATATTAGGTTCCAATATAACATCATTATTTGGGTGATAGAAATTAAATATATATGGAGCTTCATGATATTCATATCCTACACCATGACCTGTAAGCGATTTTATAACATTAAATCCGTATTCATGAACTTTATTTTCAACTGTTTTCCCGTATTCGCTTAAAAGTACATTCGGCTTTAATTTACAAATAGCATATTCTAAAGATTTTTTGCAGGCATCTATAAGTTTATATGCCCTATGATTAACAGAACCCATACCTCCTTCTATAACTATTGTTCTTGCACAGTCAGCATAGTATCCGTTATATTTAACTCCTACATCCACGCATACAGGCTCTCCATGAACAAGTATTTTATTGTTTGTGGGTCTGCCATGTGCTATTTCATTTCCGCTTGATATGCTTGTAGCAAATCCGTAATTAGGAACTTCAAGGTTAGCGGGGTAGGCATTTTTTGACTTTATGTATTTTTCTACTTCTTTGTCTACTTTAGAAGCCCTTACTCCAGACATGCAAAGTTTAAATGCTAAATCAATAGAATCCTGTGCTATTTCAGCTGCTTTTCTTATATTGACTATTGCATCTTCATCTTTTATAATTGGTTTTACTATTTCTTTTACTTCTTTTATAAACATTTATTATATATCCTTTATTTCAAAGATTTAGGAGTAAATATATATAAAAGAATCACCAATATAAAAGATCCTAATACAGCAGATGATAAATTTATTTTTATATATTGTATATTACTTATTCTAGGCAGATAGTAAGATCCAAGCAGAGCACCAACAGTTGCTATAAGAAACATCATCACCCAGCCTCCGAATACTTTTATTTTAAGTATTTTACCGAATACCAAACTGACAATGATTCCTATAACTATAAATGCTGATACTACTATAATATATTCCATATTTTTTTTATAACCTCTTTTATTTTACTAATTAGATGAGAGTCCTATAAAAAATGATTTTAATCCTCCTTCATCATTTTCTATCGGTACAAATATCATATGGGAAATATCCTTTCTATCTTCAGTATCAAATTTATTTTTTATAGAGTCCGAAGCAAATGGATCAGATACATATAATGTTTTTTTATGAGATAGAATCTTTTTAAATAAAGGCTCATTCTCGCTAATACTCAATTTATTTTTTGTATTATCTGATATATTTTGAGATTCTACTATATCATAATTTCCATTATCTTGTCTGCTAAGCATAGCAGCATGTATAATATCTAATCCTGACTGATCTTTTACCCATTCCAACATTTCTTTCATATTTTTATTAATAAATTTCTTACCTCTAAGAGCTTTTAAAACTTTTTTCCAATTAGAAGTCATGTTTTCTTTTACTTTTTCTTCTGCCTCTCTGTAAAAATCATTTGGTACTTTAGGCACTTCCTCAGGATCATATAAATCTTTATCTATTAGATCCTCTGTATCAAAAGTATCTTTTTCGCTTGCAGGTTTAATTACTTCTCCGTCATCGTATTCTTCATTGAAGTTAGGTGATATATTAGAATTTTCCTCATTACTATTATTATCTTCATCATCATAATCACCTAATAGAAAATCCTTATTAAGAGAAAAATTAAAGGCATCGCTTGAAGAAAAATATTCTTCTTCTTTTTTTACTATCTCATCTTCTAAAATAGAGCCATGACTTATCAAAATATCCCCCTCATTATTATCGTCTATAATATCATCTATTCCTTTTATAATATCATTATCTGATGAGTTATTCTTATTATCAATAGTTTCTTCTAGTTCTTCTTTATTATCTTCTCCATTATTTTCTATTTCATCTTTCAAATCAGGTATATCGTCCAAATTTTCTACAGTATCATTGATATTATTATCTTCATCATCATCTAGTATATTGTCAGAATCTAAAAGCTCATCATCAGAATACTCTTTCATTTCCGGCATATCATTATCTTTATTTTCTTCTTCAGATTCTTTATTATCATTGTCTTCTTCAAGTACATCATCTAAATTAGGTATATCATCTAAATCTTCTACAGTGTCATTGATATTATTATCTTCATCATCATCTAGTATATTGTCAGAATCTAAAAGCTCATCATCAGAATACTCTTTCATTTCCGGCATATCATTATCTTTGTTTTCTTCTTCAGATTCTTTATTATCATTGTCTTCTTCAAGTACATCATCTAAATTAGGTACATCTTCCAAATCATCATTGTCTTCTTCAAGTACATCATCTAAATTAGGTACATCATCTAGATTATCATTATCTTCTTCAAGTACATCATCTAAGTTAGGTACATCGTCTAAATTATCATTATCTTCTTCGATTACATCATCTAAGTTAGGTATATCATTTAAATTATCATTATCTTCTTCAAGTACATCGTCTAAATTAGGTACATCATCTAAATTTTCTAATTTTATACTTTCATCATCATCATTTTCATTATCTAATACTTTATCCAAATATGATAAATCTTCTAATTTTATATTTTCATCTTCATTATTGTTATCTTGAAGTGTTTCTCCTCCATCTTCTAATACATCATCTAATTTTATTATATCATCATTATCTGAGCTATCATTTTCAACTTTTATATCTTCTATTTCATCTATATTAGGTAAGTCAATTTTACTGTTTTTTGTGATTCTATTTTTTTTATTTAAATATTTTATACTTTCATCATCTAATCCTTCTAAATCATTATTGTAATCATCAATATTAAATTCTTCATCATTTACAATATTAGAATTAGCATAATTGTTTATAGGCGGTTCGCTTTCATCATATATATTTTCTTCTAAATCTTCTTCAGGCTCATTTGCTATATTATTACTAGCTGGTCTTAATCTTTCTATAAGAGATGTTGTAAGTAAGAAAATAAAAGACAGAGATAAAAGTCCTAATATTATATATTTTAAATATTTTTGAACTATAGGTACATTAAGTTCTAATATACCTATACTGAAATTCTCTATATCTTTAACTTTTCCAGAATAAAAAGCGAATGTATTATTATCAGCTTCAATACTTCCTGTACTTCCTATATCTCTATTCATATACTGATTTAAACTGTCTATTGATATGCTGTTAATGTCTATAGAAGGGTTATAATAAAGTACACCATTAGAGAGTACAACAAAGTTAAGATTATATGAAGTATTTTCAAATATTTTTTTAAATACACTTGCTACTATATATCCTACTTCTATTCCTCTGTCATTTTTTATAGGTTTAACAAAGTATACACCATCATAATCTTTATCGAAAAATGCAATAGCTTTAGAGTTTTTATAGCTTTCCAAATCTACAGGCTTAGTTTTAACAGGAGAAGAAAATACTGATTTACCATCTGCCAAATACAGAGCAACAGTATCAAATGGGTAATTGCCGCTTCTAAATATTGATATAATTCTATCTCTTTCGGCAGTATCTATTCCATTTAATATCACCTGCTGTAAAAGATTGATAAAAGGATAACTATCAACTATTTTATTAAGTCTTTCATCATAATCCTTAACCAAATTTACTATACTATTCTGACATATCAAAGCATTTCTATCAAGTTTTTTTGTATCAACATCAAAAGCATCTTTTTTCAGACCGAATACAAATGTAATAAATAAAGCAAGAACTATTAAATTTATAAGTATAGATATATATACAAAGATAGATATCTTATTTTTGTCAGACATATTAACACCTCTAAACAACTATTATTTTTTTGTTATGCTTCTTTTGGCATCTTCCTCTGCTTTGCTTATTATAGAGGATAACATTTTATCGAAAGCAGCAAACACATCATCTGTTTTTGAATTAGATGAATTATCCAAATTAGATGATTTTATATCTTCTTTAGAATCTTCGTCTTTTTCATTTTTATTTTTTATATTATCGATAGCTTTATTATATGAATTTAGTATATCCATACTAATATCATGAGAATCATTATTGATATGGTTCTCAGATTTTTTGCTATTAAATAAATTTCTCACATACTCTTTATTTTTTTCTTCTTCTTTTGCTTTGTAGCTTGATAACAGCTCATTTTTTATTATTTTTTTATTAAATTCATTATTAATATTTTTAGAGCTATTTTCTTCTTTTTCATAACTATCTGATATATTATTTTTTAGTATATTTTCATCTAAATATAAAGTTTCTTTAATAAAACTTGAAGAAACATTATTTAATTCTTCATTAGATATTGACATAAACTCTTCTTTATTATAATTTACTTCTTCTTTATGCTCACTTATAATATCATCATAGTTTTCTTCATACTGTTCTTCTTTTATCTCATAATCATTTACAATATTTTCATAATTTTCTTCCTGCTCTTCTTCTTTCACTTTATAATCATCTACAGATATATTATCATAATACTCGTCTTCATTATCGCTTCTAATATCATAAAGACTATCTTCTAAAAAAGTTTCTTCTATTGCTCTATTGTATTCTTCCTGCAAATCTTTTTTTATATCAGCAAATGCTGTTTCTATATCTATTTCAGTTTTTATTTCTTCTGTTTTGTTTTCTAAATTTTCTAATTTTTCCTCTAAATCTTTTTTATCAATAGCAAATTTATTTTTGCATGCATTTATTTCTTCTTTTATAGTTGATACTATATTTAATATATCTTTTCCTATATTGAATTTATCATCATTTTTGTACTCTGTATTATTTTTTATATATTCATCAGGTATTTTGTATTGTACCTTTTGAACTATAGGAGGCATTTCTTCTATAGGATTTGATTTAGGTAGTTGTGAGTTAACTATATTTTTACTTATAAGCTCATCATCTCCTTTTATGCTTTCCACATAATCTTTATTGCTTTTTACCTGCATAATATACTTGAAGAAATATACTATAGCTTTTATAAGTAATTGACAAACTAGTATTAATAATGCGGTTATAGCCAGCACTATAAGTTCAAAGTAGTTAGGATATTCTTTTCCTATCATAGAAACAGAAAGAGAATCATTAACCATGAAGCTAGGCTGTTTTTTATAGTAAGCATATCTATTTATAACGCTTGAAACTTTTTCTATATTATTATCTCCAACGGCTTCTCTGACATTGTAAACAGAGTTTCTAGCATCGCTTACATAAAGTCTTTTATCTGCTACTTGATAATACATAGCTATATCAGATACATAGGCATAATCATTTCTAGTGGCAACTATTATTTCACCATAAGGATTTTTTATATACTCCATTATATAGAATGCATTTTCATTTGTAGCATTCAGCACTAATGAACCTTTTGTTTTAATTTCATTTATTAAATTATCCTGAAGCTCTAAAGGCCAAGATTTATTTCTTGATAAATATAAATTAAGAAGCATTTTTCCTTCAATATTAAATACAGTCATACCTCTCAGATATGGATTTTCTACAGTCATTTTATAATAATTATTTTTATATTTATCTATTTGAGTTTTTGAAGGCGTATTATTAGGATTGAAATCTTTTAGTGAATCTGATGTTTGATACATACTATATCCTACATAATCAGATATAGATTGAGTTATTAAATTAACTTGATACTCAGATACGCTATTTCTTTTTATTTTCATTTTTACAGCTATTTTGTCTATTCTCTGCATCATCATGTCTAAATAATCATTTATGAACACTGCTATTGCATTATTTTCAGGCAATACAGTATTGCTTGCAGCACGGGCAAACATTGCCGCTATAAAAATGATAAGAAAAGATATCATTAAGCTTAAAATAGTCTTCATTATTTTTTGTTTTTCATTTTCATTCATAATATTTGACCTTTAGATATAGTTATCTTCTAATAAAGATACAAGAAACTATATTAGTTATCGGCTAAAGCGAATTTTACTTGAAATGTTTTCTTTGTTGGTTGGATTAATTTAGGGCTGTATATTATAAAGAGCTCCGCTGAGCCGTATACGACATAAATGCGCCTGACTTTTTTCGTCAGGTGGGCTCCTCAGAAACATGACCTTGATTTCTCAAAACCGTATCGCGATAACGGCGAGCCTATCATTAATGCTTCGCTCCAGATCCCTAATGCATTAATTTATACTGGCGCAAGAATGTACTATCGTTCAACGAGAACAGCAGAGTTCTTACAATATAAATTCTTTTTAATTATTTGTCAAGACTATAATAACAAAATTAACATAATATTTAAAAATTTATTTGCTTTTTGATTAATTTTTAATATACTTGACAAACATTTTATAGAAAATATAATATATAATAAATTTTTAAGGGTTATTTTATGATTAAAAATATTATTTCAGATATTGGAAATGTATTATATGAATTTAGCGTAAATGAATTTATGAATAAATATATAGCTTCTGAAGATAGAGAACAATTTTTACAAAGTTCATTTCTAAATGAAAATTGGAATCTTATGGATAAGGGTGATTTAGCTTTTAATGATGCAAGAAAATTATTTATACAAATGAATCCGAAATATAAAAAAATTATAGATGATTTATTTGATAGTGCATTAACATTATGCCTTAATAGAAATCATAATAATATATCTTTACTTAAAGAATATAAAAATAAAGGATATGATATATACTATCTTTCTAATATGCCGGCTGAAACATTTGAAGTATTGAGAAAAGAAACGGATTTTTTTGATAATACTTGTATAGGAGGTGTTGTTTCTGCACATGTAAAAATGATTAAGCCGAATAAAGATATTTATGAACATTTTTTAAATAAATTCTGCTTAAAAGCTGATGAATGTCTATTTATAGATGATAATATCAATAATGTTAATTCTGCTTTAGAGATTGGTATTAATGCTGTGCAATTAAAAAAAATAGATGATATGAAAGTTATATTACAAGATATGCTTAAATAAATAATAATATATTATGAATTTTATAAAAAAAATATTATCAAAAATAAAGATTAGATATGGTATATTATTTCCAAGTCTTATATGTTTATTTACTGTAATAAATTTTATAGCTACTTTATGGCTAAGCAGTTTTATATATGAGCCTAACATTACAAATCAATTTTATATGTTTGCCATAATGTTTTTTCCTCTTACAAGCATTATGATAGGCATTATAGTGATAATTAAATTTATTGTTGATGCTATAATGAAAAAAGAGGGGTCTCATTTAAAATTGGTAATAGTATTGATTATGGGGCTTATGACTGTGCTTCCAAGTATTGTTATAAGTAAAATATCTACATATATAATTAAAACAAATTTAAATTTATTTTTAGATCAAAATATAAACAGTTCTGTAGAATATGTAATGGATATTTCAAATAGAGAAATAATAGAGAAGCAGGAATTTATGCATGGAATTATAGAAAAAGTGGGGATAAATTATTTTAATAATTTGTTTGATAATTTAGGAACAGGCTATTCTAAGTATGAAGATATAAGTGATACTATAAAGTCTTCTAAATATTTTGATAATGTAGTATTTTTGTCAAATTCCTATAATGTAAATAATATAATTTTTTTTAATTCAGCTAATTATATACCTCTTGATATTAACTATAAATTAACTAATACTAATATAATATTTATTAATAGCGAATATAACGGTTCATTTTATGTTAATGCAATTATACCATTATCTCATAGCAATAATTATGTAATATGGTCTGAAACTATGCCCAAAAATTATATAGAAGTAAGAAATAATGCTTTAGAAAGCTTTAGGATATATAATTCTGTTAATATGTTTACTAATGAGTTTTCTATGATACTTAGCTTGATGTATATATTTGTTCTTGGTATATCTGCATTCTTTTCTATAATACTTGGAATAGCTTTATCGAGGTTAATAACAGGACCTATAAGCCTTATACTTAATGCTACAAACTCTATTACAAATGCTGATTTTAATATAGATATGAAGCTTGGAGGAGTACATGACATGAGAAATCTAATACATAGATTCAATGTAATGGCTAGGGCTTTAAAATACCATAGAGATAGAGAAAATACTAGAGCAAGACTTGAAACTTGGAGAGAGGCTGCTATTAAAGTGGCTCATGAAATAAAAAATCCGCTTATGCCTATAATAATGAATGCTGAGCTTATAGATAGGAAAATATCTGTGAATATGACTGAAAAAGATGTTGAAAGGGCTAAAAATTCTTCCAATATTATAATAAAAAATGCTAATGTGATTTCTAATTTGGTGAGATCCTTCTCTGAATTTTCATTTGCTATTAAACTTTCAGATGAGAAGCAGTCTATTAATGGTGCTTTAATAGAGGTTTTAGAATCATTCAAAAATATCAGCTCCATTAAATTTAGTGTAGTATTGAGTAAGCATGATTATTTTATTAATATGGATAGAGAAAAATTGATAATGGCTTTTAGAAATTTGATAAAAAATGCTGTAGAAGCTATGGAAAAGTCTTCAGGATATGTAATATATATATCATCATATCATGAAATTATAGATTTGAATGAATTTTTTATTATTAGTATTACAGATACAGGCATAGGAATAGAAAAAAATAATTTACATAAAATATTTGAGCCTTATTTTACTTCAAAAGAAAAGGGTACAGGTATAGGACTTTCCACTGTTGAGAAAATCATATCTGAACATAACGGAACTATAGAAGTGGAATCGATACCAAATGAAGGAACTACTTTCTTTATAAAATTTATGGTTGAATCATAGAGATTCTATTTTTGTTATTAATTTATTTATATGAAGAGGATATTTCATACATATTATATTATGTTTTTTTGCTTCTTTTTCCAAGTCTATGTCTATATTTTCATATAAAAAGAATATAGTAAATTCATTAAAATTTGGAAGTTTTTTGAGTTCTGCAATGAATTCCATGATATTTATCCATACAAGATTAGGATTGAATACCAAAATTTTTACACTGTATTTATATATTTTACTTATAAGTTCATATAAATTTTCAGCTATGAATACTTCTATTGAAGAACTTTCTAAGGCAGCTTTGATTTTATTTAATCTATTATTATCATCATCTATTATTATAGCTGAGTAATTCATAGGCAAACTCATTTATAGTAATTTAATGTGCCGAGAGAGGGACTCGAACCCTCACTGAGTTGCCTCAGGCAGATTTTGAGTCTGCTGCGTCTACCAATTTCGCCATCTCGGCAGTATGTCATATAAGGACATGTAAATTTAATTTTTTTAATGCCTAAATTATAAATTATACTGAATAAAAATCAAGTATTAATATGGTATATTTTTTCTTTTTTTGCGTATATATGTTTTATTTATTGTAAAATATGGTAAAATATCTTATAATGAAGGTTGTTTATTATGAAGATTACATTAGATATGTCTATATCAAAACTTCTTGATGCTTTTGACAGGGAATTTGGAGTATCTTTGGGAATATATAAAGGTGCACACAAATCTGACAATATTAAATTATTTGAAATATCTGACCCTAGAAAAAATCAAAAAGCATTTATAGTTATTAATAAAGATACTAGTGTAGAAAGTGCTGAAGCTATGTTCAGAAATACATTCGGAATCAGAGTTCAGATAAAGGATAGGAATGGAAATACCGTAAGTCAGGAAAGCACATTAGGCGGAATTAGAAAATTAGATAAGGGATTTAATAATAATGATGAGAATAATATTAATCTTATAGATAATGATGATGATGAAGAAATAAATGATAACTCAGATGATGAAAATAAAAAAAAGAAGAAAAAAAAATCATATTTTTTAAAGCCTAAAACAGTTAAACATACTGTAGAAGATAAAATAAAGGAGATAGATAAATATTATTTAGGATTTCAGAGATCTGAGAGATATAGATCTATGCTTAATCTTTTATCATGTATGGAAGAAGCTAAATTGACATATCCGGAATCTAAAGAACTTACAGATCATATTGAGGAGATAAAGTCAAAATCTTTAAATATATCGAATTTAAGCATAAAAAAAAGAAGATTTGCTATATTGGTATTAATTATAATAACTTCTATTTTATCATTAATAGGTGTAGGTACTTGGGGATATAACCTTTATAAAAATATAAAAAAAGACAGAGAAGCAGACAGTATAATACAGGAAATAGATAATTTAAGGATTAGAAAAGGTTCTCTAATGGAAAGCGGAAACATATCCGAAGCTAATGCCATAGATGAGAGTATAAATTCAAAATCAGCAAGACTTAATAGCATACAAAATGAGAATGCAGTTTCTATAGCTAATTATTTTATAATATTAGCATTATTTTTTGCTGTAATATTAGCGATGTTTATACTTAGGCTTAATAAATATAATGTAACATCAATAAGATTTGGAAAAAATACATAAGTTTATAATTAGTATAAAATTTTATATATATAAATTAACATAATTTTACTTGATAATATATAACTATATGATATTATATCTTTAATATAATGATTTATTATTTATAGTGAGGAACTAAATGCCAAAGATTATTATACCATTAAATGAAGTAAAAGAAGGAATGAAAGTAGCCAGCAATATATATAATAGTGATGAAAAAAGAATCGTAGATATTGGTACTGTAATTACAAAAGACATTATAGAAACTTTAAAAAGAAATTCTATTACTACAATTAGTGTAATGGAGCTTTTGGATTTAAAAAAAGAAAATACTGTTAATACTTCAGGAGACGGAAAAAAAGCTGTATTAAGAGGCGTAATAGAAGAGAATGGAAAAAAAATATTGAAAATAGATAGTCAGGAGGTTGCTAAAAAACAGGAGGCTGCTATAGAAAAAACTAAGTCATTGTATGAAACAGCTAAGAACGGCGGCGGAATAGATTTTGACTCTATGAAAAAGGAAGTTAATACTATGCTTTCTTCTATTGTTGAAAATAAAGATGCTCATTCATATCTTTCTATGTTAAAAAGAAAAGATGAAACTATGTATAAGCATGCTGTTGATGTAGCGACATTAGCGGCTATTACTGCCGGTGAATTAAATCTTACTAAAGTTGATATGTCTAATATTATGCTTGGTGCTTTAGTACATGATATAGGAAAAGTTCTTATACAGGAAAGTTTGCTTTCAAAAGTTAATCTTACTAAAGAAGAAGAAGCTATATTAAAAAAACATCCTACTCAAGGTTATAAATTGGTAAAAAGAGATAATTTAGATGACAATATAGCAGATATCGTATTAGAACATCATGAAAAATATGATGGAACAGGATATCCGTTTCAAAAAGACAATAAAGACATAAGTTTATATAGTAAAGTAGTATCTATTTGTAATACTTTTAATAATTTGATAACTAAAGGCGAACATGGTGTTCCATGCACTCCGGATAAAGCTGTAAAAATCATTATATCTTTAGCAAAAAAAGATTTTGACAGCGATGTTGTCAAAGCATTCCAAAAGGCGGTTGGATTTTACCCTAATAACACAAGAGTAAAACTTTCAAATGGAAGTATAGCAAGAGTCATAGAACAAAACCCTAATTTACCTTTAAGACCTGTACTATCTATTGTTAAGCATCTTGATGGTACTGTTAGCGATGGATTAGAGGTTATTGATTTGTCTGTATCTAGTGATTTATTTATTAAAGAAATAATGTAATATTTAATATTTTAATTTTTGTTTTTTAGATAAAAGACGAGTTAAATATTTTAATTCATATTTTGAATAGTAATCTTTCACCATTGTAACTCCTCTTTTATTAAAAAAAGAAAAATATTTATATTTTTCTAATGTAGATAAAAGCTGTGAGAAATGTTCTTTTTCTAATCTAAAAGCTGCTGAAACTTCTTCCAAAGAATATAATTTATTTTCATCTTTGAAATATTTATTTAAAAATTTATTTGATTTTACTGTTGTACGAATATTATCAATAATTATTTTTATAATTAAAGCTATAATAAATAATATTAATGGATATTGTATTATTTTGGGCATTATCAATTAGCTTGATTAAATAAAATTAAGTTCATAAATATTTCACCTAATTCAGTTTTATAACTTATAGATAATATTTTATCATTTTCCTTTTCCAGCATAGACATCTGTTCGCTCATAAGTATAGCAGGAGGAGTCATATCTAAATCTATATGTTTTGTTGATAAATCATTTATAGCACTTCCAGCAACCATATTAACAAATTCTTTAATAGTGGCAATAAATATATCGTCTATTGTAGTTATAGATTCCATATTAAGAACTGAAGCTAATTTAAAAGCGGTTGCTTTGCTCATATTAAACATAAGTCTTCCGCTTAAATCTCCTGTGATACCTACAAATACTATAACGCCTCCGACATGATTTGCGTTTCTGTATATTCTTACATCGCCTTTTCCAACTTTTGAATTGAAATAACTTTTTAATATAATTACTGTACCTTTGCTGAAAGCATTTACTACATCTAAATCAAACATATAAATAACACCATATAATTTATTTTGTAATAATAATCGGAAATAAATATCATATTCTTAAGAGTATACTACTATTATACAAATATTCAAGTAAAAAATACAATTATTATATATTAATTAACAGAAATCTTGACTACAAATAAAAAGAATGATATCATTAAATAAAATTATATAGTATATAAAATAGTAACCGATAATATTATGAGAGATAGAATACTTTGTTTATCTTTTACATTATTGATATTTGTATTTGGTATATTTATAAATCTTTTTTATAAAACTAATAATACAAATAATAAACTAATTAGTATTACAGTAAAAGGAGCGGTTGTTAATCAAGGAGTATATTTTTGTAAATATGGCATTTCAGTATCCGAAGTTTTAGAAATTTGCGGAGGAATGACTGAGCTTGGATATTTGCCGGTTGGGTTTGATTATAATATGCCTATAACCAATGATACTACGATTAATATACAAAAAAGATATTCAACTATAAGAAAAAATTATGAAGAGAATTGATAGTGGAAAAAGAATTCGCTAGTATTTTTGAAAGTAATAAAGAAATCTCGCTCGATGAGTATGAAATAAATAAACTTCTAGATAAAACTATAGAAATTAATGAAAATGAATTTCCTGTAATATCTATAGGGAATTCTGATAAAGAAAGTCCTAAAATATTAGCTACAATCACTACTAAAGAATATGAAGAAAGAGATAATTCTGAAAATATCAATTTGGAAGGCAGCGAAGAAATAACTAATAATGCTTATTCAGATGAAGAAACAAAAAAATATAAAAATCTTCAGGAAACTTTAAGCCTATCAGAAAATGATATAGAATCGGCAGGCGAAATAGTTGATTCTGAAATAGATATGTCCAGCTTATTTCCTAATTCTAATAATAGCCCTAAAATTGAAGAAGAAGAACCAGAAAAAAACAAGTCAGAGTTAACGGAAGAACAGTCTGAAATAATCAATAACATATATTCTGAAGAAGAGAATGATATACATAAAGAATCTGAAGAAGAATCTTTAGAGGGTTATGAATTAAGCAATATTGAAACGGTTGAAGATTTTAGTTTAGATGAGAGTTTCAAAAAAGTTTATGTATCAGAATATAGTGATGAAGATTTATTATATAATCAGTTAGAAGGTGATTCTGAAGATTCGTCTAATTCTGAAAATATTGAAGATGAAAACTTTAATGCAGAAGAGTTAAAGAGTTTAGATAATACTATAAAAGAATTGAAAATTGATAATGAAGAAGATGTTGATATAGAAAATTTAATTGGTGCAGATAATTTTTCAAATTTGGAAGAAGATATTAAAGATGAGAGTATTCGTTTAGGCGAAACAGATTTAAATAACTTAGAAGATACTCTAAAAAATTTATCAAATAATCAAAATACTTCATCTAAAGATCTTAATATAGAAGATTTAATATCTTTTGAGCATCTTAATAACTCAGAGGAATATTCTGATACTCAGGAAGAAGAAGAATCCAAGTTAGAGATGAAAGAGTATACAGATGAAGAACTTCTTGATTCTGATAATATATTAGAAGAAGAAACATCAGGAAACGAAGTTGCTGAAGAGCCTGAAAAAAATATTGAATCACAATCATCTTTAGAAGAATCAGAAAGTACAAAAGAAGCTGCTCCCTCAGAAGAAGAATCTGAATTAGAGATGAAAGAGTATACAGATGAGGAGCTTCTTGATTCTGATAATATATTAGAAGAAGAAACATCAGGAAACGAAGTTACTGAAGAGCATGAAAAAAATAGTGAGTCTCAATCATCTTTGGAAGAATCAGAAAATATAGAAAAAGAATTAATTGATGAAGGTTTATCTGCTTTAGAAGAATTAGAAAATATAGAAAAAGAATATTTAAAAGATTCTGATGCTTCAGAAATTGATAATGAATTATCATTAGATAAATATACATTAATTGAATTGGAAGATGGAACAAAAATAAAAAGAACTTCTTATGCAAAAGATAATATAGATGTTGATGATGCTGAATTTTCTGCCGAACAAAATTATGTTGTTCAGCATATATATTCAGAAGAACAAGATATTCTTATGAAAGAAGTATCTGAAAAAGATGCTCTTACAGAGGAAGAATTAGAAGATATTGATTGTGTTGAAGAATTTGATTTAAGTACATTTTTTAGTAATCAGAAAATTGATAATAATAATGATGATGAAATAGAGGTACCAGATTTATACGATGATATTTCTGTAATTGCTGATAATGATGATTCATCAGTAATAGATGAAGTATTGGAGTTGCCTGAAATAGATGATGAAGAACCTAAAGAAGTAAATTTAATAAAAGAAGATAATCTAAAAGAAGATGAAATAAACATACAATATAATGATAGAAATGTTGTAGTTCCAGATATAGATAATGTTGATTATATAGATGAATCTAATTATATAACAGAAATAGATAATGATGATGATATAATACAATTATCTGGAAATGAACTTGATTTAATAACTAGAGATGTTGAAATAGAATCTTCATCAAATGAAGAAAATATCACAGATGACTACAGAGAAAATAATTATACTATGTCAAAAATATCTGATGAAGAGTTGGAAGAGATAGATGACGGTTATGTAAATAATAATGAAGAAGATATCACAGATGACTACAGAGAAAATAATTATACTATGTCAGAAATATCTGATGAAGAGTTGGAAGAAATAAAAGATAAAGAATTAATTGATGAGTTAGAAGCAGAAGATATAAAAGAAGAAATATCATCAGCTATAGAAGAGTTAGAAGAAGCAAAACTAGATGAATTGATATCAGAATCTCAAGAAGAAGTAAAAGCAGATATTCAAGAAGAATCAAAACAAGAAGAAATAACTCCAGAATATCATGAAGAAGTAGAATCATATAGTGAAGAACCTAAGGAAGAAGATGTACAAGAATATGCTAATGAACCTCAAGAAGAAGTAAAAGCAGATATTCAAGAAGAATCAAAACAAGAAGAAATAACTCCAGAATATCATGAAGAAGTAGAATCATATAGTGAAGAACCTAAGGAAGAAGATGTACAAGAATATACTAATGAACCTCAAGAAGAAATAAAAGCAGATACTGAAGAGTTCAAGGAAGAAGCACAAGAAGAGATAATTAATAATGAAGAAGATCTTACAGAAGAAGAAAAAGAATTCTATAAAAGTTATTTATCTAATTCTTCAGATAATATTGAAGCAAAAGAAGAATTGCAAGAGGAATCACCAGAGGAAGTAAAAGCAGAAGAAATAATTCCAGAATCTCAAGAAGAAGAATTGAAAGAAGATATATCAGAACCTCAAGAAGAATCAGAGGAAGAAGATTCATCAATAGAGTCTATATCTGATACTGTTGAAAAAGAAGAAACTCCTGAATTAACTAATGATTACATATCTAAGATGTATAATGATTATTTGCAAAATCAAGAATCTAATAATGATGAAGATGTTTCAAATAATGATTATATATCTAAATTTCAGAAGATGAATGAAGAGTATGAAGAGAGTAAGAAAGAAATCGAGATAAAAGAATCAGAACCAGCAGAAGAAATAACTCCAGAATCTCAAGAAGAAGAATTGAAAGAAGATATATCAGAACCTCAAGAAGAATCAGATAAAGAAGATTCATCAATAGAGTCTATATCTTATACTGTTGAAAAAGAAGAAACTCCTGAATTAACTAATGATTACATATCTAAGATGTATAATGATTATTTGCAAAATCAAGAATCTAATAATGATGAAGATGTTCCAAATAATGATTATATATCTAAATTTCAGAAGATGAATGAAGAGTATGAAGAGAGTAAGAAAGAAAGTGATAAAGAATCAGAACCCGCAGAAAAATTGCGAGAGGAATCAACTTCTGAATCATCAGAAGAAGCGAAAGCAGAAGAAATAACTCCAGAATCTCATGAAGAAGTAGAAGAAGAGATAATCAGTAATGAAGAAGATTTGACAGAAGAAGATAAATCTATGATAGAAGGCTATTTGGATAAAGTAGATAGTTCATCAGAAGATTTAACGGAAGAAGAAAAAGAATTATATCAAAATTATTTATCCAATTCTTCAGATAATATTGAAGTAAAAGAAGAATTGCAAGAAAAATCATCTGGGGAAACAGACACAAAAGAAATAAAAGAAGAATCATCTACTGAATCATCAGAGGAAACAAATATAGAAGAAATAACTCAAGAACCTCAGGAAGAAAAAGTAGAAGAAGATATTCAAGAAGATGAATTACATGACGAAGATTATAATAATGAATTAAAAGAAGAAGTAAGCGATGAAGAATTAGAAGATCTTGTATATATAAATAATGTTCAAATAGATGAAATAAGAGATTCTGATTTGAATATGCTTGAAAATATCATTAAAGGTAATGATGAAGACGGTGTAGAACTTATAAAAATAAGTGACAAAATAAATGAAAATAATACTAAAGAAGATAATACTAAAGCAAAATCCATAGAAAATTTTGATTCTATGGAAGAGCTTTTAAATAAGGAGACGAATATGTCTGAAGAAAAAGAATTAGAAACTATTGATAAAGAAAATCTAGATAATAATGTAGCAGTTGAAGAAGAATTTAGTTTGGGTGATGATAATGAGCCTATACTAATGGAAGATAGAAAACATACTGAAGATGAAGAAGAAGATTTTGACGGAGAAATTACTCAATCTGATTTAGATTATGCCATTAAATTATTTGAATCTGAAGAGGCTAGCGGTAATACTAATGAGTATAGTTCTAAAGCTGATATACTATTATCAGAAAATGAAATTAATAAATTTAAGAAACTTTTCGGATATTTCAAAAATATTGTAGAAAAAATGTCTCCTGAAGATTTGAATGATTTTTCAAAAACAGAGTTCTATGATATGTATTCATCTCTATTTAGAAAATTCGGTGATTGAAATTAATTTTTACAAAATAAAAAAGGACTTTTAATAAGTCCTTTTTTATTGCAAATAATATATATATTTTTTTAATTTCTATCTTTTAGAAGAACTAGATCCTCTCCTTCCAATTCTTTCACTCTTACCGATACATATTGATCTTGAGGTACATTAAGAGCAAGTCCTACATAATTTGCGGATATAGGAAGTTCTCTTCCGAATCTATCAACTAAAACTAGTAAAGATACTTTTTTAGGTCTTCCATAATCAAATAGAGCATTTAGAGCAGCCCTGATTGTTCTTCCTGTATAAAGAACATCGTCAACAAGAAGTATAGTTTTTCCTGTAATATCAAAAGGTATATCAGTTTCTTTAATTTCCGGAAATTCAGAGAGAGAAGATAAATCATCTCTGTAAAGATTAATATCTATTGCTCCAATAGGCAATTCTTTTTTTATTTTTTCTTCTAAAAGTTTTTTTAATCTTATTCCTAAGAAATCTCCTCTTCTTCTTATACCCACAATAGCGAGCTTTTCCATATCTTCTTTTTCAATGATTTCAGCAGCAAGTCTAGGCAGAACCTTTTCATATTCTTCAGCTTTTAGTAAAACCCTCATTTAATACTCCTTTGATATTTAAAGATAATTTCAAAAATTATAACGATTAAAGCGAAAAAAATCAACATAATATTTTTTTACTTTTAGATAAAAAATATGTTAAGTGTTTTTTCAGTTTACCGATATTATATATAAGGACAGTAAAAAGTTAAAGTTAACATAAGAGTTGCTAATTTTATTTTACTGTTATATAATTGAAAACAAACATATTAATTTAAGTGAGGAAATTATATGGCAGACGAAGAAAACTTAGACTTGGAAGAAGGCGAAGAAGAAGGAGAACAAGCCGAAGCTGCACCAAAGAAGAAATTTGGTTTAAGCCCTATGATTGTTAAAATCCTTATGGGAATTGCTGCCATTTTAGTTGTGGCTTTAATATCCGGGCTTATAGCATTTTTTGTATCTAAAAGTGTAGGAAAAGCTGCAGGCGTACAGGGCGGTGTAGTGGACGATATGGTAAAACAGCCGCCACCATCAATTTATCGTATAGACCCTGAGTTTAATGTAAACACTGCAGATATGGATGTAGCAAGATATGTAAAGGTTAGTATTATATTAACTTATACTACTAATACTAAGCAGCTTGCAGTAGAACTTCCAGAAAGATTCTATATGATAAGAGATAGAATCACAACGATACTTAGTTCTTATACTTATGATCAGTTGAGAACTAATGAGGGCAGAGAGCAATTAAAAGCTGATATTAAGCGGGAAATTAATAGTATGCTTAGAAATGGTCAAATAGATGGTATATTATTTGATAACTTCTTGTTAAGCTAATGCTAAATACTACTAAAAATTATAAGAGAAGGATATTCGTATGACAGAAGTATTGTCACAAAGCGAAATAGATGCGTTGTTAAGTGCTATATCATCTGGTGAAAGTTTAGATAATATTGATACTAAACGTGTAGAAGTAGAACATAGAAAGATAAAGATATACGACTTTAAACGTCCCGATAAGTTTTCAAAAGACCAAATTAGAACGCTTCAGATGATGCATGAAAACTTTGCTCGTGTAACTACAACTTCATTATCAGCACAGTTGAGGACTTTGGTAGGTATTCACGTAGCAAGTGTAGATCAGCTTACTTACGAAGAGTTTATAAGAAGTGTTAGTAATCCTTCTACTTTGGCTATTGTAAGTATGGATCCTTTGAAAGGTAGTTCTATACTAGAGATTGACCCATCTATTACTTTTACTATTATTGATAGATTGTTTGGCGGACCTGGTGAGAGTCCTAAGAATTTGAATAGGGAGCTTACAGATATTGAGTTATCAGTTATGGAAGGTATTATAGTAAGAATACTAGGTAACTTAAGGGAGGCTTGGTCTCAGGTAATAGATTTAAGACCGCGTTTGGGTTCTATAGAAACTAACCCTCAGTTTGCTCAGATGGTTAGCCCTAATGACATGGTTGTACTTATTACTTTAGAAACCAAAGTAGCTGATGTTGAAGGTATGATGAACTTTTGTATACCATATATTACTATTGAGCCTATACTTTCTAAGTTTTCAGCTCAGTATTGGTATGCATCTATTAGAAGAGGAAGCACTAGCGAAAATTTAAAGATAATAAAAGAAAAATTACAAAATATATTTGTTGAAACTTCGGCGGAACTTGGATCTATGCAATTACCGCTATCAGACATTCTCAATCTTCAGAAAGGCGATGTTGTTAAATTTACTGATACTAAGATTACAGATCCTGTCATATTCAAGATAGGAAACAGAAAGAAATTCTTATGCCGTCCTGGTATATCAGGCAGCAGAATGGCTGTACAGCTTACAGGTGTTATGGATGGAGAGGCTGATATAACCGAAGACGATTTATTAAAAGAGGAGGATTAAGGTTATGATGAGTGACGGTGCATTATCTCAAGACGAAATAGAAGCTTTGCTAAAAGGTGCCGATGATGCTTTTGGAAGCGATGCTCCTAAGGCATCAGGTAATGGCGGCGGTAATGTAGATAAACAACTTTTTAATGAAGCTGCTAAAATGATAGCTGAAAATCAAGCCTTTTCACTATCATCTATTTCTACTAAGACTGTATCCATTACTAATATTACAACTACAGTTGGCGATGTTAATAACTTACATCAAATGCTTTCTGGTAAAATGATAGAAGCTAAGGTTGGTTATACAGGTTCTATCACAGGAAATGTTTATTACTTCATGGGAGAAAATGAGGCTTTAATAGTTGCTTCTCTTATGATGGGACAAAAAGAAGCTGCTTTAAATGATATGGTAGCTCAGGTATTGAAAGAGGCTTTCTCTCAAATGGTGGGAGTTTCTGACAGTGCTTTATCTTCAAGATTTGGGGGAAGTTTTACTAACTCTCCTATAGAAACTTCTATATTAGAAGATGCTTTTAGTATTAATATACCGGGTTCTTTAGCTATAGTAAGCGGTTCGCTTTCTATTGAAGGAGAAGTTGAAAATGCTCCTTATGTATTTGCTTTAGAACTTCCATTGCTTCAAAGCCTTATAGGTTCTGCCTCTAATAATGCTGCTGCTCCTGCTTCCTCAGGAAATACATCAAATGCCGGAGCTGCTAATAATTCTATGTCAGGACTTGTGGATAATCAAGCCTTTGACTCTTCACCTCAATTAGGTGTGCAGCATGCTGAGTTTAATTCTCTAATGCCTGCTTCTGATGTACAGGGAACAGGAAATATAGGTCTGCTCATGGATGTAACCATGAATATGACTGTAGAACTTGGAAGAGCCACTATGACTATCAGAGATATATTAGGACTTGGAGAAGGTTCTATTATAGAGCTTCAAAAGCTAGCTGGTGAGCCTGTAGATTTGCTTGTTAATGGTAAATTAATAGCTAAAGGTGAGGTTGTAGTAATAGATGAAAACTTCGGTGTTCGTGTTACTGATATTATTAACCCTATGGACAGACTTACTAATAAACCTAGATAATATAAGTTAAAATAATTACCAATATAATAAAAGCGGGAAGTAACTTCCCGCTTTTTTATTTTTTATAATAATATAATTGCAATTATTGCATAAAAGTATATAATATAGATATATTAGTATAATACAGAAGTAAAATAATGAGTAATGTAGACAATAAAAATTCTAATAGTGTACCTTCTAATAACATCGGCTTATTGATGGATGTTACTATAAATGTAACAGTAGAACTTGGAAGGGCTCGTTTGAGTATTAGAGAAATATTAGGATTAGGAGAGGGTTCTATCATAGAACTTCAAAAGCTAGCCGGTGAGCCTGTAGATTTGCTTGTTAATGGTAAATTAATAGCTAAAGGTGAGGTTGTAGTTATAGATGAATGCTTCGGCGTAAGAGTTACGGATATTGTTGATTCTTTATATAATATCGAAAAAAATAAATAATATATATTCTTTATTAATTCTTTGTTTTTTAGTAATAACATATAATTTTTTATATCTATAATAAAAAATCTTTTTTATTAAAAAATAATGCGGTTTTTCTTGACTTTTGCTATATTATTACATATAATAATATTACTATAAATAAAAATTTAAGGAGTTTAGAATGTACATTTCATTCACCTGTAATACAGGCCGTTCATATAATCATTCAAATATATGCTTTCAATTTTCTAAATTCTATAAATCTTCAAAACGCACTCTTTCAAAATCTAAGAAGTAATCTTTTTAATAATTCTAAAATTAATAATAATTACAATGTATATAATAATATTTTATATCTATATGGTATAATTGTTTTTTACAGAGGTGTTTAAACAATGCAGGACAATATAATATCAGAAAATGTTCTTTTATCTATGAAGGATTTTTTAATAGATTTAAGAAGGGATTTACATGCTCACCCTGAACTTGGATTTCAGGAGTTTAGGACATCAGAGAAAATTTCTTCTATACTTAATTCATTGAATATAAAGTATAAGAATAAGGTTGCTGAAACGGGTATAATAGCGAATATAGAAGGCGAGGATAAAAATTTTACTATAGCTTTTAGGGCTGATATGGATGCTTTACCTATGGAAGATAAAAAAAATTGTTCTTATTCATCACAGAATAAGGGTAAATGTCATTCCTGCGGGCATGATGTTCATATTGCAGTACTTACAGGTGTAGCGAAATATTTTTCTGAGATAAAGCCTCCTTGCAATATTAGGCTTATATATCAGCCGGCAGAAGAGACTACAGGCGGGGCTTTGCCTATGATAAATGAGCATGCTTTAGATAATGTTAATGTTATTTACGGGCTTCATGTTCGTCCTGAAATAAATGTCGGACAGATAAGTATTACTTATGGAGCAATGTATGCAAGTTCTAATATGTTTGAAGTTTATATTCATGGCAAATCAGCACATGGAGCTAAATCATATAATGGTATCGATGCTATAGTAATTGCAGCACATATTATAACTCAGCTTCATACTTTTACTTCAGTATTTACAGATGGAAGTATGAGGCTTCATATAGGTACTATAAACGGAGGAAGTGTGAGTAATGTAGTGGCTGATAATGTTAAGATGGAAGGTATTATTAGAATGTTATGCGATGATGAGACAAGAAATAAAAGACTAAACATGATAGAAAATATTATAAAAAATACTGCAAAAAGTTTTAATGCTGATGCAGAGTTTGTCAATATTCCATCTTATCCTGCTTTAATTAATCATGATGATGCTGTTAATATAGTGAAAACTTCTGCGGAATCTTTTTTAACTGAAGAGAATTGTCTTCTTGAAAAGTCTAATATGACAACTGAAGATTTTAGTTATTATCTTCAAAGGGTAAAAGGAGCTTTCTTTAGTTTGGGAGTATCCAATGAAAAAATAAATGTTCCTATTCATAATAGCTTGTTTGATATAGATGAAGATGCAATTAATATAGGAGTAAAAATTCAGCTGCTTAATGTTTATAATACATATAAAAATAAAGATAAATTTATAAAGTAACACTATTATTTTATTTTTTACTATAGAAAAAAAAAGAAATACAATATATAATTAAAGGAGATTAATATGTCATTATTTGAAGGAGCAGGTGTAGCTTTAATAACACCATTTACGGAAGATAATCAAGTTAATTATGAGAAATTAGAAGAGTTAATTGAATTTCAAATAGCAAATAAAACAGATGCTATAATTGCCGCAGGTACTACAGCAGAAAGTTCAACTCTTACACCTGAAGAAAGAATGCAGGTTATTAAATTTTGTATAGAGCGTACAAAAAAAAGAACTATAGTTATAGCTGGTACAGGAACTAATAATACAGCATCTGCAGTAGAGTTCAGTAAAAAGTCTTATGAGTATGGTGCTGATATGGTAATGGCGGTTACTCCGTATTATAATAAGGGAAATGAAAGCGGGATTATTGATTATTATACAAAAATAGCGAATAGTGTTAAATGTCCTGTGATTATATATAATGTTCCTTCAAGAACAGGGGTGAAATTATCTCTTAATGTAATAAAAACATTATCCGAGGTTTCTAATATTCAGGGAATTAAGGAGGCTAGCGGAGATATTAGTTATGTGGCAGATATTGCTAATATTGCCCCAAATTTGGATTTGTATTCTGGAAATGATGATATGGTAACTCCGATGATGGCTTTAGGTGCTAAAGGGGTTATATCTGTTACAAGTAATATTATTCCTAGAGAAAATCATGATATGGTTATGAATTTTCTTAATGGGAATGTAAATGAAGCTATTAAAACTCAGATTAAATATATAGATTTCGTGAGGGCTATGTTTATAGAGACTAATCCTGCTCCGATAAAAGAGGCTATGAATATTATGGGTTTTGGTGTAGGAGAATGCCGTTCTCCATTAGGTCCTTTAAGTGATAAAAATAGAGAGCATGTAAAGAACATTATAAATAAATACGGCTTAAAAAAATAATTTTTTATAAAAACTAAAAAGGAGAAAAATATGAAAGTATTAATACATGGAACAGGAGTTATGAGCTCAATTTTAAAAGAAGTTATAGAAGAAGAGGGCGAATTAGAAATATCAGGTTTTGCTGATGATTTTACAAATGAAAAAGGAGATATGATTATAGATTTTTCTCATTTTTCAAGACTTCCTGCTATGATAGATTACAGCTTGGCAAATAATATACCTATGGTTATATGTACTACAGGTTATGATGAAAATATGCTTGCAAAAATCGTAGAAGCATCTATGCAGGTGCCTATAGTATTATCATCTAATACTTGTATAGGAATAAATCTTATGAATGAAGTTGTAGCAAAGATGGCTCCTCAGCTTAAGAATTTTGATATTGAAATTATTGAAGCTCATCATAATAGAAAAGTTGACTCGCCAAGCGGAACAGCTAAAAGTTTATTTAATATTATTAATGCTGCTTTGGATAATGAAATGTTCTTGGTTAGCGGAAGAAATGGTCTTCATGTAAGAGATAAAAAAGAAATAGGTATGCATTCTATAAGAGGCGGTTCTGTTGTAGGAGAACATAGTGTTATTTTTTATGGAGATGATGAGATTATAGAAATAAAGCACTCTTCTACTTCCAGAAGAATTTTTGCTAATGGTGCTATTAAAGCTGCTAAATTCCTTATTGATAAGAAACCTGGACTTTATAGAATGAAAGAGGTTTTATCATAATAAATTGATAATGCTTTTAGAAATTATATAGGAGAATATGGAAATGGATATGTTAGAAAAGTCAGAAGATATTATTGCGTATATTAAAAATTCTAAAAAGAAAACGCCTGTTAAAATATACATAAAAGGAAATTTACCTAAAATAAAAACAAATGCTAAAGTATTTTCTTCAGGAGAATTTCATTTTGCAGTAGGAGATTATGAAGATATAAAAGCTATATTAGAAGAATATAAAGACTCTATAGAAGATTACTATTTGGAAAATGATAGGAGAAACTCAGGCGTACCTACTTTAGATTATTTTAATGTTAATGCTAGAATTGAACCGGGTGCTATAATAAGAGATAAAGTTACGATTGGTAATAATGCTGTTATTATGATGGGGGCTATTATCAATATTGGTGCTGAAGTAGGAGAGGGTACTATGATAGATATGGGGGCTGTTTTGGGCGGAAGAGCTATTGTAGGAAAAAACTGCCATATTGGAGCTGGTACTGTACTTGCTGGAGTAATTGAGCCTCCTTCTGCTAAGCCTGTTATTGTAGAAGATAATGTTGTTATTGGGGCTAATGCTGTTATTATTGAGGGAGTTCATATTGGAAAGAATGCTGTTATAGGGGCTGGGGCAGTTGTTATAGAAGATGTTGAAGAAAATCAGGTAGTTGCTGGAAACCCTGCTAAAGTTGTAAAAACTAAAGATGAAAAAACTTCAGATAAAACTAAATTGGTAGATGATTTAAGAAAATAATTTTTTTAATTAAAAATGATTTAAAAGCCTTTGCATAAAAATAATTATTTTATACAGAGGCTTTTATTTTTTTATCAAATTTATTAACTTTTACTTAAAAACTTTGTCTTTTATATTGTTCGGCTTTTTGTACATTTTCTCTGTAACCCTGATAGTATTTTTGAGAAAGTTTCAAATTTTTTTCTGCTTCTTTTTTATCACCTAATTCTTCTGATTTTTTATATAAAGCATAATATCTATCACCCTCTTTTTTAGCCCTATCAGCTCTATGTCTAAACATTTATTCTTTATCTTTATAAAATCCTATAATTAAAACTCTCCTTTTTTAATATTATAACAATGATTTTATTTTTAATGAATATTATTACTGCATTTTTTATTCATATATAATATTTCTAAGTAAATAAAGTCCTTAATTATAAAAAATAATAAAATTAATATACTTAATGACTTATTTTAAATTTTTTTATAATAAAAATTGACAAATTAAATATTTTTGGTAAAATATTTAATATTATTATATATAATATTATTGTATATAATATTGTGTCTAAATATTTTAATTAAAAAACACTTATGGAGAATCATCATGGAACTCAATAAAAATATACTTCAAGTACCATATTCGCTTATAAGAGAGCTTACAGAAAAAGCACAAAATAAAGAAAATGCTATAATGCTTACAATAGGAGAGCCTGATTTACAGCCTCCTAAAGAGTTTATTGATTATGCCTGTGAGTTCGCTAAAACTCATAGATTAGGTTATACTCATTCCGGAGGAAGCGAGCATTTAAGAGGATTGGTTGCTAATCATTACAATAAATACTATGGCTCAGATATTAAAGCTGATAATGTTACTATGCATATTGGTTCTATGGAAGGTATTTCTTCTGTATTTAGAACTATACTTAATATAGATGATGAAGTTATAATACCTACTCCTTTTTTCTCTCCTTATGAACAGGCTGTAAAACTTTCTTATGGTAAATGTGTATTTTTAGATACTAGGGCAGATCATCTTGTAATTAAGCCTGAAGCAATAGATAAGGTTATAACAAATAAAACTAAGGCTATACTTTTCAGTAATCCAGGAAATCCTTCAGGATATATGCTTAAAAAAGAAGAGATGGATGAGCTTGTTAAATATTTTGAGAAAAAAGATATATTTATAATAGCTGATGAGATATATTCGGCTATATCATTTTATCCTTTTACTTCATTTGCTTCTTATCCTTCTATAAAGGATAAAGTTATAGTTCTTAATGGTTTTTCAAAATCGCATTCTATGACAGGATGGAGAATAGGATACAGTATTTCTCCTGAATATGTGAGAAAATGTTTAGTTAATGCTAGTTTCAATAATGTTGGAAGTATGGTTACTGTTTCTTGTGCTCTTGCTGAGTTTGCTTTAGAGAAATATCCTGTTATAGAGAGTTTCAGAGATATTTATAAAGAGAGAGCTTTCTTTTTAGCTAAAGAGTTAACTGATATGGGATTTGATGTTATAGAACCTAGAGGGGCATTTTATTTGTTTGTAGGATATGAGAAATTTTCTAAAGAGCCTTCTCTTGATTTTGCTATAAGATTATTAGATGAAACAGGTGTTGCTGTAGTGCCGGGAATTGCTTTCGGAAGTGAAAATTACTTTAGAATAGCTTTAACTCAGGATATACCTATATTAAAAGAAGCTGCTAAAAAAATTAGAGAATTCGTACATAAATAAATCATAAATTTATATTTGACGGCAGGAAGAAATTAAAAACTTCTTGCTGTTAATGTATTATTAATTATCAAAAAATATATTTATAACGGCATTCACATTTATTATACTTATAGGTCTTATATAATATTTAGTTTTTTCCAATACTATGAATCTGTTTTTGTCTACATTTGAGTTTTTATAATCCATAATATATTTGATTCCATTTGAGTGAATGGATGTGTATTTTATATTTAAAGTTAATCTTTCTTCTTCATCTTCTTTATATTTATTTATGATATCAAAATAAAGCATTTGTTTTATTTTATCAAACTCTTGATTTTCTATTATTTGAAATTCTGCTATTATTATTTTTGACATATCATTCTTATTGAAATAATCATATCTAAAATCTATATTTTTTATATCATTATATGTTTCTGCAAATAGTTCTTCATTATTTTTTGACTCTTTTATATCTTTTAATAATGTATAATTAATTCTATCATTTAAGATAACTGATGTAAATTTACTTGATGATATTCTCTCTTCATTGTTAACTTTATAATTTATGAATTTAATTTTATATTTAGAAATTTCTTCTATAGATATGTTATTTTCAAAATGAATTTTCTTTCTGTAATTGCTTCTTACATCATCATAAGAAATTCTAGCATTATCATAAAATGTAGGTATAACATAAGAAAAGAATGATAATTTTTTAGTATTTAAATTATATAAATAAGCACTTACTCCCAAATATCCTGTAGAAGAAATCCAAGGATAAGCACCTAATCCCACTAATTCTCCGCTTTTTCTATTTATATATTTGCTTCTTATTTCTCCTGTAAGAAGTTTTACAGTTTTATTATCATTATTTTGCTTTGCTTTTTCTATATTTTTTATTGTATTATAAAGTCTTGAAAGTGAGGCAAAAGCAAATAATTTATTAAATGAAGCATGTTTATTTATCATAGAGTCAATACTCTCAGCAATACTTCTAAATATTTTTGCTAGTTCAGGCATATTTTTTACTTGAAGTTTTATACTTATTTGTTCTGCAATATCAAAATCTTTTTCACTGCATGAATAAAACCCTTTTTCAAATATATTTTCTATGAACTCATTTGCGAATTTTAAAATATTTTCATCTATCTCTTTATCTTCTTCTTTTATATCTTCTAAAGTTCCGTACATTTCTTTGTATTTTAATATAGCTATTATCTTATGTGCACAAAGTGAAGAATCTTTGCATGAACATACTGCCTTTTTTATGCTGTCTTTTTTAGGAAAATAAATAATTGTATTTTCTTCTGAAATATTAATTTCAAGCATAGCATCTTCTTTAATATCTGCTTCAATATTTTCATAAAACCTATCTAATGCATATTCAAAATTTCTTTTAGTGCTTAATTTTCTAATTTCATCGAAACTTATATTTTTGACTTCATCGAATGTATTATTTATTATATTATTGTTTGTTTCTTCTGTCTCTTTTATTTCTTCTGTATTATTATATTTGTTATCGTTTTCTATATTATCATTTGATTTATTTTCTGTATTAAAATGTTCTATATATAAAAGCGACATTATAATATGCTTGCAAATATCTTTTGAGGGGCATGTACATTTGCTTGATTTTATATCCTCATCATTAAGTATTACTTCTATTTTATCACCTGTATCTATTGTAACTTTTATTTTATCATCGGCTTCTTCGAGTTTTATTTTTTCAGGGCTATTATTTATAATGTTATCAATATCTTTTACTGATCTATTATATATACCTTTATTTGTGAGAGTTAGAAGAAATTTTTCATTTATATATTGTTTTAAGTTGTTGATTTTTTCATTCATTTTATAAACCTATTTTTGTTTGAAGATATTATTTAAAAAATCAATTAAATCATATAATACATTTGAATCCAAATAATGAGAGCATTCCTGAAATAATCCGCCTACTGTATTTCTCTTTTTGCATCTTACCGATATGAATGCGAGTATTTTTGCTTTTAATAAATGGGCTTCATTACTACCTTGATTAATATAATTATTGGCACAATTAAAAAAATTATTAACGCAGTCATTATATAAGTCTTTATCATTTTCTAAAATTATTTCTTCAACTAAATGTTCTAAATATCCAGAAGTTTTATCATCTGTTTTGGCTGTTATAAATAAGCCTTTATAATCATCATAATAAATATTGTTGTTTTGATTATATTCGCATTTTATAATATCATTAAAAATATTAAATCTTTTTTGAGCATTACTTTCAGCATCAACTACAATAGCAAGTTTTTCTATATTGTTGTAGTTGGAAGTTTTTATAAATGAAGTAATATTATTTTTATTCTCAACTTCATTGATTGTTATTATATGTATAGTGTCATCATCTTCTATAAAAGTTTTATCGTATTTACCTATTATGTATTTTAATTCTAATTTTTTATTAATTAAAAGAGAGCATAAATCTCTCTCATCATTTCCTTCAACAAGAAGAACTTTTTTAGCCATAGGATTCATTTTATTTTCCATTATTTTTTATCTTACCTCCCAATTATCCATAGCATTATTTAATTCTTCATTGTTATATATTATGGCTTTATATTTATACTTTTCTTTTTTGTCCGCTTCTATTCTTATACCTTGAATATCATCATTTGAATTGTATTCATCTTTTTTCTCATTATAAACATCATTAAAAGCTTTTATACATTCATAAGAGTGAGTAGTAGCAAAAAGCTGAACATTATTTTTGTGGCATGCTTCAAATAGAGATAGCCATAAATTTCTTAAAGCACTATAATGAAATCCATTATCAATTTCATCAATAAGTAAAACTCCATTTGAAATAAATGGTATGCTGACTATATAGTTAAATATTTTATATATACCTGTACCTAATGCATTTATTGGTAAATATCTGTCAAGACCAATATCCGCTTCACATATTTGTTCAGATGATATTCTTATTGATTCTATATTTGGTATTATAGTTTTTAAACTATCTACAACTATTTTATCCATTTTTAAATTTTGAAGTTTATCAAATGATGATACAACATTATTTTTTACACTTGTTTCTGAAGTACTGTAATCGTTAAAGAAATAAAAGTTAAATAATGAAGGAGCTAAAATTGCTGAACGTACATTTACATTGTTCATAGGAAAAGTATTATTAATAGGTACAAAACTATTATCCATTTGTCTGTTATTATTTATAAGCATTGGAAGTTTTATAGTTTCTCCATTATTATTTTTTACTTGATAATAAATACCATCTAAAGTTGCAAGCTCTAAGGATTTTATAGGGTATATATTTAGTTCTTTTTTTGAAGTTTTTATATTTATAGGGTTTGTATAATCAAAATTATGAAAAATTAATTCCAAATTATTATTTAGAGGTATATTCCTTTGAAAAAAAGAAGAAGATATAACTGTATCGCTTCTAAACATATTTGAGTATAAATATAATGCTTCCAAAAGATTGCTTTTTCCAACACTATTTTTACCGAATATTAAATTAAATTTTTTAAAGCTATCAATAGAAACTTCCTTGAAGCATTTAAAATTACTTATACTAATATTTGGTATTTGAATATCGCTCATAATTTTTATTCCGTTTTTTGTTTATTATTTTGTATAAAAAATAATATATTAAAATAAATATCTTGTCAAAGATTAAAAATAATTCAAATAAAAAAGAGCATACATAAAAAATGCATACTCTTTTTTGTATTATTAAAAAGCTAAAATATTTTTATGCTTTTTTAGTTTTCATAAATAATATTAAAAGACCGCTTGCTATAAAGTTACTAGCATAAGTACCTATAACAACACCGCAGAAAAATGTAAAGGCAAAATCATAAAGTATGAAGCCTCCCCATATCATTATGGCAAGTGCAGCAAGAAGTGTAGAAATACTAGTTATTACGGTTCTTCCTACAACATTGTTCAAACTTATATTAACAATCTCTTTAAATGGTTTTTTATTGTCGGTATTTTCTCTTATTCTGTCAAATACTACTATGATATCGTTAATAGTGTATCCGATTAAAGTAAGCATTGATGAAAGTACAAGTACAGAAAACTCTTTGTTTAAGAAAAGAAGTATTCCGAATACTATAACAACATTATGTATAAGCGTAATTATAGCAGGAAAAGCATATCTATAATTGAATCTTATTGTAATGTATATCATTATGATAACCCAAGAAACTATTATAAGTATGAATGCCAGCTTCAAGTTATCAGCAGATACTACACCGCTTATGATATTGCTTCCTATTAGAGTAACCTTATCTTGTCCGTATTTATCATAAAGGACTTTCATAGCTCTGTCGGATTCTTCATTAGAACCTCTGAATCTTAAAAGAAAAGCATTTATATTGTCTGCCCCTTCAAGCTCTTGTATATTAACAGTTTCTGTTCCGAAATTATTATATAAAGCTCTTATTTCAGCAATATTAATTACTTCAGGATTATTTATCTGCACTTTTAGTTCAACACCGCCTGCAAAGTCAATACCCATATTAAAACTGTTTGTGGTAAGTTTATTAACAAACAATGCAATAGAAGCTATGAATAATATAGATGATATCACAGCAGCTATGGGCATAATTTTAACAAACGGTATCTTGTTTTTTGTTAAATCATTATTTTCTTTTTTTATATCTTCACTCATTTACAAAATCCTATTTATTTTTAAGAAGTCATATAATTAAATAAAGAAGAATCCTGCTTTCTTTACTATTTTAGTTCTTATAATTTCTTCATAGATATATCTTGTAATAAATACAGCTGTGAATAGGTTTATCAAAATACCAAAGAACAAAGTAATAGCAAAACCTTGTACAGGACCGCTTCCGAATATCCAAAGTATTAAAGCTACAATTATAGTAGTAATGTTAGAGTCAAATATTGTGGCGAATGCTCTGTCATAACCTGATATAATAGCATCAGCAACACTAGATTTTATTTTTAACTCATCTTTTATACGCTCAAATATAATAACATTGGCATCAACAGCCATACCTATAGTAAGAATAAGGCCGGCTATACCAGGCAATGTCAAAGTAAATCTTAGAGGAGATAATACTGCTATAATGAGTACAACATTCACAATCATTGCAATAGTTGCTAAAACTCCTGATACTCTGTATACAGCTATCATAAATACGGCAACTAAAACAGCAGCCATAAGCAAAGCAGTAGCACCAGCCTTAACAGAGTCAGCACCAATAGACTGTCCTACAACCTCTTCTTCTACAATACTTACATTAAGAGGCAAAGCCCCTTCTTTTAAGATTCTAGCTAGGTCTTGAGCTTCTTCTAAAGTAAATCTTCCTGTTATAACACCTCTTCCGCCTCTAATTTCATCATTGATGTTAGGAGCACTTATAACTTTATCATCTAACACTATGGCAAGCATTCTGTTTTTATTTTGTGCAGTAACTTCAGCGAATTGAGTTGAGCCTTCTGCATTAAGTTCAAATTCTACAGTAACCTCTCCAAACTGACCTCCGCCTACCTGAGCATTTATTAAAGCACTTCCTTCTAATGAAGGTTCTTTATTAACAATAACAGGTGCACCTCTGATTCTTCTTCCGAAATCATCTTTTTCACTGTAGAAATAAAGCTGTTTTCCATATTCCGGAACTTTAGCAGTATTAGTAAATACACCCATAAGCATATCATTAGTAGTTAAAGCAGCTGTAGCCTGTTCATCAACCAAATTAAAAGTTAAAGCTCCCTGACTTAATACCACACTTTTTATTCTGTCCGGATCTCTTGCTCCCGGAAGTTCAACAACTACTCTGTCTTCACCCTGTTTTCTTATTCCTACTTCACTTACTCCGAATTGATCTATTCTGCCTCTAAGTCTTGATATAAGTCTTTCCATAGCATCATTTTTCTCTTCAGCTGTAAGAGATGATACAGTTCTGTCGATTCTGTTAGCATACTCTTCAAAATCAGCCTGAAGAACGATTCTTATGCCGCCTTGTAAGTCCAAACCCATATTTACAGATTCGCTTCTTAATCTTTTAAGAGATTGAATATTGTCAATTTGTTCTTTAGTGTAGCCCTTAGCTATCATTTCATCTAAAGACATATTACTTTCTTCTTTCTTGTCATCAGATGTAAAAAAATACCATCTTACTGTAGGAGTAATAAACCAAGCCATTACACCAAGTCCTATAATGATAAATGCTAGTCTTAAATTATGACTCATATTATACTATCCTATTATTATATTTTTTATTTTATTATTCTTTTTTATCTTCTGCCTGAGCTTTTTCTAAATCTTCTTTTATTTGATTCTTATCTTCTATAGCTTTTTTATCTTCTTTTTTCTTTTCTTCTTTTTTAGGAGGGTTTAACATTTCTTCTGTAACAACTGCTGATATAGAAGATTTAACAATTTCCATCTTAGTATTTTCGCCTACTTTAACTATTGCAACTCTTCCGCCTTCTTTATCAGAAACATATTCAGCGATTATGCCGCCTGCTATTATTACTTTATCTCCTTTTTTTAATTCAGCTATACTTTGAGCTAATTTTTTTTGCTGTTGTTTTTGCGGTCTTATTAATAAAAAGTAGAAAATGGCAAATATTACTACCATCATACCGATGGATACTAATGGGCTTCCGCCTGCCTGTGCTCCTTGGGCAGTTTGTGCGTATAATGTGGCTGTGAACATTCTTTAATTACCTCTTGATTTTTTAAAATTTTTTTGATTGTAACATATTAACAATATTTTATAGTTATGTCAATAGACTTGTGTTAAAACTAATTTTATTAATACTTATAGAACTTTTTATTATAATTTAGTTTTTTCAAAAAATACTAAAAGACTTTTTTAGAATATTACCTGCTTAATTATAAAGAGCAATATACATATTTTATACTTAAATGTTTGAGGAAAAATATAATAATTGCTAGTTAATTATTCATGCATATAATGAATGTAATAACTAGCAATTTTTATGTAAAACAATATCAAAAAATTATTTTATTATCAAATCATCTATATTAACTTCAGTTTCTATCATATTATTATTTCTCATAAACTCCTCAGTTTTTTTCATAGAGTTTATATCATTATCAGTAATATCTATACTAAAGTCATACATAGTATACATCTCTTTTACTGCTTCATCGCTAAGCCCTGTTTCTTTTGCAGAAATTGCCATAGCCTCATCATAATTATTTTCTATATAGCTTAAAACCTCTCTTTGTGCATTTATAAAATCATCTACCAATACTTTGTTGCTGTTATAAAAACTCTCACTTGTAGCAACTGCTATAGTGGCATCAACTAAACCCTCCCCTGTAGTTACAACATTATAACCGTCTTTTATCATATTATAAGCAGAAGGACCAGCAAGCAAAGCCATATCAACAGAGCCTCCAACTAAAGCAGCCTGAGATTCTGGTATGCCCATTGATATAAACTCTACATCGCTTTCTTTTAATCCTAATGTATTTAAATATGCTGTTAAAAGTTCATGAAGTATAGTCCCTTTTGGTCCTGCTATTTTTTTTCCTCTAACTTCATCTGCTGTTGTAAAAGATGTTCCTTTTTGAGAAAATAATGTAAAAGCCTTTGGAGATCTGCTGTACATATTGATAATTTTTATATCAGAACCGTTTGCTTTGGCTAGTATTACAGAAGTAGCACCTACTGCGTATAAAAATTGAATATCGCCTGATGCTAATGCCTGAGTTTGTTCCGGACCGGTTGTTAATTCAGAATATGTTACAGGTATATTGTATTTACTAAATGCATTGCTGAATATTGCTTTTTCTTTTTCAACTATTGATGGAACATTCAATGGTGCTTTTACATAGGTAATAGCTATTTTTTTAGCTGTAAAATTAGTTGATGAAGAATTAGATGAAGATTGATTATTATTGCAGGATATAGCAAATAATAATAAAAATACTGTTATGATAGTTTTGAAAAAAAATTGTTTTTTCATTTTTATAACTCCTTAAAAAATTATTTTAATATTATTTTTTCATTTTTTATCTTTTTTCATTTCTTATAGAATCTAAAATATCTTTTTTCATCTCTATAAACTCATTTGAAAGTATATTTCTTTTATAAGGCTTATCAATTAAATTATATTCTTTTTTTATACTTCCATTTTCAAATATTATAATCTTACCTCCTAAAATAAGAGCCTCATCAATACTATGCGTTACAAATATAATAGACTTTTTATTTTCTTTGTAAATATTAATAGTTTCATTCTGTAAAGTTTCTCTGGTAAAATAATCCAAAGAAGCAAAAGGCTCGTCCATTAATATAATATCTCCGTCATAAGCTAAAGCTCTAGCAATAGATACTCTCTGCATCATACCTAAAGAAAGTTCAGAAGGATAAGCCCTATCAAAACCATTTAATCCCATCATATTTATAAGACTATATATTTTTTCTTTATATATATTTTTTTCTTTTTTGTTCATATAAAAAGCAACATTATCAAATACATTAAGCCAAGGCATAAGTCTTGATTCCTGAAAGACTATTGATATTTTGGCATTATTTTCTACAATTACATTACCGCTGTCTGCTTTTTCTAATCCTAATAATAATCTTAAAAAAGTAGTTTTACCGCATCCGCTTTTGCCTAATATTATTGTAATGCCTTTATCTAAAGATTCAAAATTAACATTTTTGATAACATCAATTTTTCTATTATCAACTATAAATGATTTTGAAATATTTTCAGTTTTAATTTTCAATGTATACTCCTTTAGAATAAGGAAGTTTTTTGATAAGATAAGAAAATAAAATATCAAACATATATCCCAAAACACCTATTGTGATAATTCCAGCTATAACCTTATCAGACCTAGAAAGCTGCTGAGCATCAAGTATCATATAACCCAAACCGCTAGAAGCGGCTATCATTTCTGCTCCTATTATAGCCCTAAAACTATAACCAAGCCCTATTTTCATTCCGGCAAGTATGCTTGGCAAGGCACTAGGAAGCATTATTTTAAAAAATATTTTTGACTTTGTGAAGCCTAGAGAGTATCCCACTTCTATAAGTTTTTTATCAACAGAACCTATAGCCTGTCTTATATTTATGAATATAGGAAAAAAAGAAGCTAGTATTATAATGATTATTTTTGATTTTTCTCCTATTCCAAACCATAATATCAATATAGCTATCAAACTTATAGGAGGAACATTTCTCATAAACTCTATTATATTTCTAAAATATTCAAATCTCTCAGGCTTTATGCCAAGAATCATTCCAAATACAAAAGCAAAAACAAAAGCTATAGAAAAACCAATTATCACTCTCAAAAGGCTTACATATATATTTTTTATCAAATTGCCGTTCATTATTTCTATATAAAAAGCTCTAATTACACGCTGAGGCGAAGGCAGAACATAGGCACTCCATATATGGCTTTCACTTGCTATAAACCAAAGTATTAAAATTAATACCAATATAATATTTTGTTTTAGAATCTTCACACTATTATCAATTTGTAAATTATATATGTTATAAGAGGCTAACATATATGAATAATTTGTCAATACATAATGTTTTTTTATAAAATAAAACTTGATTTTTTTTTAATAATATGATAATATACAAAGCAACTACCAGCTCGGGTGATGGAATTGGTAGACATAGCAGATTTAAAATCTGCTGGTCCTTGTGACCGTGCCGGTTCGATTCCGGCCCCGAGCAAATAAAAATAAAGAACGGAGTAAAGTATAAGGTTTATAGCAATATTTAGGCTATGAACTTTTTTTGTATATTAAATATGGTAAATAATCATGATAAACTTTCTAAACAAAATCTAATTATCCTAATCATAGGGCTTGTAATATTTGCCTTAAGTTTTTTATTTATAGCAATGGTAGGGCAGCACCCTGAAGGTTTTATGGGATTTCTAGCTCCTTTTACTATGCTTGTGGGTATTATAGTTATAGTTACAGGTTTCTTGTATAAATCTAATTCATAATAATCTATCATTTGCCAAAAAGTTTTTTATAAATATCATTTTGATCTTCTAAATGTATCGCAAATCCTACTGCTATTTTATTTTCTGTAGCCTCTATTATTTTTCTAGCTCCTTCTTCTCCAAAGCCTCCGCATAACTCTATACAGTCAACTCCTTCTGATTGCAATTCTTTAGCTATTTGGCATGCTTCTTCTATATCAGCAACTCCTATAATTTGTGAAACTCCGTTATGTATAGATGCTTTATCTTTTTTGCTGTCAAAAATTGCACCCATTATTAAGTAAGCGAATTTCATTTTAAACTCCTTAAAAATATTTACTTTATTATAATATAATCGCAGAAAATATAAATATGGGGCGGGTGGGTGGGCAGAATAAATTTCTAAAAAAGAATAAAATGTAATTTTTTAAATAGCATAAAATTTAATTCTGATAAAAATTTTGAATATAGAAATTGGTATAATTCTATATAAATAACACTATTTTAAACTGAAAAATTTCATTAAATCAGCAAGTTTTTCAGTTTCTTTTTCCATGTCAATAACTATATCAGTATTTGTCCTCACCAAATTAGTATTTTGTTCAGCACTAATATCAACACTATTAACAGCACTTTGAACCTCTCTTGCAGATGCATCTTGCTGAGTGGAAGATTCAACCATTTGACTTACTATATCACTGCTTTCTTTAGCTTTATTTGTTATATCTTCCAAAGCGTCCATAGTTTCTTTTATTTTACTGTTTCCTTCATTGATTTTTTCTATACTGTTATTAACTATATTAGTAATATTTTTTACAGATTCCTGAGATGTTTGTGCTAAATTTCTAACTTCAGCAGCTACAACAGCAAACCCTTTTCCCTGCTCTCCTGCTCTTGCCGCCTCTACAGAAGCATTAAGAGCAAGTATATTTGTTTGCATAGCTATATCATCTATTATCTTTGTTATGTTTGATATTTCAGAAGTTGCTTTTGTAATATCTTCCATAAGAATCATAGATTCCTTTGATAAATTATAGCAATGTTCGCTTGAATTTGTGAGAACTTGTATTTTATCATTAGTTACTGCTATATCATTAGTTGTTTTATCTATTACTTTTAATGTATTTGTCATAGTTTCATTTATAAGTTTAAGGTCATCTCTCTGCTTTTCAGTTCTGTTTGAAAGATCAGCACTTCCTGCACTAACATTTTTGCTTGCATTTTCCATAGCATTAGTAGAATCTAATATTTGTTTTATTATATTTGATAATATATTCTGAGTATTTTGAATGGAATTGAATATCATTCCTATTTCATCTTTTCTTTTGCTTAATGCTTCATTTTTATATGAAGTTAAATCTCCGCTGCTTAATTTTTCTGAAACATGTAGAATTTTCAATATAGGATCTATTAAACTTTTCTTTATTAAAATATTTATTATAATTAAAAATATTATAAGTACAGCAATAGCAAGTATAGATGTTATAACAGCATTTATTATATTTTCTTTTACTATAACCATTTCAGGCACACTTACAAGTAGTGCTATAGAATTATAATTATCTTTTAATGAAGTTAAAGGCACTATAATATTAAACATTTTATGTCTATCTATTTTATTCATAAAAGAATATTTGACACTATTTTCTACAGCATTCATTATTTGATTAGCATTATCAGTATATATGCTTGAAATTTCTCTGCCTATATTCATAATATTTGTAGAGGCAAGAATGATACCAGACTGATTAATCAAATAACCTTCCATTCCTTCATTAGTAGATATATCAGAAACTATTTTCACCAAATTTTCAGCAGAAAAATCCACTCCTACCATACCTAAAAACTTTCCAGCATTATCTAGTATAGGCTCAACAATGCTTACAGTAAGTACAGTATCAGCTCCCACATAAGTATCATCTTTTTCTACATCGCTTATATAAATCTGTTTAGTATCTTTGGGTATAGTATAGTAGTCTGGATTTGCATCAAACTCTTCTTGATAAACTTTATCATAAGCAACAGTATTATCATCATAAAAAAATGCAGGTCCGTATCTTCCGTCATTTTCAGAACCGTAATCAGTATCTATAAAATCATTATCTCTTCCATCAAAGGCATTTTTCTCCCACATTTCATATATTGCAAATAATTCTTTATTGTTTTTAAGCATTTCTCCCAAAACTTCTGCATGCGATTGTCTTGTAATAGTTCTGCTCAAAATATCATTTTTTAGAGAAAGAGATATAGTTTTTAGCATAGATATATATGACATCATTTCTTTTTCTATATCTTTAGCATAAGTGCTAACCATATACTCAGTTGAAGCAAATCCTTTTTCTTTTGAATTGGATATATTATGAGACACCATATATGATATTATTGTTATGAACATTATCAATATTGATATACTTAATAATACAAATATTTTAAATTGAAGCCCTAATGATTTTTTATTTTCCATTTTATAATATATACCCTAAATAATTTTATTTTATTTAGTATAATAATATACTTAATTAAAAAAAACAACAATAAATTTTTTTAAAAATATATTACTTCTATTATATAATATGGGTATAAGCATATTTTTTTATTGTGATTAAAAAATTATTTCACTCTTTTTATTTTTACTTCAAAACGCTCTTCAACTAAATTAATTAATTCAGGTAATTTCTGTTCAGCAATCATTCTTAATTTTTCTCTTTCTATATTTTGTGCAGGAGCTCCAAGCATAATAGAATTAGAAGGAATTTTAACATTTGACATTACAGCAGTTCTTCCTCCGAATATTACTCTGTCTCCAAGAGTAACATGATCAGCCAAAGCGGCCTGTCCTCCTAATATACAATGATGACCTATTTTTGAACTTCCTGCAATTCCAACCTGAGAAACTATTATAGAATGCTCTCCTATATCGCAGTTATGAGCTATCTGAACCAAATTATCTATTTTTACGCCTTCTCTTATTATTGTAGAACCCAATGTGGCTCTGTCAATACATACATTAGCACCAAGTTCAACATCATTTTCTATAACAACATTTCCCCTTTGAGGTATTTTCATCTGTTTTCCATTAACTTCAAAGAAACCAAATCCGTCATTTCCTATGACAGTAGAAGAACCAATTACGACTCTGTCTTTTACTACACATCTGTCATGAATAGATACATTAGCATATATAGTGCAGTTCTCTCCTATAACTACATCATCACCCAAAAATACATTGGCTTCTATAACAGTTCCTTTTCCAACAACTGTATTTTTACCTATATGCACATTATCACCAATATATGCATTATCAGATATATTGGTATTTTCTTTTATAACGGCAGTTTTTTCAATGGTTCCTAGAGGATATTTTTTATCTTCAAATAAAAAGTAAAGTAATTTTATAAATGCTTCTTTAGGATTATCATGTATTAATAAAGTCTTATTTTTGAAATCTTTTATTTCATTAGCTGTTTCTTCTCTTAATATTAAGGCATTTGCATCACTGTTTAATGCAGCTTCAAGATATTTATTATTATCTATGCATACTATTGAATTTTCTATAATTTCATTAATAGGGGAGAGTGTGCTTATTTTTTTATTTTCATCTCCTATTATTTTTTTTGCTTGTATAAAATTAGATATATCTTTGACTTTCATAGTAAATTTTCCTTTATAAATTTATCCGTTTGTTTATATATAAAAAACTAAAATGCATTAAAGACTGTTAATGCATTTTAGTTATTATAAAAATTGTTTTTTAATGATTATTTTTGTAATGAAGCTTTAACATTAGCTATAACGGCTTCTGTTATATCAAAGTTTCTATCCGCATAAAGAATAGCATGCTCTGTTCTTTCTAATATTAAAGTATATCCTTCTTTTTTTACTATAGACATAAGAGAATTAGCAACTTGTCTTTTTACCTCTCCTCTCAAAGAATAATCTCTGTTTTGAGCTATAGAAGTATCTGCCATATTAGTTTGCATAGCATCTTGAGTTTTATATTCCTCTAATTTCATTTTTAATTTTTCAACAAATTCATCATCGCTAGTGAGTTCTTTGATTACTCTTTCAAGATCAATATATCCAACCTTTGTGAGTCTGTAAGATTGAGTAAAAACTCTAGGACTAATAATAGATACTGTAAGCACTGCTATAAATAATAAACTCATAATATAATACTTTTTCATTTTTTATCTCCTTAGAATTTAATAAAAATTATTTTTATATATTTTTAATAGAATGGGTGATTCATAGTAAATGCAATTCCCCATCCTCTTCCAAGCCAAGCCCCAAGAGGTGTGAAAGTATCTCCTTCAAAGTCCTGAAGACCTTTACCAAAACCAACATCATTTTTGTTATAAACGAATCTCTTAGCAATATAGAATCTTATATTGAATATCGGTATTGTAAGTCTGAATCCGAATCCTACAGAATATATGTATTGAGAAGGATCAAACATATCTTCAATTTTCATAAATTGAGAAGGATATGTATGAGCATCTCCATCCTGATTCCATCCCGTACTTCCCGGCATCCATAATTGTCCTGCATCAAAGAAAGTAACAAATCCTAATGTTTTAGGAACAATAGGTATACGAAGTTCGGCAAAGAATCTTACTTTAGCTCTTCCGTAACTCCAAGAATCTGTAGAATTATTTTCTCCTTTCATATCGTAAGTAGAAAGACCTCTATTTTTCTTAAATATAGTGTATTTAGAAGTATCCCATCCGCGTACATCTTCAAATGGGTTAAGATAATAAAGTACATCTGCATCATTTTTCAAAGAAAGTCCGGGAGTTGCAATTATTTGTCCTAATTCGCCATAGAATGCAAATGAAAGCCAATCTGTAGCAGGTATAGCCAAAAATCCTGTAGCACTTAATCTCATAAGCTGTGTATGCCCAAAATAGAAATCCACCATACCTCTTAAGAAACTTCCTCTAGTAGGGTTCAAGTAATCATTTCTGCTGTCTCTAAGTAAGGAATATGAAACTATAAATGTTGTAAACCAATCACTTTCCCATCTTTCAAATGAACCATCTTTTTTATTAACTCTATGGGTCAAATATTTTTTTACATCGCTAAGAACATAGTTAGGACCTGCATCGCTGGCTCCCTGATCATGCCATTGCTGATACTGCTGTACTATAGTGTCAAATGTTATAAATGTAGAATAATAGTCAGCAAAATAATAACCAAGCCTTACTATACCTTCAAAACCATGTCTAGTATAATATGAATATTTAGGTATACCAAATTGATCAGTACCTATTTCATATCCGGTATTTACTCCTTCATTAAAATAAGATAAATCAAGACCGAAATATATAGGCAAATTAAGCAAATAAGGTTCAGCAAAATTAACCGCTATACGCTTTTGCTGCTGTCCCAATTCTCCGCTTAATCCTAACTGTAAACCTCTTCCTAAGAAATTGTTTTCTCTAATAGAAGCGAATACTTTAAATCCTGAACCTGTAGAGAAACCGCCTCCTCCGGATATCATAGCTGTTCTTCCTTCAGTTACATTCAAACTTAATTCCATAAGTCCTTCAGCAGAACCCGGTTTTACTCCTAGATTAATATTATCAAAGAATTGAGTATTATATAATCTCTCCTGTACTCTTTGTATTTTTGCAGTGTTAAATACTTCTCCCGGTTTTATATCTATATATCTTTCTATAACAAAATCTTTGGTTTTGGTATTTCCAGATATAGTAATATTTTCTATATGTACTTTATCATTTTCTACTATATCATACATTATATTTACTATTTTGTTTTCTTCATTAACAGTAATTACAGGTATAACTTGTCTAAATATATATCCTCTTTCAGAATATTTATTTTGTATACCCTGATAATCTGCCATATGATATGAGTAATTATATAATGCTCCTTTTTTTGATTTTATATCTTTTTCTATATTATCAGAAGGTATAATAAAGTTTCCTTTAAATCCTATATCTCCAAAATAATATTTATCTCCTTCTGTAAGATATACATCTATTATTAAATCCTGCTCATTTTTTATCTCGGGATTTCTCCATTGATATGTAAACTTTACATTATCAACTTTAGCTCTGTAATACCCCCTGTCGGCATAATATTTAACAATTTTATCTTTATCGCCGTCAAATGTAAACTCATTAAATTTTCCAAGTGACATAAATCCGTTTTCTTTAGTTGACATTTGCCTTTTTAATTCATTATCTGTAAAATGAGTATTTCCATGGAATCTTATATGAGCAACTTTAACTTCATTACCTTCTACTATGTTCATTTGTATTAAAACATCAGAATTATCTTTATTTTCTATTACTTTAGGCTCAACATACGCTTTCAAGTATCCTTTATCCTGATAATTAGTAATAATAGCATTAACAGCATCATTTAATTTCTGAGGTATATAAGGATCTCCTGCTTTCATTATAGGTTTTACAGCATCATTAAGAGCAGTTCTGCTTAATCTTTTATTTCCTATATATTCTATATCTTTTATTATAAATCTTTCTGCTACTATGATATTTAAAACTACTCCATCACCTTCTCTATTAGCATCTATTGCTACTCTGTCAAATAATTGGCTGTCAAATAATTTTTTAATCGCTTCATTTATTTGTGTTCTTTGGAATTTATTTCCTGCTTTTATAGGAAAATTATTTATTATTTGTTCTTTTGTAATTCTTACTTCACCTGTAACATCTATACGATTTATTGTAAGACCTTCATATACAGCTATATTTCTTGCTGTTTGTAAGTTTTCAAAGTCGCTTTCTGCAGATATCAATAAAGATACAGCAATTAAAAGAAATGAAAATAGAATAATACAATTTTTCTTAATAAAATTCACTAAAATCTCCACCGAGTAACAATATTAAAATCTTGTCCTTTTCCTCTTATATCGAAAGGATTTATTTTATACTCAAACACAAAATTTGCAAGTTTATAATTTTTTAATAGAGAAACCTCAAAACCAAATTGATGGTCAAAATAGTAAGGATCTATATTTCTTCCGTTTATACTTGGTCTTGTTGTATCATTAACTCTATATGTAACATCGTATTTCAAATATAAATATTTAGAAACATATTTGCCAATACCAACGCTAGTATTATCCCATACCGATGTAGAATTTATACTGCTGGTGTTTGTAGCAAATAATAATAAATTATTTACTACTGTAGGACTTAAGTTTATATAATCAATACCTAAAAACTGTCTGAACCATCTTTCTACAGGTCTTAATACAGTGCTTCTTAATAGCAAATCGCTGTAATTCATAGTAAGCTGCTGTAATTGATAGCTGCTGTTTACACTGCTTCTATTTGCTGTACTGTCTGCAAACATTTGATCTTCTCGGCTTCCGAAAGTTCCTTGAGGTATTCCGGCAAGCTGATTAACCTGATATTGACCTAAAGCAGGTATTGTATAGAATCTTACAGGTCTTAATGCTCCATTTTGAGAAGATATTAGCTGCGAAAGTCTGGCATTCATTTCCATATATAAAGTTACACTTTCTCCTGCCAATTCATTTTCAAATGACTGAGAAGAGGTATTTACTGTTGAAGGGTAATATTTTTTATATGTATAAGCAGTAGCTTCTATTATAGGATCCAAGCTGTTAACACTTGGAAAAGTTACAGACCCTCTTTCCAACTGATATACATTCTGTAAATAGTATATGCTTCCTCTTTCTACATTTATAGTGCCTGCAAGTTCTATTCCGTTGAGAAGAGTATTGTAAACTCTCATTTTAGAACCCTCTTCTAAATATACATCTCCAACCAAGTTGTGAGCAACTCTAACCTGACGCCAAGCCTCTATAGTGAAATCCCAATATATTTTGCTTAATATACCATAAACTCTTTCTCTATATGTACTTCCTGAAGGCAGAGTAGAAAGCTGAACATCGCTTTTCATAAGGGTAAGTATTCCGCCTATTCTAGGTGCTTCCATATTTCCGCCTACTGTAAGATCAACATGCACTGGACCTTTTACTTTAGCGATACCTAAATTTAAATTGCCGTCTAAAAGTCCAAGCTGTTCATCTGATGACAGTAAATCAAATGCCATGTAATTTATATTGTTTTTAAAAATTTCTGCCTCGCCTGTTACTGTTAAATTTTTCTTGTTTTTAGATGTAAATGTTAAATTATTAACATTAAACATATTGCCATTAAAACTGAAATCTACTATTGTGTCATCAAATATATCATTGAAATATGATATTTTTACTCTTTTTCCATGTCCTAAAAATCTTCCGTCTATTGCTACATTATCGGCATCACCGTGTATACGGGCGTACAATGTATAAGGCTTACCATCTACTGTGAAATTTGTAGGAGATGAAACTATCTCTGTGAATAATATATTGAATATTTCAAAAATTTCTACATTTATTATATCTGATGTAACTAATAAGTCTACCTGATCTTTTTTTGTATTTTTTATGACACCATCTATATTAAGCATATCATCGTTATTGTATATATAAACTAAATCAGTTCTTTTATTTCCATCTTCTGATATTATAGACCCTTTTATACCATGATTTTTAGTATTTGTAAGTAATATATCATTTTCATATTTAATAACTGTAGTTCCAAATTCAGGCAGTTTTCTTTTGTTTATAGTAATAGGACCTGTTTGCAATCTGTATTCTTCTTTACCATCAGGCAGTTTTCTCATATTATAATTTATAGTTCCGGAGAATGAACTCATAAAACTCATATTATTAACTTCTACAGTCATATTCTGAAGTTCTTTTGAAAAATAAGCATAAGGAATTTTTATCTGTTGTTTTTTTGCAAAAGGTTTTGAATTAAGAGTTCCGAAATCTCCTGTTTTAGTTATTAACACATCTTTTATCTCAAGTTCATTTGCTCTATAATATCCATTTAAAGAAACATCGAACTGCATTCCGGGTATTTGAAAATCTTTTATATCAAATTTTTCAAGATAAATAACGGGATTATTCATTAAACCTATTACAGTAGCATTGGCAGTTAATACTCCGTAAGCCTGACCGCTGATATCGAAAGGCAGTTGATTAACGGTTATTGTACCATATATATTATTCTTATTTATAGATGTATCTATTGCAAATATTCCGTTATTTTCTAGATCTTTTAATAAGGCAGCAAATTTTGTTATGCCGTCTGTAGAATTTAATATTCCGTCTCCTGTTACTCTATTTTCACCATAATTTAAAATAATATTTGTAAACATTATACTTTCATTTGATAATTCAAATTGTGTATTTAAAGCAAATATTGGAGCAAGATTTTTGTTAGCCTTAACATTACCATATAAATATAAAGGCTGACGCATATAATTATTGATGTTTACATCCACATTTATATCTATATCTTTTATACTTAAAGTTTTAGGAGTTTTAATATTTAAATCTAATATACCATTTGTAGCTATTACCCCGTTTGCGATTATTTCTGAATTATCTGTAGAAGCGTATATTATTTTACTTCCATTTGTAGATGTTGTACTGAAGCCGTTTAGTCCGTAATTACCGGCAGGAGTGTTAATACCCCCGTTTATTTTTACATTGAAATTTTTGTCATATTCTATTTTAGCATTGGCATTTATTCCGCTGTCTTCAGAAAGTCTATAATAAATGTCATTAATATCTATTATGTTTTTATAAGCAGAAGCTCCTATTCTTATTAAATATTCCTCTGTATATATTTTTTTAGATGATGCTTTCAATACATGTACATTTCCCTTACCGCCTGTATACATTGCATTACTCATGGTATATTCTATATTTAAAGATGATAAATTGTCTATGATATTTTGTCCCAAGAATACTACAAATATATCCTGCGGTACTACACCTCTAGCAGAAGCTAGTACAGGGCTGCTATTATCTAATGAATAGCTGGCATAAAAAGGTTGCCCGTATATATTTTCTATTAGATTAAGGGATATTTCTTTTTCAGGTCTTTTATATAAAAATTCAAATGTCATAGGATTTTGCATAGTATTAGCATAACTAAGAGATGATATTGTAAATCTTGATCTTATCTCATTGTCATCTACATTTACAGGTTTCAAATATACTTTTGTTGATAGATAGTTTGCTCCCGCTTTTACATTGTTTACATCTAATGAAAGTATGCTTGATACAGGATCATTTAAAGGTACTATGCCGCTTGCTATAATATCGCCTTCTAATATATTAATATAAGCATTTGATAGTATTATATTATTGTTGGTTAATTCAGCATTCACCATTACATTAAATAATTTGTCCCTAACATTTAAATCAAAATTGATATGAGATTTTTCTTTTTCTTCAATAGAATAGTATCCATCCGCTTCTATTTTAGCATCTCTAAATGTATTTATAGAATTACTTATAGTGCTTATAGTTTTATTATCTAATTTTACAAACTTATAAATTATTGGAGTGTCCAAAACTATATTCATAATTTTGTATATTGTATCTTTTTTTACTTTTACATTTGTAATGGAGAAATCTATATCTTTGTTATCAAAATCATATTTGAAGTTTAACAAATTATTTTTATTTTCATTTTGTAAATTAGCCCCTAATATATTATATTCATTAGTTAAAAATAATGTATAATCAAATAAATCTCCATGTTCATCTTCTGCGTATATTTTTGAATTAATTTCTGATAAATTAGTTTTACTTTCCAATGAAAAATGTATTAATGTACTGTCAGGTAAATTTATATCATATGAAAGAAAATAACCGTAATTCCTGAAATTACCATTTAAAGAATTAAGTGATACTTCTGTAATATTATTATTATCTTCTATTATTCTAGTTGAAAAGTTATTAATGCTGATATTTTTATCCATAAATATAGGACTTATACTATCAACTATTTTCCTTATATCCTCTAAAGATGTTTTATTAGTATTATTATTATTTTGAAATATAGACATGTCCATTAATATAGGATAAAATACAGCATCATTAATATTTACATCACTTAAAATATATAATGGATCTCTTTTTATAAATATTCTAAAAATATTAAATCTTAATGAGGCTCTATCCATTTCAAAAAATGCTTTAGGATTATTTTTAGAATATAGTTTAACATCATCTAATACTAGTTCTAATTTATAGGATATGCTTATGTCTGATATATATATATTTATTGGACTTATTTTATTTATATACTCTATAACATTATCTAAATATTTTTGCTTATTAGATATTACTATAGATACACTGAATAAAGCTGGTATCATAAAAGCTAACAAGGTTGTAGCTGCATACATTCTAAACCTAGAATACCTATTTTTTTGTCTCAATTAAAATCCAATTTGTAAATATAGTTTTCATTATATATTATAACCTATTTATACAGAAATTGTTATATTTTAATAATTCATTATCGTAATTTATATTTTTATATATTAAAATATGGCATAATTTTATTATTTTGAAACTTTTATGTACATAAAAAATAATAATTGACAAATAATAAAATAAAAGTATAATTTTAAAATATATAAAAGTTTATTATATGGAGAGTTTACATGTTAAAAGAACTTATAAAAAACAAAATAGATATAGTTGATAGTATTGATAATTGGGAAAATGCTATAAAAAAAGGAGCTGAGCTTCTTCTCGAAAATAAATGTATAGAACCAAGATATGTTGACTGTATCATAAATAACATAAAAGAAACCGGTCCTTATATTGTGCTTGGAGATGGAATGGCTATGTCTCATGCAAGGCCTGAGGACGGAGTTTTAAAAGATGGAATTACTCTTTTAAAAATTAAAAATGGTGTTGATTTTGATGAAAAAAATAAAGTGTTTTTATTGTTTACATTAGCAGCAGAAAATAATGATAATCATCAGGGATTAATGGAAGAAATTGCCGATTTATTGAATGAAAGTGAAAAAATTAAAAGAATAATGTATGATGAATTAAGTGATTTAGAAATATATGATATTATTATACAATGATATGTTAATTTTTAGATTATATAAGATGATATATTTTTAAGTATATAATACTTATAAGGAATAATTTCTATATACGATAAAATTTTAATAGATATTTAAATCTGTAAATTTAATAATATAATTGACAAAAGATAAAAAATAATTATAATTAATAATAAATAAAGGATGGAGTTTTTATGTTAAAAGAGTTTTTAAAAGGCAATATTAAAATAGTAGAAAGTGTTTCAAGTTGGGAAGAAGCCTTAAAAATAGGAGCAAAGTCTCTAGTTGATAATGGTAATATAGAGGAAAAATATGTTCAAGCAATAATAGATAATGTATATCAATACGGACCTTATATAGTTCTTTCAGATGGTGTTGCAATGCCGCACTCAAGACCTGAAAATGGTGTTTTAAAAAAAGGAATGAGTTTTTTAAAGGTAAAAAATGGTGTAGATTTTTATCAAACAGATGAGAAAGTATATTTATTTTTTACATTAGCAGCAGAAAATGCAGATGGGCATCAGGATGCAATAGCTGAGCTTGCTGAATTTTTGGGTGATGATGAAAAATTAGAAAAAATGATAAAAGAAGACCTTACTGAGGAAGAAATTTTATCATTATTATAAAAAATTACTAAATTATATAAAAATAAAAGGAGTAAATATGAGTAAAATTGATTCAGTTACTAGAGAAGGTTGGATACTAGATAGTTTTCCTGAATGGGGAACTTGGCTTAATGAGGAAATAGAGGAAGAAGTTGTAGAACCAAATACATTTGCTATGTGGTGGCTTGGATGTGTTGGTATTTGGGTAAAAACACCAGGAGATACTAATATATGTATAGATCTATGGTGCGGTAATGGAAAAAGAACAAAAAAGACAAAAAATATGGTTGCTGGACACCAAATGGCCAATATGGCTGGAGTAAGAAAATTGCAGCCTAATTTGAGAGCTTCTCCTTTCGTTATAGATCCTTTTGCAATAAAAAAAGTAGATGCTATATTATCTACTCACTATCATAATGATCATATAGATATCAATGTAGCAGCAGCTGTATTGAAAAATATTAAAGAGCCTATACCTTTTATAGGTCCTAAATATTCTGTAGAAAAATGGATAGAATGGGGCGTTCCTGCTGACAGATGTAAAGTTGTAAAACCCGGCGATTCTATAAAAATAAAAGATGTTGAAATATTAGTTACTGATTCATTCGATAGAACTTGTTTAGTTACTACTCCTCCAGATGATTTAAGAAATATTGTACCAGAAATGGATACTAAAGCTGTAAACTATGTTATAAAAACTCCAGGCGGAAATATATATCATAGCGGTGATTCTCATTACTCTATATATTTTGCTAAACATGGTAAAGATTTTGATATTGATGTTGCTTTAGCTGCATACGGTGAAAATCCTGTAGGTATAGCAGATAAAATGACTTCTGTTGATGTTCTTAGAATGGCTGAAGCTTTAAGATGTAAGGTTGTTATACCTATACACTATGATGTATGGACTAATTTCATGGCTGATACTAGGGAAATAGAAGTTCTTTATGCAATGAAAAAAGACAGACTTCAATATAAATTTAAACCTTTTATATGGGAAGTTGGCGGAAAATATGTATATCCTAGAGATAAAGATTTAGTACAATATCATCATCCTAGAGGTTTTGAAGATTGCTTTGAACATGAGCAAAATATTCCATTCCGTTCTATGTTATAATTGAAAATGATAATAAAAATTAAGGAGATGATATGGAAATTTTATTAAAGATATGGACATATTTTGCAGAAAATATCTTAACTCAGCCGGCTTATTTTATTGGTTTTATAGTATTAATAGGTTATATTCTTCTAAAAAAACCTTGGTATGAATGCTTAGCAGGATTTTTAAAAGCTACAGTTGGATACCTTATACTTTCTGTAGGTTCTGGCGGACTTGTAAGCAATTTCAGACCTATACTTGTAGGACTTAAAGATAAATTTAACTTGCAAGCTACAGTTATAGACCCTTACTATGGTCAAAATGCTGTACAGGCGGCTATGGAGCATATAGGTAAATCTTTTTCACAAGTAATGCTTCTGCTTCTTATAGCTTTTATATTTAATATTTTATTAGTAGCTTTTAGAAAAGTTACAAAAATACGTTCTATATTTACAACAGGAAATGTACAAATACAACAGGCAGCAACAGCTTTTTGGCTAATATTTTTCTGTTTCCCTGAATTAGGCGATACCCCTATGCTTATTATGATGAGTATACTTCTTGGTTTATATTGGGCTGTCGGTTCTAACTTAACAGTAGAAATTACACAAGATTTAACAGAAGGCGGCGGTTTTTGTGTTGCTCACCAACAGATATTTGCATTAAAAATATTTTCTACTATAGCTGAAAAATTAAAAGGAAAAGGCGAAGGTAAAAAACTTGAAGATATACAATTTCCGGGTTTTTTATCTATTTTCAATGAAAACATGGTATCTACTTCTATATTAATGTTATTATTCTTCGGTATAATATTATTAACTTTAGGAAGAGATTACCTAGTAGCTAATAAATTTATGAAAGAAGGTCAAAGTTTCTTCTTCTATACATTAACAACTGCTTTGAATTTTGCTGTATATTTGGCTATACTTCAATTAGGTGTTAGAACTTTCGTTACTGAATTAACTCAATCTTTCCAAGGTATATCTACAAGACTTCTTCCTGGTGCTGTTCCTGGTATTGACTGTGCTGCTACTTTTGGTTTTGGTTCTCCTAATGCAGTTACTATAGGGTTATTATTTGGTGCTGCCGGACAATTCCTTGCAATTATCATATTAATACTTATGAAGAGTCCTGTTATAATAATAGCCGGATTTATTCCTGTATTCTTTGATAATGCTACTATAGCAGTATTTGCAAACAATAGAGGCGGTATTAAAGCTGCTATGATTCTTCCATTTATTTCCGGACTATGTCAGGTATTTGGTTCTGCTTTTATAGCTTATTGGGTAGGACTTGCTGCTTACGGAGGATATTTAGGTATGTGGGACTGGGCAGTATTATGGCCAGGATTTACAGTGATTATGAAATATTTAGGTTATGTTGGTGTTGGTATTGTAATATTAATATTAATAGCTATACCGCAGATCCAATATATGAGAAATAAAGATACATATTTCTTAATTACTGATGACTATGAAGCTTATAAAGAAAAAATGAAAGAAAAAGCAAAAGCTTAAAAAATAATTTATAAGGAGATTATTATATGCTAAAAGTTTTAGTTTCTTGTGCTAATGGCTCAGGCACTAGTTTAATGATGAAAATGACTGCTGAAAAGGCTCTTAAAGGATTAGGTATTAATGGTGTTAATGTGCATCACTGTGCCTTATCTGAAGGTAAAAGTACTGCTATTAATTATGATTTAGTATTCTGCCCTTTAAATTTTATTGATATGTTTAAAGATTCAATTGATAAAGGGGTAAGGGTTATAGGAATTAAAAATGTACTATCTGAACCAGAGTTCAAACAAAAACTTAGTGAATCTGGATATTTAGAAGATTTGAAAAACAAGTGATAATTTTTGAATGGGGAAATATTTATTTATAATTATTTCCCTATTTTTTTAATTATATTGGAGGGTGATACTATCAATAATTTATTTGGTATATATGAAAAGGCATTAGAAAAAAATATTTCTTGGCATCAGAGATTATTAGATGCTAAAGAATTAGGTTTTGATTTTGTTGAAATATCTATAGATGAAACAGATGAAAGATTAGCAAGATTGGATTGGACTAAAGATGAAAGAGAATCATTAGTAAAATCTATATTTGAAACAGGTATAAAAATACCTACTATGTGTTTCAGCGGACATAGAAGATTTCCTATGGGAAGTAAAAATCCTGATACTAGAAAAAAAGCTATGGAGCTTATGGAAAAAGCTGTTATCTTTGCAAGCGATATAGGTATACGAATAATACAATTAGCCGGATATGATGTTTATTATGAAAAAGGTGATGAAGAGACTAAACAGTTATTTATAGAGGGACTTAAAAAAGCATTGGAAATGGCTGCCAAATATCAAGTAATGCTTGCTATAGAAATCATGGATACTCCTTTTTTAAACTCTATTACAAAATTTTTAGAGTATGATAAAATTTGTAATAGTCCTTGGCTTACAGTTTATCCTGATTTGGGAAATTTAACTGCTTGGGGAAATGATGTGGAAGCTGAAATTAGAAAGGGATTTAATAAAATTACTGCTATACATATTAAAGATACTTTAGCTCCTAAAGGAGATTTTGAAGGAAAGTTTAAAGAAGTTCCTTTTGGGGAAGGCTGTGTAGATTTTGTGAAATGTTTTAAACTACTAAAAGAGCTTAATTATAATGGAACTTTTATGATAGAGATGTGGTCTGAAAAAGTTGATAATCCTAAAGAACATGTGATGAAAGAGAAAAAATGGGTACTAGAAAAAATGAAAGAGGGAGGATTTTATTAAAATATGCTTGAAGAATTAAAAAAGATAGTTTTTGAAGAAAATCTTGAACTTGTAAAAAGAGAACTTGTTATATACACTTGGGGAAATGTAAGCGGTTTAGATAGAGAATCTAAAACTTTTGCCATTAAACCTAGCGGTGTTGATTATGATATAATGAAAGCAGAAGATATGGTTGTTTTAGACTTAGATGGGAAAAAATTAGAAGGAAAATATAAGCCTTCTTCTGATACTCCTACTCATATAGAATTATATAAAGCTTTCCCAGAAATTGGCGGAATAGTTCATACTCATTCTAGTTATGCTACCAGCTGGGCTCAGGCAAGAAGAGATATACCTGCATTAGGTACTACTCATGCAGATTATTTCTATGGTGATATACCTTGTGCCAGACCTCTTACAAAAGAAGAAATTGAGGGTGAATACGAAAAAAATACAGGGCTTGTTATTATAGAAACTCTCAAAAAAAGAAATATTAATCCTATGGATATACCCGGTATTATAATAGCTTCGCATGGTCCTTTTGCTTGGGGAAAAGATGCTAAAGAGGCTGTTCATAATGCTGTTGTTATGGAAGAGCTAGCTAAAATGGCTTACAGAACTATACAGATAAATCCTCAGATTAAATCTGTAGAACAGTATTTACTTAATAAGCATTATTTTAGAAAACATGGTGCTAATGCTTATTACGGACAAAATTGATAATATTAATAATTCTAAGGAGAAAAATATGGCTATACCTTTATTACAAATTGCATTAGATAATACTACTTTAAGCGGAGCTTTAAAATCGGCTAAAGCTGTTGGAAATGAAGTTGATGTTATAGAAGCTGGAACTATTCTTTGTTTAGCTGAAGGAATGGAGGCTGTTAGATGTTTAAGAGCTTTATATCCTGATAAAATTATACTAGCTGATACTAAATGTGCTGATGCCGGCGGTACTGTTGCTAAAATGTGTGCTGATGCTGGTGCTGATTGGATGACTGTTATATGTTCTGCTACAATACCTACTATGAAAGCTGCTTTAAAAGAGGTTAAGGAGCTTCAAGTTGAGCTTTATGGCGATTGGACTTTTGAACATGCTAAGGCTTGGAAAGAAGCCGGAATTACTCAGGCTGTATATCATCAAAGCAGAGATGCTCTTTTAGCTGGTCAAACTTGGTCTGACAGTGATTTAGAAAAAATTAAAAAATTAACTGAAATGGGATTTAAAGTTTCTGTTACAGGAGGACTTGAAATAGATACTTTAAAACTATTTAAAGATATCAATGTATTTACATTTATTACAGGAAGAAGCATAAGAGATGCTGAAGATCCTGCTAAAGAAGCTAGAAAATTTAAAGAAGAAATATTAAAATATTGGAGATAATCTTTGGAAAATATTCAGATTATAGCAACCGATTTAGACGGCACTTTATTAAATAATAATCATCAAATAAGTGAATATAATAAAAATGTTATAAAAGAAGCCTCCAAAAGAGGAATAAAAACAATATTATCAACCGGAAGACCTACTTCTGCTGCCCATAAATTTTTGGCAGAACTTAATATTGATACGGAACTTATATCATTTAATGGTGCTATGATTACTGATAAAGATTTTAATATTGTATATCAGCAAAACCTTGATGCTAATATAGGAAAAGAACTTATAGATATTGCTAGAAAATATAATATTTATCATCAAGGTTTTTTAGCTGATAGATGGAATATAGGTTTTTTTGATAAGAAATGGATAGATTTTTATATATCAATAGCTAAAATAGATAATTATACTATAGGCTTTGATAATATTACTGATTTCTCTTTCAGTAAATTTATGTTTATAGGAGAAAATAGCCTATTAAAAATAATAGCAGAAGAACTAGATAAAACTTTTGGTGATAGTATTTATTTTACTTTTTCAAGACCTGTATATTTGGAAGTACATAATCCTAATGCTACAAAAGCTAAAGCATTATCTTATCTTCTTAACAAATATAATATAAAACCTGATAATGTGATGGCTTTCGGAGATAATAATAATGATTTAGAAATGCTTGAATTTGCGGGTATTTCTGTTGCTGTTGAAAATGCTGAAGATATAGTAAAATCGAAGGCTTTATATATTACTAAAAGTAATGAAGAAAATGGGGTAGGTATATTCATTAGTAAAATACTTAATTTAAATATGTAATTTTAATTATTCAATAATAAAAACTTCTTTGACAAATTTGCTTTTTATTGATATAGTTTCTTGAGTTCATTAGGAGTATGATTATGCAGATATTTCAAGAAAAATTATTAAAAGCTTTAGAAATGTATCAAAATGATTTTGATAATATAGTTAGCAGTTTTTTTGAAGATAAAGAAAAATATAATAATTTAATAAGCAAATATTCATGGGAAATGGAAGATAATGTTGATAAGAATTATTTATTAAGGGCAAGACTTTCATTTTCAATTATATATTATAAAAATGTGCAGGCTTTGAATAAAGAAGCTCTTAAAAATATAATCATTTATTTATTTAATGAAGAATTAAAAGACCGAGAAACTTCAAAGTATAAGGGAATAGGAATAGCATTAGAGTCTTTAACATTTCTTCTAAGTAAATACAATAAGGATAATAAAGAGTTATTTGAAAAAGCAAAAAAGATAAATAATGATTGTGCTATTGGATATGACAGCAATGTAAGATTTGAAACTGATATAGAAAAATTAAATATTCAGTATTGTATGCATTATGCTTTGGAGTTAGGTTTTAAAGATTTATATTATGAACTTATAGATATATGGAAATCGGGAATAAAAAAATGGGACAGAATTAATTTAGAAAGGCTCAGAGATTTTGAAATTGAAATAGGAAATATAGAAGGTGAATTAGAGGCTAATAAAAATCTTTATGAGATTGTGAAAAATGATTATGATAAAAACAAAGAAAATCAAGCATTATCAAAAAAGTATTTATTTTATTTAGTTTCATATTTAAGTACTTATACAGAAAATTTAATAAGGCTTTCAAATTATGATGAGGCTTTGAATATTATTTTATTAAATATTGATAATATAAAAAACATTAATAATAATGCTTTTTATAAGGTTCATGCTGGAATATCAGTAGTAGATAGTGCCTTAAAAGTTTTAGTTAATATAGAAAATAATGAGCAGTTAAACTTATTATGGGATTTTATAAAGACAGCATTTATCAATGAGCATGATACATATTCAAAAAGTTTATATGATTCTTTCTTTAAAGCATGCGATAAAATGAATGACCTAGAATTGAAAGAGAAAGTTTCAAAAGAGATTGAAAACTAAGCACGGGCTACTGTAAGCAAACCTATCTTATTTATGCATTCTAGTTTCTTAATCTCTTTAGAAATTTCATTTAAAGTGCTTCCCGTGGTAAGTACATCATCTATTATAAGAAGATTTATTTTGTTTGAAGAATTATAATCACTATTAATAGTAAAGGCATTTTTTATCATATTTATTCTTTCTGTCTTACTATTTAAAGAACTCAATGCTTTGGTTTCTTTTTTCCTGAATATTATATCATCTATTAATTTTATATTTAAAATTTTAGATATAGTTTCTGCTATAATTTCGCTTTGATTGTATCCTCTTTCTAAAAATCTGTTTCTTCCAAGAGGAACAAAAGTAACAGCATCATAGTTTTTAATATAATCTTTATAATAATAGCTAAGCATAGCAGCAAAATCTCTGCATATCAAATATCGATGAGAGAACTTCATTTTATGAATCAAATCTACAGTATAATTATTATAATAAAGCATAGATTTACATTCATCAAAATAAAGTTCTTCGTCTTTGCAAATGCACTTTGAGTTTTCATTTTCTAAAACTTTACCGCATCTTTGGCATCTTATATATTCATCTTTATGAATATAATCCAATTTTTTATTTATGCAATTAATACAAATATAATTCATATTATTGCTTTGCATTAACTCTCCGCATATTATGCAGTGATTAGGAAATATTAAAGAAAATATATTATTTATAATATGCTTGTAAATTTTCATTTATTATTTAATTATTTTATCTGTATTATAGGCGTAACCCCAGATCCTGATACCTGAGGCATTTTACCGTCCCATTTTTCTATATACATTCTCTGTATTAATAAAGGAGTTAAAGATTCCTGCATAATTCTATTAGCTTCGGAAACACCTTTAGCTTTTGTAATTTCAGCCTCTGCTTCGTATCGAACTTTTTCTAAAGCATTTTGTGCTGTTAGGGCGTCCTGAGATGCTATTAATTTTCTCTCTATTGCCTGGTCAAATTCATCAGAGAAATCATGCTCTATAATGGAGCAGGCTGCAACTGTTATTCCGTAATCATCAAAATCGGCTGTAACCTCTTTTAAGAGTTCTCCTGCCATTTCATTTCTTTTTGTGATAAACTCTTCTATAGTATATCTGGCAGAAACAGCGTTAAGACTTTCTGATATTCTAGGATTAATTAATTTGTTTTTATAATCTACTCCGAATTTTCTAAATAAATCCAAAGCATCTCCGCCTATAGAATACTGAACATTTAAAGTCATGGATATAGTCTGCATATCTTTTGATGATACAGAATATGTTTTTTCTACAGTTTGTTCTCTCACTTCCATAGTTTTTATAGTGTCTATAAATGGTATTCTAAAATGAAGTCCTGGCTCTTCCTGTGATATAGCCTTGCCGAGTCTGCTTCTTATTCCTACTTCGCCTGTAGAAACTATAGTAACGCTTGAAAATATTAAAAACCCTACTATTAATACAACAGGTAAAACTATAAAAAGCACAGAATGCAATTTGTTTGAACTAATATCGATAATTCTCATAAACCTCTCCTTAAAATAATATAAAACATATTAAAATATAAATAAATTTTTTGCAAGTATGTCCTATTGGGGTATCTTTCATTATATTAAAATATGTAAAAATTAATTGCATTAAGAAAAAAAATGCTATATAATTTATCCTATTGTTTATAACGATAGCCTCATTAATTATGTTAAGTTAAATAATTTTCTAACAACAGCAATTTTATTATCGGAGTATTTTTATGGAAATGCTAAATAGGGTATTAATATCAGATGACGGACACAGAATGTATACTTATATATTTATACCAGATTGCAAACCTAAAGCTATAGTTCAGCTTGTTCATGGACTAGGTGAGCATGCGGGAAGATATAAAGATTTTGCTGAGAAATTAAATAAGGCTGGATTTTTAGTTTGTGCTGATGATCATAGAGGTTTTGGAAGAAGCACTGTAAGTAAGGATCAAATAGGGCATATATCAGATAAGAATGGGCATGAACTTATAATAGAGGATATGAGACATTTGATGGTTAATACTAAAGCAGATTATTCTAATATGCCTTATTTTATGATAGGACATAGTATGGGGTCTTTTCTCACTAGATATTTTATAATCAAGTATTATAAAGAATTAAATGGGGCTGTTATAATGGGCACTAAGGGAAAGCCCAAAGGAATAGAAAATTTAGGAAAGGCTATAGCTAATATTCAGAAATCAATATTCGGCGGAAGAAAAAGAGCTAACTTACTCGATAAATTATCAGTAGGAGGATACGGTAAAAAATTCTTTCCTAAAGATAAATCGCCTTTAGCATGGCTTACTTCCGATAAAGAAGAGATAAAAAAAACTCTTGAAGATGAATATTTTGCTAATAAGCCTGCAAGTATAGAAACATATATACAGATGTTTGAGCTTATTGATAAAATTTCAAATAAGGATAATTATTCTTCTATGGATAAAAATTTTCCTATACTTTTAATATCTGGAGAGAAAGATCCTGTAGGAGATATGGGAAAAGGTGTAAAATGGGTTTATGACATGTATAAATCATTAGGATTTAATGATGTTAATATGAGTTTGTATAAAGACGGAAGACATGAAATACTTAATGATATTCAAAGAAACGATGTAGCTAAAGAAATAATAGAGTGGATTAATATTCATATAGATAAATAATTATTTTTTACGCACGGTAAGTTTACTCATATAAGTATAAAAATTATTTTTGCAGTAAATATTTTTTATTCATTTATAAATTAAACTTGCGTTTTACAAAGTTCTGTAATCTAAAGAAATTTTGGGCGGGCATGCTTTTTATTTTTAAGCAATAAAGAAATAATAATCTAATAATTTATATTTAGTTATAAAACTAATAGGGCGGGGATGCAGTATAGATTAAAAATATAAAAAATTATATAATTTAATCATAATAAGCATAGCTGCCAATTTCCCTTGAAGCATCATAATCTTCTTTAATACTCATTGCATATTTATTTTCTGAGTTAATAAATTTTAAACATGATTTTATTGCTTCTTTTGTAAGCGGAGGCACATCGCTTCTATTAAGAGCCTCTTCTATATTAATCCAAATAACTTCGCTGTTTTCGGAGTCATTAACTTTAGCTTCCCCTGAAATATAATCTGCCTTGAAAACCAAGTACCAATCATTAGCAGTAAAACGCATAGATACTATTTCTTTTGCAATTACTTTTACATTAGTCTCTTCTAATACTTCTCTTTGAGCTGCTTCTGCAGGCAGTTCTCCTTCATTAATAAATCCGCCCGGGATTATAAGAAGCCCATTTCCTCTGCCGTAATTATGTCTTCCTAAAAGAACTTTGCCTTCTTTTATTACAACACAGCCTACACCTTTTCCAAATATCATTCTTTCATTATCTGAAAATGCCATTTCTAATTATCCCTTTTAATTTTATGATTTTTTAATACCGCAATCATTATTAAAGCTGATTTTTAATATGTATTCATCTTCTTTACTTACAGCTTCTTCATTTGATATTCTATTTAATCCGTAAGGCTCTAAATATAAAGCCTTAATATTGTTATCATCTTCTGAAGTTATTACGGGTATTGTATCTCTTTTATATGAAGATATTTTTAAGTCTATAAAAATCTTTCTTAAATATTTTTTTTGATTATTAGGATATGCATATATAAAATCCCCATCTTTTCTGCTTCTTATTATAATTGGGTAGTTAGCTTTTATATACAGAGCTTCTTTATAATTAATATCTTTATTTAAAACTGTTTCTGTTTTTATTGTTTTATTGCAGAAAATATATAAGCCGTCTTTTTCTATTTTTATAAAATTATTTGTTTTGATATCATCAAGTTTTTTTTCTATAGATTTTATATTAATGAAGTCATATTCTTTTATAATATAAAAATTATCAAGTCTTAATTTAATATTAGGCTTATCAGATTTTATTATATTTAGTATTTCTATAACTCTTTTTTCTGTTATTTCTATATTATTTTTTGCTAAAAGTTTTATTATGATTTTTTTTATAAAAAGACTTTTTATATTTTTTATTTTTTCTATATTAAGTTTTTTATTTTTTTCGTATATATTTTTTTGGTATAATTTATTAATTTTTTTTCTTAGTATATAAGTTTCTTCATAGCTTTTTTTTGCAAATCTTATGATATTGTTTTTAGCATTTGTATTTATTTCTTCAAGCATTGGTATGATTAAATTTCTTATTTTATTTCTAGCATAATAATTTTTTTTATTTGAAACATCTTCTCTATGTTCAAGATTATTATTGGAAGCATACTCTTCAATATCTTTTCTATAAAAGTTCAAAATAGGTCTTAAAATATATCCTTTTTTTTCTCTAAGGCTTTTATAAACATTAGTTCCAGCCCCCTTAATCATTCTGTAAATTATAGTTTCAGCCAAATCATCTTTATTATGAGCTATTAAAAGATAATCATATATTTTTTTATTATAAAGCTCTTCAAAAAAAGCATATCTGTCATTTCTAGCTTCAAGCTGAATATTTTTTCCATTATAGCTGTTAGGAGGTATTTCTTTAACATATATTTCTATATTATATTTTTTAGCCATTTCTCGGGCAAATAATTCATCATTAGCAGAATCTTCCCCTCTAAGATTATAATTAACATGTATTATTATTAAATTAAATGATAACTTTTCTTTTAATCTGTATGCGATATTGAGCATAACCTGAGAATCAATACCTCCTGAATATGCTGCAGCTAATGTTTTATTTTTTATGTCATCTATATTTGAAAGTAAAAATTGTGAAGTTTCTTCCATCATTATATTCATCATATTCATTATGTTATCCGTAATTTATAATTTAAATACTTTACTCTTTTCATTAACAATTATTTTTCTTTCTTTTATATTTATATTATCATTTAAATATTTATCCGATAATATTTTACTATTTGCGTCATAATCTTTTAATATATTTTTTGAATTGGCATAGCAGTATATACAGCCGTTAGTACATGTATTATACATTCCTATATCAATACTTTCTATACAGCCGCATAATTTTCTTTGAGATTTGTCTTTTTTTTCTTTTATAGAATAGCCCAATATTTTTTGTATTCTTTCTTTATCTATGCATGCAGATTTTTCTATTGTTATATTGTAATTATTAAAATCTTGAGAGCAGGATTTTAATTTTATATTATTTTTTTCAGATATATCTTGCATATTTTCTATTAATAAAACTTTATTATCATTGTTTATATTTTTAATATTTTCTTTTATTTTTGAATATATTTCAACAAAGCTGAATATGCATTCATCTGTATAACCATTTAAATTATAAGCAAAGTTTTTGAAATGATTTATATGATAATTGATATCAAAATCATCATTTAATATAATAGGATCATATCTCCAAACTATTTTTTCTTTTCCGAATAACTTACTTATAGATTGAAATTTTTTTATTAAACTATTTTTATCAGGAATATTTTTTTCTATATTTTTATCATAAGCCGTAATAGTAAAATGCAGATAAAACTCATAACCTAAATCTTTTACTTCCTTCAAAAACTCTATATCAGGATTTTTTGACCAAAATACTATTATATCAACTATATTTTTACTTAATGTTATTTTATAAAAATTATTTTTGTTTATAGGATTTTGAGTAATTATATATCCTTCTTTTAATCTATTTATAAACCATTTAGTATGCAGTGATGGTATATCAGTTCTTCTGCTTGCACTTATTATCATTTTGTATTGAGATTAAAATACACCCATTCTTTTTCTTTGCGATAATTTTACACCATAAGCATCATGACCCGGGTATAATAAAGTGTCATCATCTAATGCAAATACTTTTTGAGATATGCTTTCTTCTAATGTAGTAAAATCGCCTGTAGGAAAATCTGTTCTTCCTATTCCGTAAGCAAATATAGTATCTCCGCAGAACAAGTGCCCTTTAGTATAATAGCATACCCCCCCTCTTGTATGACCTGGTGTATGTATAACTTTGAACTCTATATCTTTTAATTTGAAAGTATCACCTTCATTAAATTGTATTTCTGGGCTTTGGCATTTAATTACACTTCCTAAATATGAGCTTACATTTAAACTTCCGTCCTGAAAGAAATCATAATCAAGTCTATGCACGCAATGAGGAGCATCTGGAAACTCTTTTCTTATGTCATCTGCTCCTGATATATGATCGAAATGACCATGTGTATATATTACTTTAACTAGTTTTTTCCCTTCTAATAATTTTTTATAAATGCCGTAGTTATTTAATTGTGCTGCATCTATAATCATAGCTTCATCATCATAAGATACCACATAAGAATTCATTCCATACATGTTTTCGCACACACAATCAATTTTTAATTCACTCATTATTATGTCTCCTATTTTATTTTTTTTCTGTTTCCACAAGATAAATATCCATAGTATCAAGCATTCCTGTCATAGTATTGTATTTTATTATTTTTCTTGTTTTATCATCTTTTTCAATATAAGCTGCTATTTTTGGGAAAAATATTGAAAAAGGTATTCCTTCTAGTTTTATTTCCATTTCATAGCATTCTTTTTCTTCGTTATTTATTTTTATTTTTTTTATGCCATTGTTTAGTATTGATACTTTTAATTTACTGTCTTTAGAGGCCATAGGCATAACAATATTCATTTGATTTGTAGAGTCTATAGGAAAAGTTCTCGATATTTGATACACTCCATACATAGAGAATATAGCCAAATCTCCGTTTGAATTTGTATAGTTCACCTTGTCTCTTATATCAAATGTATGCTCCATATTTCCGAAATCATAATAATCTATGGTTTTATTATAAACAGTTCTCATATTTCCCAAATCTATAATGGAATACATTTCAGACTTTCTTACATTAGTCATCATGTTTTCTTCTAGTAGAAAAGGATCTTTTAATTTGTTTGTAACAAAGCCTTTGATATAAGTTTCTTTAATGTTCCAATAGCCTTTACTATCAACAGAAGTTTCTGTATATACTATCATAGCATTACTCTTTTTGCTGGATATTCCTTTATGTACAAAGTATTCCTGTTTCTGAAAAGAAGGTATATTAGTATAAGAGTAATACTGTGCAAATAAAAATGAATTTAATATAAAAATTATTATTAATATGTTTTTCATATCAATATAATAAACCTTAAAAATACAAATTTCAATACAAATTAATAATATTTTTTATACATTTCTAGTCTTTAAAATATTGCCTGCATTATCTATTATAATAATATTATTGTTAATTTCCATTTCATATTTATTTTTTCTTTTTGTTATTCTGTATATATTAAAATCTGTATATTTATTTTTTATAGTATTTATGACTTCTTTTTCTATGATATTATTTTCAGCAAATTTTTCTATTATAGAAAATGATATCTCATTGCCGTTTCCTATAATAGAAGTCCATTCACCTCTTGAAGTAAAGTTTACAGAGCTTCCGCCTTTAAATACAACACTGTATGATGAAGTAAATGTAGTCTTAAAAACATAATAATCATTAAAATATGTTTCTATAAAGTTTTTTGCTTTCTCTGGAAGTTTTTGATATGATATAATATCCATAATTGTAATCTAAATAATTTTCAATTTTATATAACTATCTCAAATACTTTGCTTATTGATTTTCATTTTTTTCTTTTTCTATCATATCTTCTAAATATGCTTTTAAGAAAATATAATTATGTGCATCATCTAGGTTTTGATTATTTTCAATTTTTCTATTTAGAAATTCAACTAATTCTTCTTTTGTTTTCATATTAATATCCTTATAAATAGTTTATGTATTTTAATTTTCAAATTATAGTAGTTTTAAACCTTATAATATTATTGTTGGTATGTCAATAGATAAATTGTGTATTTAATTCATCAAACTGTTTATATATTGAAAGCCTGAATTGTATAAAATAATTATAAAAGCACCTATAAAATCATATTTCAACATTTTTTTCATTTAATATAAGTTATTGAGTTTCATTCATACTGTAATTAAAAAGCTAATTTTATTTTTTTAATTGTATTTTACACCACGCGTTAAACTTGCTTAAAAAACAAGGTTATTTTTTATTACAGTGTCTAGCATAATTTGAAATTCATTTTACCGCGTGCTGTTATAGCAGCAGATTAAAAAACACTTGGGCGGGTGTTCTTTTTCTTTATAATCTGTAAAGAAAAAGAAAATATTTATAACTGAGCGGCATTTTAATATATAAAGGGCGGGGTATGTAATAAAAATTTTAAAATTTAATAAATGAAAATATATTAATTTATTATTTTATGCTTTTTTTATTTTTATTATATTGCCTTCATAGTCTATGTAAATATATTCTTTATCATCAGCCTTAAACTCTATTCCTTTGCTTTTTTTGTATATATTATTAATTGTTTTATATTTTGACCTAATTATATTTATTATTTTAGCCTCAATAAACTTTTCAGCTGTACTAATAGCTATTGTTTTTCTATTTCCTATTATAGAAGTCCATTCCCCTTTTCTATTGAAATTTATTGATGAACCGCCTTTAAAAATTACAATATAATGAGTGGAAACAGCAGCACTATGTATTTCATAATCTTTAAAATATGTATTTACAAACTCTTGAATATTTAAAGGTAAAGATGTGTAGGGAATAAAATTTATATTTCTATCATTGTCAAAAAACAAAAATGAAGAAGATGTCAAATATATAAAAATTATCAAAATATAAGATATAGTTTTATTTTTAAGCATAAGAATATATCCTTAAATGATTGCTGATTATATTTTAAATAATACTCTAAAAAATAAATATTGCAATAGTCAATAAAAAAGTAAAATTTCGTACTTTTCTATTGACAAATAAATAAACATGTATATAATACTTAATTACTAATAGTACGAAATAAGACTATTTTTAAAAGGAGTTTATCATGATTAATATTACACAAAATACTAAAAACATGGAAAAATCTTTTTTTAAGTATGTTATGCCGGCAATAGTTTCAACTATGCTTGGAGGATTTTATATAGTTGTAGACGGTTTTTTCGTTGGTAATTCTATGGGAGATATTGGGCTTACTGCAATTAATTTAGTTTATCCTATAGGTACTTTGCTTATGGCAGCAGCTATTATGCTTGGTATGGGAGGCTCTGTTATAATGTCCACATATCTTGGAGAGGGTAATATAGAAGGATTTAATAGGGCTAAAGTAAATACTTTTATTTCTTTAATATTCGCTAGTATAATATTAACAGTTGTTTTGCTTTTATTAAAAAACAATCTCATATATTTGCTTGGTGCAAGAGATGAAGTATTTAAACAGGCTGATTCATATATCACTACTATAATATTAGGAGGAGGTTTTCAAATAATATCATTTGGATCTATGCCTATAGTAAGAAATTCAGGAAAAACTATACATGCTATGAGTTTTATGGGAGTTGGACTTATAACAAATATTATTCTTGATTATTTATTTTTAATGGTTTTTAGATTAGAAATGTTCGGTGCTGCTTTAGCTACTATAATAGCTCAAGGATTAGTTGCTTTGATGGCTGTTTATTATCTATTTATAAGAAAGAAAAACAGAACAAAAATAAAATTATCAGATTTTAATTTATATATGACAAAAAGAGCTTTGCAAATAGGATTATCTCCATTTGGTTTAGTTATGGCTCCTTCTCTTATAGTTATATTTAATAATCTTCAATGCATCAAATACGGCGGATATTTAGGAACTACTGCATACTCTGTAATGAATTATATTTACGGTTCTATTTTGCATTTATTTGAGGGAGTGGCAGAGGGCTGTCAGCCTATGATAAGTTATTTTAAAGGTGCATGCAGAAATGACCTTATGAGAAAAGTATTTAAAAAAGGAATATTATTTGATATTATACTTGGTGCTTTTCTTATGATAATAGTATTGATTTTTAGAAATAAACTTGGAATATTATTCGGTGCTTCTATAGAGACTAATGCTATAATAAGTTTAGGTCTTCCTATAATATCGGCTGCATTTATACTTCAGCCTATAGTAAGGCTTGGAACTGCATATTTTTATTCATCAGGAGAAAGCAGATATTCTACACTTTTAACATATATAGACCCTTTACTTGTAAGTCCTTTATGTATATTGATACTTCCTTTATTTTTAAAACTTAATGGTGTATGGTTTGCTGTGCCTGTATCACAATTAATATTAGCTATTATATTTTTATTGATATTTTATAATACAAATTTAAAGAATGATAATTTAATAAGTAAAGCAGTTTATCAAAATGAATAATTAATAATTTTAGGCTTTAAATAATAATCAATATTTATATTATTTAAAGCCTAAAATTATATTCTTATTTATTATCTTGTTTAGAAAATTATTGAAGAGATTAACATAGAAATAAGTTTAATTATTATTAATGCTGCTAAAGCAAATATTGCAGAAGTTAATATTAGTTTATTGGCTTTTTCTATATGTTCAGCATTTAAATCTTCTAAGTATTCCCCAACTAGTGGTCTGTCATATATTTCGCCGTCTTTTATATATTCTCCTCCAAGCTCTATATTCATAGCACCTGCAATTGATGACTCTAATCTTGCTTTATTATTTTTACCGTCTTTTCTTAAAACAGCAAATGCATTTTTATATTCATATCTAAAGAATATAGATGTAACGATGCAAACTAAAGATGTAAAGAATGAAGGTATTATATTTAATATATAGCATAATTTGATATTAAATATACCGAATATATCACTACTTTTATTTTCATCTATATATATTGTCTCAGAAGAACTTTCAGAAAGTACATATATAACTTTATATGCTATACAAAGAGGGGCACCTCCCAATAACAAAAATATAGATGGATATATATAATCTTCTGAAATGCTTATTATAGTATATTCTATTGTAGTCTTTACTATTTGTTCTTCTTCCATATCTTCGGTATCAGCTTCTGTATTTTCTTTTAAAAGTGATTTTGACTTTTTTAAATCATTTGTAGTCAAGCTATGATATATATATGAACTTACTTCTAAAGGTTTTCTAATTCCTAATGTTATATAACATAGAGCAAGCTCAACTATCAGTCCTAGTATGAAATGCACTTTATATAAAAGCATTAAAAGAAAGAAAGGAATTAAAAAACATATAGCTATAAGTATTAAAGAAGATAATATTCCTACTGTATATGTCAATATTTTATTTTCAGGATTTCCTTTTTTTCTAAATAAATCTTCTGATATAAAATGAAGTCTTGATATAAAGACAAAAGGATCAAATTTTACATTTTTGATAAATATATTTAAAAGAAAAGATATAGGCAGTATTAATAATATTCTCATGTTGCTTATTCCAATAAAAGTTATTACTAATAATCATCGTAAAATTATAACTTTTCTATAATATTTATATTATTTTTCTCATCTATTTCTGTATAATAACCGCATCCGTTCTGTAAAAGGTATTCATAAAATCCTAATTTCTGCTTATCAAATCTGCTGAATATAGACATAATAACTCCTCCATGACTGACTACTGCAGTATAATCTAAATTATTTTTCTTCATATCTTCTATAATATATAGATATGCTTTTTCTGTTCTGCTAAAGAAATTTTCGGAAGTTTCTCCATTGGGTACATTGCTTTTCCAATTAGTTCTAAAAAATTCTTTATAATAAGGATTATTTTTTAATTCATCATGATTTTTTCCCTCAAAATCTCCGAAACTTCTTTCTCTTAAATCATTCAAAACTTCTTTTTTCATATCATTAAAGTATATATCAGCAGTTTCTAAGCATCTTTTTAATGGGCTGCAATATAATTTTTGCACAGGTTTATAACTATCTATTATTTTTTTTCTATCATTTAAAGCTTTTTTCCCATCTTCACATAATGGAGCATCTGTAGATCCCAGCCATCTTCCTTCAGCATTTAATTGAGTTTGCCCATGTCGTATAAAAAGAATTTTCATAATGATAACTCCTAGCTTTAAAATAATTTTCTATAATTTTTTAACATTAACATTGACATTATAATGATAGTTTATTTTTTTTCAATAATGCATTATTAATTTTTTACAATGATAAATGATATAAGTATATGTTGTATAGTTTTATAGAAATAAATTTTTTATATAGGTACGGTATGTATAAAAAATACTATAAAAAATAATTGACAATTTATAGAATTTGCGTTATAATCAATAACTGTACAAAAACTAACAAAATTCAAAAAATAGGGTATGTGTATGAATTATGAAATATTAGCTGAAAATGCCCGCTTTTTTACAATATCAGCGGCAATACTTACATTAGCTTTCGCATTCTATTTTTATAAATGGATGCGTAAGCAGGACGAAGGTAATGAAACTATGAAAGAAATAGCTTCGCATGTTCGTTCCGGTGCTATAGCTTATCTTAAACAGCAGTATAAAGTTATAGCTTTCTTTTTTGCAGGAGCTTTCATTATTTTTGCTATTCTTTCTTATGCATTAAAAGTGCAAAACCCTTTCATTCCTATAGGTTTTTTAACAGGCGGTTTCTTCTCAACTCTTTCTGGTTTCTTGGGTATGAAAACTGCTACTTATGCATCTGCTAGAACTGCTAATGCTGCTAGTAAATCTTTAAATGAAGGTTTAACAATAGCTTTCCGTTCCGGTGCAGTTATGGGACTTACTGTAGTAGGTCTTGCTTTGCTTGATATATCATTATGGTTTATAGTATTAAATTTATGGCTTGATAATAGTCTTTTTGGAACAGATTTCCTTAATTTAGCTTCTACAGGCATAGCTAAAGGTACTGCTGAATACACTGCTGCTAAAATGCACTTTGTAACTACTACAATGCTTAGCTTTGGTGTAGGTGCTTCTTTCCAAGCGTTATTTGCCCGTGTTGGAGGCGGTATATTTACTAAAGCTGCTGATGTTGGTGCTGACTTGGTTGGTAAAGTTGAAGCTGGAATACCTGAAGATGACCCTAGAAACCCTGCAGTTATAGCTGACAATGTAGGCGACAATGTAGGTGATGTTGCTGGTATGGGTGCTGACCTTTACGAATCTTATGCAGGTTCTATACTTGCTGCTATGAGTTTAGGTTCTGCCGCTTTCGGATATATTAACCCTGATGTAAGCCCAATATATGCTGTATCTCTTCCTATGATACTTGCTGCTATTGGTACTCTTTCTTCTATAATAGGTGTATTCTTCGTTAAAACTAAAGAAGGTGCTACTATGGGAGAATTATTGAAATCTTTAAGAGTTGGTGTTTATGTAAGCAGTGCTATTATTATAGTAGTATCTTTCTTACTTGTAAAAACACTTCTTCCAAATAATTTAGGATTATTCGTTTCTATCATTGTAGGACTTATAGCTGGTAATGTTGTTGGTTTCTTCACAGAATACTATACTGCAGCTGAATACAGACCTACTCAATGGGTAGCTGAACAATCTAAAACAGGTCCTGCTACTGTTATTATAGGAGGACTTGCTGTAGGTATGCAATCTACTTTAATACCTGTTGTTACAGTAGTTATATCTATAATGTTGGCATTTGGTTTTGCAGGCGGTTTCGGTTCAGGAGCTTCTTCTTTCTCTCAAGGTTTATACGGTATAGCTTTAGCTTCTGTTGGTATGTTATCTACTTTAGGTATCACATTAGCTACTGATGCTTATGGTCCTATAGCTGACAATGCAGGCGGTAATGCTGAAATGTCTGGTCTTCCAGAAAGTGTTAGAGAAAGAACTGATGCTTTAGACTCTTTGGGTAACACTACTGCTGCTACTGGTAAAGGTTTTGCTATATGTTCTGCTGCTTTAACTGCTATGGCTTTGATTGCTGCTTATATTGAGGAGATTAAAACTTCTTTGGGAAGAATGATAAATACAGGAAACCTTACTTCTATAGATATAGGTACTGTTCAATATACTGCTAACAGTGCTAAAGAATTATATGATAAAGTTGTTTATAGTTTAGGTATGAATGAGTTTATGAATGCTTTCAATATTCACTTGATGAACCCTAAAGTATTAATAGGTATATTTATCGGTGCTATGTTAGTATTCTTCTTCTGTGCTTTAACTATGAAAGCTGTTGGTCGTGCTGCTGCAGGTGTTGTAGAAGAAGTTAGAAGACAGTTTAGAGAAATTAAAGGCTTACTTGCTGGTGAAAAAGGTGTAAAAGCTGATTATGAAAAAGCTGTTCAAATCTGTACTAAATCAGCTCAAAAAGAGATGATTGTTCCTTCTGTACTTGCTATAATAGTACCTGTTGTAGTTGGTTTCTTATTCGGAGTACCTGCTGTTATAGGTATGTTAGTAGGCGGTTTGACTGCTGGTTTTGCTATGGCTGTTATGATGTCTAATGCAGGCGGTGCTTGGGATAATGCTAAAAAATACATTGAAGCTGGTAATTTGGGCGGTAAAAAAATCATAGATCCAAAAACTGGAGAAAAAATTACTAACCCTAACCATGCTGCTGCTGTTATAGGTGATACAGTTGGTGACCCATTCAAAGATACTTCCGGACCTTCAATTAACATTCTTATCAAATTAATGAGCTTGATAAGTGTTGTATTTGCTGGTGCAATAGTAGCTTTCTCACCAAAAATTCAGGCTTTATTAGGTATAGCTGATCAAATTATTAAATAATAACTTTATTTAATATTAATATATAAGCTGTCTGACTTTAATTAGTTGGGCAGCTTTTTTGTTTTAATTATTATTTTATTATTGGGTTTAAAGTAATTTACAATATTCATTTTATTTTGTTATTTTTTATATCAATACTTTGGATTTATTATGAAACTATTAAAATATTTTTTATTTGTAAACATTTTAATTATCACTATTACATACAGTGCATTTGCTAGTTTAGAGATAAATTTTAATGGTCATTATGGAATTGCTTTTCCTTTTAATTCTATAAAAGTAAATGATAATTATAAGAACACTATTTATGACAGTGTTGATGGTACTTTAGGTTTTGAAGGAACTTTGTTTTTACAAATAGGAAATTATTTTAAATTATTTGAAGATGATTATACAAGCATTATTAAAGGTGTGAGTTTATTTGGAGATATTGGTTTTAGTATTAATGCTTTGATGTCTGATTATAAAGAAAATAATAGAAAATATACAGAGGTACTTGGATTTTATTCTATGCTGGTTGGGGCAACTGTTAAATTAAATTTCAGTAAAATGTCTATAGGATTTGGTACAGGAATAATAGCTCCTTTATATGCTGTTATTGCTTCTAGTAAATACGGAGGAGTTATGGCAGCACCTAATTTGGATAATTGGAATGTTAATGATATGAGAAACCTATTTAAAGCTCCTATAATGCCTTATATAAAATTTACAGTAGAAGGATTTTTCTATTTAGCTCCTAATTTGGCAGTTACTTTAGGAGGATATATGATGTACAATTTTGGTATGCAGTACAAGACTGATGTTGTTAATAGCAATTTAGGCAGCAATATATATAAGCAATATAATTTTTCTTCTCTTTCTATTGGATTAGTTTTAGGTATATCATTAGGAAGAAGTGATGGATATAATTAATATATTCCTATTTTAATTAAATAATAATTTTTGTATAATGAAATATAAAGTATATAAATCATTATTTTTAGTCTTTATAAAAAATTATTAAAAAAATTTACTTTATATGCTATAAAAGTAAAAAAAATATATTTTTATTTGACTTTATATGATTATAATTTATAATGTTTATCTAAAATAATCAAAAATATTTACTTCTATTAGAATATTGTTTTTACTGCTTTTTTGTAAAAATTCTATTATTATTTTTTATAAAGATAAAATATCATATTAAGGAAAATATTATGAAAAAAATTCATTCCATTAGAGTAAAAATGCCTATAGCTATAAGTATTTTAAGTACATTATTTCTAGTTTTAATAGTAGCAATATTATCATACAGATCGCATTTAATAGTTAAAGATACAACATTATCAGGATTTGATAATACAGTAAATGGTTATAAAGACATGCTTGATGTTTGGCTTGATGATAATAGAAATTTAATAAAGACTTATGCCGTTTCTCCAATAGTGAGAAGTTATTTAATGAATAGAGATATCGATATAAGAAGCACACTTACAGAGTTTGAAACTATTAATGAATATGTGCTTGATATAGGTATTACAGATACTAACGGTATAATTTTAGATAATGTTACCGGTGTAAAAATAGGTGAAAATATAACAACGGTAAGACCCAATATTTTAAATATATTAAATAATAATAATAATGAAGCATCTTTTGATGATGGAATAAAGAGGTCTAGTGCTCATAATAAATGGTCTTTGGCGGCTATTTCAGGAGTTAAATATAATGGCGAGTATATAGGAAATGTGTATATGATTTTAGACTGGGAGGATTTAGCTTCTAAACTTCAGGAATTAAAATTGCCGGAAAGAACTAGAATATTTGCTATTGATGATAATAATACTGTTGTATTAGACACTAAAAATGAAATTAATACAGAAGCTAATGAGGCATATATTTCAATAATAAAAGGCGGAATGTCTTCAGGAGTTATGAATTACATATCTTCTGTAAGTGATGATCATAGAACAGCAGTTTACAGCAGAATTGAAAATTTGCATTGGTATTTGATTATGGCTATGGATGATAGAATTATTTATAAGGCTAATAATGATTCCATAATAATCTCTATTATTATAGGTATTTTATCTATTATTTTTATAAATATATTTTCTTTTCTTTATATTAAAAAAGTTACTCATCCGCTTAAAAATTTAATGAATTATGCAACTAGTATATCTGAAGGTAACATTACTGTTAACACCAAAAACAATTATGGAAAAGATGAGTTTGGAGAATTGGAGAGAGTATTTGATATTATGAGCAGCAGATTAGCAGAAGTGGTTTCTAATGTTAGTAATGCTTCAATAGAAATAATGACAGCAGCTCAGAGTATGATGGAAAGCAGTAATGAATTATCTATTAGAACTGATTCGCAGTCATCTAGCTTGGAAGAAACAGCTGCAAGCATAGAAGAAATGGTTTCTAATATAAAAATTTCAGCTGATAACTCCATACATGGTAAGGATATGATGTCTGAGTCTATTACATTTATTGAAGATGCTGCGAACATTATATCACAAACTGCTTCAAATATAGAAGATGTTCATCAGTCAAGTGAGAAAATAAAAGATATTACAAAGATTATTGAAGATATTGCATTTCAAACTAATATACTAGCACTCAATGCTTCCGTAGAGGCAGCACGTGCTGGAGATCATGGTAAGGGATTTGCCGTTGTTGCTTCTGAAGTGAGAAATTTAGCTCAAACTACTCAGGCTTCTGTAAAGGATATTACAGCATTGGTTGATAGTACCTCAAGTAAAATAGATATAGCAACACAAACTGCTAAGCAATCACAGGATATATTCTCAAAACTTCAAAGCAAAGTATTAGAAACTTCTAAGCTGATGGAAGATATCACTTCAAATACCTTAGAACAGCAGTCTGGAACTAATCAGATAAGCACTGAAGTTAATAATATGGAAACTGCCACTACACAAAATGCTGCTTTGGCTGAAAACTCAAGTGAGATATCAAAAAGTTTAGTCGAAAAAGCAAATTTTTTAGAAAAAAGTATTGAGTTTTTTAAAATTTCTCATAATTGAGAAGATTAAGTTATTATAATGTATAATACCTAATTATACAAATTATTTTATTTTAAATTTGCATTTCTTTTTATTTTGTTTTATAAATATAATAACAAATAAAATAGGATAAAATTATGAGAGAGATAAAAATAACAGATATAGAAAATATTAAAATAGGCAATGCCCAAAATAAAGATGCAGCAACAGGATGCACAGTTATAATATGCGAAAGAGGGGCAGTTACAGGATTAGATGTTAGGGGAGGAGGACCTGCTTCAAGAGAAAGCGAACTGACAAAACCTTTTGCTTCTGCTGAAGTTATACATGCTGTACTTTTAAGCGGAGGAAGTGCTTTCGGACTAGATGCTTCCGGAGGTGTTATGAAGTATTTGGAAGAGAGAAATATTGGTTTTGATGTTGGAGTTACAAAGGTACCTTTGGTTTGTCAGTCTTGTATATTTGATTTGCGTGTTGGTGATTACAAAGTTCGTCCTGATATTAATATGGCTTATGAGGCTTGTGTTAATGCTCAAAATAATAATCCTAAAATGGGTAATTACGGGGCAGGTACAGGTGCTAGTGTAGGTAAAATACTAGGTGCTGATTATGCTATGAAGTCTGGACTTGGTTTTTATGCTGTTCAAATTGATGATGTGAAAGTGGGAGCAATAGTATCTGTTAATGCTTTTGGCGATATTTATGATTATGATAATGGAAAAATGATTGCGGGGCTTCTTAATGAAAACAAAGACGGATTTAGGAGTTCTGAAGAAGAGTTTATAAAAATAACTCAGAATAATAATCTATCTTTTACTTCTAATAACAATATTGTTACAAATACAACAATAGGAGCAGTAATTACCAATGCCAAGTTCACAAAGTCACAAATGGGAAAAATAGCCTCTATGGCACATAACGGCTTTGCTAGAGCTATAAGACCAGTGCACACTACAGTAGACGGAGACAGTATTTATGCTATGAGTGTGGGTGATATTAATGCTAGTCTGGATTCAGTTGGAACTATTGCTGCTTTAGTTATGGGTAGGGCTATTAACAATGCTGTAAAGAGTGCTGAGGCTTCTTACGGTTTTCAATCTTATAATGATATAATAAAAAATTAAAAAATTAATTAAAACATTTTATTAAAAACAAACTAGAAGTGCTGACTAAATCTGTACTTCTAGTTTTTTAATTTTGTTTATTAAAAGAATAGATTTGGGGGTGGGCGGGCGGGCAGAATAGATTAATAAAAAAAATTAATTCTTTTATTTGTAATCATTAATAGTTTTTAAGCAATTAAAAAAGCCATAGTATAAAAATTACTATGGCTTTTATATTGAGAAATATTTGTTTTTATTCTTCTGTTGTTTTTTTCTTTTTAGAAGAAGGTACTTTTTTCACACTAGATTTTTTTATTGATTTTACTTCTTCTTTATTTTCTGCTTTCACTTTAAGAGGAGAATTAAATACTTCTTCTTTAACGCTTTTTACTTCTCCCTCCTGATAAGCAGAAGGATCTTCAAGCTCATCAGTTCCCCTTTTAGGATCTTTACCAGCATAAACTAATTTGTCTTTAACTTTATCCAATTTTACTTCGCATATTCTCTCTATATCTTCTATATCGAGAGATTCTTTTTCAAATAATTCTCTTGATAAAGCCTCAAACTTATCAGCATTTTCAGCTATTAATTTTTTAGTTCTTTCATAAGCTTTCATTACAAACTTATGAACTTCTTCATCTATTTTCTGAGCAGTCTCTTCGCTGTAGTCTTTATGTCTTGCTATTTCTTTACCCAAAAATATAGGCTGTTCTTTTTGTCCGAATGATATAGGACCAAGTCTGCTCATACCCCATTCGCATACCATTCTTCTAGCAAGTTCAGTAACTCTTTCTATATCATTAGAAGCACCAGTAGTAACAGAATCTTCTCCGAATTTGAACTCTTCAGCAACGCGTCCGCCTAAAAGCAAAGACATTTCATCAATAGCTTTTTTTCTTTGAAGAGTATATCTTCCGTCTGGAGGCAATGTCCAAGTAGCACCTAAACTTCTTCCTCTAGGAACTATAGTAACTTTATGCAAAGCATCAGTATTTTGAAGAAGCACTGCCATTAAAGTGTGTCCTGCCTCATGATAGGCTGTATTTAATTTTTCTTTTTCACTTATCAAAATACTTCTTCTTTCAGGCCCCATCATAACTTTATCTCTTGCCTCTTCAAAGTCAGAAAGTTCTACTCTTGATTTATCATTTCTAGCAGCAATTAAAGCAGCCTCATTAACCATATTAGCGATATCAGCTCCGGAAAAACCCGGTGTAGCTCTAGCTAAATGATACAAGTCTATAGAAGGATCATGCTGTATTTTGGCAACATGCACTTTAAATATTCCTTCTCTTCCTTTTACATCAGGCAAATCAACTACAACTTGTCTGTCAAATCTTCCCGGACGAAGCAAAGCAGGGTCAAGTACATCAGGTCTGTTAGTAGCAGCAAATATTATTATTCTAGTATCAGTATTAAAACCGTCCATTTCAACAAGCATTTGGTTTAAAGTCTGCTCTCTTTCGTCATGACCGCCGCCGTATCCTGCACCTCTAGTTCTTCCAACAGCATCAAGCTCATCTATAAATATAATACAAGGAGCAGATCTTTTTCCCTGTTCAAACAAATCTCTTACTCTTGAAGCTCCAACACCTACAAACATCTCAACAAACTCAGAACCAGACATACTAAAGAATGGAACATTAGCCTCACCTGCAACAGCCTTAGCAAGTAAAGTTTTACCTGTACCCGGAGGACCTACTAAAAGTACTCCCTTAGGTATTTTAGCACCTAATTTTGTGAATTTGCTTGCATCTTTTAAGAATTGTACAACTTCCTGCAATTCTTCTTTAGCTTCTTTACAGCCTTCAACATCTTTAAAAGTTACTTTTACATCTTCTTTAGTAAGAAGTCTTGCTCTGCTTTTGCCAAAGCTCATAGCCCTATTATTAGAGCCCTGAACCTGCCTAAACATAAAAAACCAAAGCAAAAATCCTATTAAAAGTATAGGCAGTAAGTTTACAAGTATAAGACTTAAATAACTAGGTTTTTCTGCCTCTCCTCTTACTTTTACATTGTTATCTATAAGTAAGTTAACAAAACCGCTTGCTGTAAATGGTATAAATGAATAAAAGTTTATCTCTGTTATTTTTCCATTAACAGTTTCTATAGCTTTACCATTTCTTATGTTTTGATCAACTATAGTAACTTCTTTAACGACACCTTCTTTAACTTTTTGTACAACTGTAGAATAATCCCATTCCTGAGCTTTTACCTGCGGTGTTTTTTGAAAGTACATTATAGCCATTACAACTACCATTGTAAGAAGAAGTATGATTATAATTTGATTTCCGCCGCCTCCGGATTGAGGCATAGATTGTCTTCTATTATTTCTTTTACTACTCATGTATTCTCCAAACTTATTTTAACTTTTTATATATAAATAAATATTAATAAAATATCAAATATTTACAAATTTTATTATTCAGGTATATCCAAGATAGTACCATAGCTATTAAAGCAATGAGATGCTAAAGAAGAAACTCCTCCGCCTCTCTTAAGATAGCTGTTTATTGTTTTCCCATCTTTTTTAGCCAAATCAGGGTATTTTAAATTCATATATCCAACTATAAGTCCTTTACTAGTAGAAGCATGAATATATGTTACAGTTTCATCTTCTTTATCAACTTCTATTACTATACCTGCATGCGTAAGTTTTTTATCATCAGATGTAGTTTTGTCAAACATTATTATATCTCCTACATTCGGCAAAACATCTTTATAAATTTTTTTGTATTTTGACAAAGTAGTATATATAGTTTTTACTCCGCCGGAATCTAAAATAGCCTGCTTTTCAAATACTGCTATGTTAGAAGTCCAATAAACCGCTGCTACATAACCTGAACAGTCAAAGCGAAATGTTTTTTTCTCTTTGGAAGTAGGGTGTGTCAATGTAGCTTTTTCATTATATTTGTAATGTTTATTCAAATAAAAGTTAGCCCATTTATTTATATCATTTCTAACTTTTTGCTTTTGAGTATCATTTATTTCAACTCCTTTTTCTTCCAACTGTTTTTGATATTCTTTATCATATCCGTAAGTTTGAGTAAATGATACTGAATTAAACAACATCATAAATAATGATAGTATAATAATATAAAAACGCATAATACACTCTTATATATAGTAAGTTATTTTATAAAATATTAATAAAAAGTCAAGGCAATTTACAATATTATTATTTATATTAATTTGGTTTTTCTAATACAGTGCCATAACTGTTAAAACAATGAGAAGCTAGTGAATAAGGAGCATCTCCTCTTCTAAGATAGCTATTTATTTGTTTTCCGTCTTTTCTTGATAAATTAGGATATTTTAAATTCATATAGCCTAAAATAGGACCTTTACTTGTAGATGAATGAATGTATGTTATAGTTTCATCTTCATCTACATTTATAATAATTCCTGAATGTGTCAGCTTTTTATTTGGATTTGTAGTTCCATCAAAAAATATTATATCTCCTTTATTAGGCATAACATCTTTATATATTTTATTTTTTTTAGATAAAATAAAATATATATTTTCTGTTGAGCCTTGAAGTTTAATAGATGGATTTTCAATAGCAGTCCAATATACAGCCGCCACAAATCCGGAACAGTCAAAATTAACTTTTTTCTTTTCCTTTGTAAAAGGATTAGTAATAGTATCGCTTTGATTGTATTTATATTTTTTATTCATATAAAAATTAGCCCATTTTATTATTTCAAGTCTGCTATTTTCCTGATTGAAGGCTGGCACATTAAATAGTAATGAGATAATTAAAATACTAATATAAAAACGCATATAATCACCTGTAATATTAAAAAAATTTCTATTATTTTCTATATAATAATTTTTATTAATTATAATATAAATCGGATTTTTCATTATAAATAATAGTTACATGTTATTATAATATAATTCTTTAATACTGAATTCATCAGATTTTAACCATTTTATTCTATATTGTATAGGCGTTATTATATTAAAAAATGCTGATAAATAAGGGTATGCATTTTGAAACTGCATGGATAATCTAGTTTTGAATATGTATTTATTGTTTTTATTTAGTTTATTTACATTAATTACTTCTATTCTATTTATCTGATAAATATTTTTAATTAATATTTCTAAATCAGAATTTCTAGTTTCCCTCATAGTTTCGGAGTTTAAAACCACATATTCTTTAGTGAAAAAGTCATAATATAATTTTCTGTATATATATATTTCTCTTACATTATCATTAACAAACAAATTCTTTTTTATTAAATCAATCCTATAGTTGATAAACAATATTATTCCATTATCTATATATTTTTTGATATTCTGATAGATTTCATTTTCATAATGAGTCCTTACATCAACATAAAGCATATCATCATATATATAGCTTCTTGAAAAATATAATCTTAATTCATAAGAGTATGATATTTTTGAAATAATTATAAAAAATAACAATAGTGTGAGAATTCTTTTCATAATATTATTTTACTTTTTTTATCAAATATTACAATATAAAAAATCTTACTAATAATTAATTATTATAAAAATATACTTACTTCCATTCCGATTTTATTTTCCATTTTTTTGTAAGCATATAATTGTCTTGATCTCAAATATTCATATTTAAATGCAAAAACTATTCTATAAATTTCAAAACCAACTCCTACAGCTATATGAGGATATAGTTTTTGATAGCTGTCAATAACAGGATATCCTTCACCTCTTTTTTTTCTATTTATTGTGTTAATCTCATCATAATTTCCAGCTAAATATATCCCTGTTATCAAACTTATTTCTCCCCATATAGGAAATCTAAAATCTGTTCCGAAATACATATTAAACAAATTGACAAAGTTTGATTTTTTGAATCCTGTTATAGCGAATGCAGTTCCGCCGTAAAAAGTAAACCAACCCCAATTATAGTGCAAAGAAAAATGCATCTGTTCAAAACCAACATCTCTAAATTCTTCTTCATCTTTATTGTATAATTCGCTGTCTCCTAATATATCTCCGCTTATATGAGAACAAGTATGTCTTAGAGGCGTGAATCTGAATCTTAATTTATTTTTATAAATATAATCAAAATACGCTTCTACTTGCATATGAGTACCATACATCAAACTTATTCCATAATATCTGTCATATCCTTTAGGGTAAGCTGATAAGAAAAATTGAGTCAAATAACCTACGCCTATTCTGAATCTATGATCATTATTATATTCAAATGCTATTGGAGATGCTTCTGTGGCCAATGTAGGCTGATGAAATATCAATACAGAATCAAAATCATAATTACCTTTATTATACATCTCTTTTATATTTAAAATATCCCCGAACCAAAATTTACTGTTATAAACATTAGGATCAAGCCAGCCATATAAATATCTGTCTGTTTCAAAGTTTCTAAATGGATTATATCTCCATTTTATTTTTGTATTTTCTCTGTATTCATTCATTTTGTTTTCTAAAGAATTTTCATTTTCCGTATTTTGAGAATAAATAGGCAAAGTAAATAAAATGAATATGATAATATATAATAGTTTTTTCATAATGATTTCCAATTTTTTATAAATAAGCAAATATTATATATGAAAACTTCATTTTTTCAATAAATTACAAATTATAAAATTAATTTTTTTCAGCAAGCAGATTTATATATGGTTCTGTTTCTATACAGTTTTTATCTATACCTATTTCATTTAATATGGATTTTAATTGAATTATTTGATTTTCTATTGTTTCATTTGAGTTTAAAAACTCTATTTCTATAAAGTTGTCTAAATTTTTTATTTTTGAAATTTCTACTAAAGCATTTTTATATATAAAGGCATAACCTTTTTTTTCTTTTTTTACATACTCTTTATATTTCTGAAGTTTTGATAAGAAGTTAATAATAAATCTTGCTTTTTTCCTGCTGACTTTAATTTCTATTTCTTCATTAACTTCTACACCTTCAATTAAGTTTCTTTCTTTTGTACAGAAAGTATATCCCCCATGTTCTATTCTAAGTCTTATACAATCGCTGGTTTTTATATTTTTTTCTTTTATATCATTTTCTTTTGCATAGTAAATGTCTTTTTTAAAATACTTTTTTTTGAATTTAGCATTATTTCTTAAAAAATTTAAAACGGAGTCGAAATCTTTTATATATGCTTTTATTTCAATTTCAGAGTTTGCCATATATTATTCTGTATATTCCTTAGTGCTGTCATCAACATGTATACCTTGTTTATCGTATATTATAGGAGCTACTTTTTCAAATAAGATAAATGCAGGTGAAGATAATATTACTGTAAGAGGAAGACCTACAAGTAATTCAGATCTTATTAATACAGCAACATTTGAAAGATCCGAATATATAGAAGTTACCAAAAATAATGCTATAATTTTTATTAAATATCCAATTAAAGTTACAAATATTCCTGCAGCAATTTGTTTTATGAATATTCTTGTATTGAAGAAGCCTACGAAGAAACCAATATTGAGAAATATTATAGCATAAGATCCGAAAGTACCGCTTGAAACAATATCCTGCAAAAGCCCTATTATAAAACCATATATTATACCATCAAATGAACCATATCTAAATGCTATGAATACTAAAAAAATTAAAAGTAAATCAGGTTTGGCACCTAATGCCACTCTTATTAAATCATAAGCCGGAGATGACTGTATAAGAAGCAAAATCAGAGTTGTAATGATTACTGTTACTATTCTTTTCATTGAGCATCTCCGTTTTCTGCATTATCTTCTTCATTAGCAAGCATAATTATTTCTTGGTTTGGAACTTTTTTTATAACATAAACATTTTCTAAAGTAGAGAAATTAACAGTAGGTTCAACATATAGATCATGGAAAAGTCCGTAATTTTTCTTTTCAACTTTGAATATAGTGCCTACTAATATACCTTTAGGAAATACTCCTCCCATACCGCTTGTAACAACTCTTTCACCCTCTTCAACATCCATTTGCAAATCTATGTACTGCAAATGTGTCTGAGTAGATTTAGGACTTTGTCCTACCATTATTCCTGTAGTTCTTGAGCTTTCAAGCATTACAGATATTTGAGATCTTTGATCAACCAAAGATAATATTCTGCTGTTATATCTTCTTACCTCAACAACCTTTCCAACCAATCCTTTATATCCGTTTTGATATGATATAACAGGCATTCCTACAACTATTCCATGTGCACTGCCTTTATTTATAACAATAGTAGTGTAGAAATTCTGAGGGTCTTTAGAAACTATTTCAGCATATTCCAATGGGTATTCATCAGTAGGAGCTTCATTTAATAATGCTCTAAGTCTGTCATTTTCAGCACTTAACTGTTCATATTCCAAAGCAGCACCGCTTAATTCGGCTATTCTATCTCTTAATATCTGCACTTGACTTTGAAGAGTGAATATATCTGTTATGCTGGTATAAAGATATACAAAAGCTCTTGATACGCTTTTAGTGGCACTTTGAATAGGGTATACTCCAAGTGCATAAATAGACTGCAGATTAAATACAAAATTGCTCCTATTTAAGACCATAAACATTCCTGCTACAAGATTGAGCAGAATATAAAGTGTAAGTAGTTTATGTTTTATAAAAAGTTTCACGTCTATGAATATCGGCTATATTAATTAAAGTTTTATAATTTTTCCGATTAAGAGTATCGTCTATAATTCTTTAAATTTTTAGTTTCTTCTATAAACTTTCCGCATCCTATAGCAACGCATGTAAGAGGACTTTCAGCAAGAATTACAGGCACCCCTGTTTCCATAGATATTAAATCAGTGAATCCTGGGAGTAGGGAAGTACCTCCGCTCATAACAATACCTCTCTCTACGATATCAGCAGAAATCTCAGGCGGTGTCTGATTAAGTACAGATTTTACAGCTTCTAAAATTTCTATTAATATATCGGCTATAGCATCTTTAATTTCGGCACTGTTTATAGTGAGAGTTTTAGGAAGTCCTGATACAGAATCTCTTCCTCTTATATCCATAGTTTTTGATATATCTCCTTTATAAGCATGCCCTATATTAATTTTAATTTCTTCAGCAGTTTTTTCACCTATATATAGGTTATGAGTTCTTTGCATGTATTTGATAATAGCATCATCAAGTTCATCGCCTCCGACCCTTATAGAAGCACTTCTTACCATACTTCCAAGTGAAAGTACAGCAACTTCAGTAGTACCTCCGCCTATCTCTATAATCATATTTCCATGAGGCTCATTTATAGGCATATCCGCTCCTATAGCAGCAGCTCTTGCCTGTTCTATTAAGAATATAGTTCTAGCTCCTGCCTGTTCGCAGCTTTCTCTAACAGCTCTTCTTTCTACTTCAGTAATTCCTGTAGGTATACCAATGGCTATTCTCGGTTTTACCAAAGTCCTTTTATTATGCACTTTATTAATAAAGTATCTTATCATCTTTTCAACAGTTTCAAAGTCAGCAATAACTCCGTCTCTCATAGGTCTTATTGCCGCTATGGAATTAGGCACTTTTCCTAACATTTGCTTAGCTTCATTTCCAACCGCTATTACATTTCCTGTACTTTTTTCTATAGCCACAACTGAAGGCTCAGCCAAAACAATACCTTCACCCTTTACATATACTAAAGTGTTGGCAGTACCTAAATCTATTCCCATATCACTTGAGAACATATTATATAACCAGTTAAACATTTATTACAATCTCCTTAAAGTATCCCTAGCGGGCTTATACGAATTATCTATTTTTAGAGCTTCCCTAAACATTTTTACAGCTTCATTTCTTCTCTTAGTTTCTAAATATAATGTTCCTATACTATAATATAAATCAGGATTTTTTTCATCTATCTCTAATGCCTTTTTATAAAAAAATTCGCTTTCTTTATATAATCCTTGTCTGTAATATAAATTCCCTAATTTAAAATATGCGCTGGATTCAAGCATAGTATTATTATTGAATTTGCCGTCCATAGACGATAATATTTGTATAGCTTTTGTATAATCTTTATCCCCCTCATAAGCATTGGCAAGTTCATAATATAATTCCATATTTATAAATTTATCACTATTTTCTTTTAGCTCTCTGTCAATAGCATCTTCTAAATATTTTACAGCATCTTTAAATAAACCTATCTCATAACAAATTTTAGATAATTCTATAGCGGTTGATACTCTATTATCTCCTTCATTTATTGCTTCTATATATGAATTGTATGAATCAATATAATAAGCATATCCTAATCTTTGATAACTGTATGCCAATCTTTGATGTATGATATTCTTGTTTTTTATGAATTTGAAAGATAATAATAATTGATTAGCATATCGTATTATATTTTCACTTGCACTTACAATAATTTCTTTTTTATCAGATCTTATAAGAATATCATAATATAAATCTATTCCTGTTATAAGTATATTTTTATTTAAAGGTTTTTTACTGTAGAGATCATTAAACAAAAATGAAGCATTATTATAATCTTCTGATTCCATATAGTCATATATAGATTTCAATCTTTTTTTTTCTATATAGTTTGAAGTAAATAAATAAGCAACTGCTATTACAGCTGCAGCAGTAATTAAGGTTGCTGCCACAATATGTATGCTAATCTTTTTTTCAACATTATATAGGTAAGGCATTATTATTTAATGTAATCCATAAATTAATTTTGATTATCAGCTATGTTACCATTATTATATAATTCTAAAATGGTTTCTTTAGGATTAGTAAGCGGATCCTGAGATACTATACATAATCCTTCTAATATAACTCCATTTTGTATTATAAGTTCAGGAGTTCTTATTTCTCCAAGCACTCTGCTTGTAGGCATAAGCATTACTCTGTTTTTTGCCTCTATATTTCCAATAATTATTCCCTCTATAACAGCTGAAACAGTTTTTATATTTGACTTTACTTTTCCTGTAGCTCCTACAAAAACATTATCAACTTCTAATTTTTCTCCTTCATAGCATCCGTCAACTCTCAAAGTTCCGTTTAATGTAAATTCTCCTTTGAAGTATGAACCTTCGCCTATAATAGAATTAGATTCTGTATTATCATTTCTTCTTGAAAACATTAATAAAACTCCTAATTTTTAGTATATACTATGGAATTATCTATATTGTTAAATTTAAATTTTGTATCTAACCCAAATAATGATTCACTATGTCCTATAAATAAAAAACCATGTTCATTTAGTATATCATAAAATCTATTAACTGTAAGTTTAACAGATTCATTATCAAAATATATAAGAACATTCCTGCAAAAAATAACATCCATATTTGCTTGGCTTCCTCTATGCCTCAAATTATGATAATCAAAAGTTATTAATTTTTTTATATCATTTTTGATAGAGTATTCTCCTGAGGATAGTTTATCAAAATATTTATTTAAATACTCTTTTGGAACATTTTCAACCTTATGTTCATCATATCTTCCTTCTTTAGCGGCTACCAAAGAATTAAGTGAAAGATCACTTGCAAATATTTTTATATCCTCTGCTCTTATACCCGGAGTTTCCAAACAAGTTATTGCTATGGAGTATGGTTCTTCTCCTGTAGAGCAGCCTGCACTCCAAATTCTTATTTGTTCGCCTATTTTTTTATATTTTATTATTTTAGGCAGAACATAATTTTTCAGCAGTTTAAAATTCGGCTCATTCCTAAAAAATTTAGTAAGATTTGTAGTAATGTTATCTAAAAATTTTTTTAATTCCTCTTTATCAGATGAAATAAGTTTATAATAGTCTTCTACTACTTCCAAATTTTTTTCTTTCATAGAAGAAGCTATTCTTGATTCTAAAATGATTTTATTAATAACATTAAAACATATACCGCTTTCTCTATATACAAAATCTTTAAACAGATTGAATTGTGTTTCGGTTAATTTTATCTCATTCAAAACAAGTTATTCCAAGTAAATAGGTAATAAATTATTATTGTTTTTTTGCAAGAACCATTTTTATACGCTCAAGAACTTTTTTTCTGTCCAAAGGTTTAGTTATATAGTTTTTAGCACCTGCTAAAAGTGCTTTTTTTACCATATCTTCTTTACCTAAAGCACTAACCATAACAACTTTAGCATTTTTATCGTATTCTATTATTTTAGTCAATGCAGTAATACCGTCCATTTTAGGCATTGTAATATCCATAGTTACTAAGTCTGGCTTGTATTCTTTATACATAAGTACGCCTTCTTCTCCATTTTCTGCGGTACCCACTACATTGTATTGTTCAGATACAAAGATTTGCTGTAATTGTTTAACGACAAATGCAGAGTCATCTACGATTAAAACTTTGAATGGTTTACCAAATTCATTTATACCATCAGCTTCTTTTGTATTAATGTCAGACATATTTCTTTACTCCTTTTCTGATTCTACGGCAACTAATATATTAAAATCGCCAATAGAGGTATCTAATTTTATATGCAGAAATTCCGAATCGCTTATCGAAACTTCTAAATTTTTGCTTTTCATAATGACAGGCGGAGATATATCTACATCATATCCGTCTGTTTCTAATTTGGTTACAGAAAGCCCAGCTATTAAATTGACAAGTTCCTGTATAGTAGATAATGATAGCTTATCAATATCTTTTATTTCTCTGTCATTCATTATAGCAACCATTTTTTTGGCCGTTTCTATTTCCATATCTATTATAAAATGACCTACTATATCTTTTGACAATGCTACTATAGCTATAATACCGGAAGCATTTACAAAATCACCTTTTAAAGTTATATCTCCGATTTTTATTCCATCTTTAATATAATTTTGCAATATTTCATTCGACGCATCGGTAAATGGTCTTATATAGTCAAGTCTCATATAATAATACTCTTTCAATACTAATTGCTTGAAAGTATTTTAACAATATATGAATTTTATTGCAAGTATAGTTGTAAAATATAATATTATGCTTTTACAAATATCGAAAAAAAACTCATTTGCTTGAAATGATATTTTTTGATAAATATTATTAGTTTAATTAACTGTGCATTATTATATATATTTATTATAATTTTGCAAATAATACTAAATATATTTTACATATAATTTCAATGAGAATGTGAAGTTATATCTTAATATTATAATTATAATTATGATTTATAAAAGATGAAAATTTTGTATTATTTTATAATAATTATTATTATTTATTTTAATATAATTTTTTATTAAAAAATAAAACCCCTGAAATTTCATTAAGAATTTCAGGGGTTACAATTTTTTATAATATGACTTTTACATAATTTTGTAGAAATCTATGTTATGCTGCAATTCATCTGGAAGAGGATTTCCTGATTTTGTGAATTTGAAGTATCTATTTTCCAATTCAGTAGCTTTTTTATTTCTTATGTTTTTAAATCTGTTAGCTATTTCTGTATACATAGGCTGTTTTTCAAGTTCTGCCCTTATGCTTTTAGCAAAAGGAACCTGTCTGTATAATATACCTCTTGCAACTCTGTTAAGTCTCATAATACCTTTGCTCTCATATTTTATCCATAAATTATAATCAGTTACGAATACTTCTCTAAGATTGTTTCTGCATTTTTTAATTTGTACTTTTAATTTTTCTTTAGCTTCATCTGAAAGACCTCTGTTTTTCTTGTAGAACTGAACATAATCACTGTACTCAGAAGTAATAGACATTTGAGTAATATCATTCCAAGCCGGACCAAGCATAGTTTTACATAATTCCCATCTGAAAGCTCCAATAGTAGGTATTAATAAAGAATCTATATCTTCAGAAGTGAATATTGGAAATAAAAATCTTCCTGTGCTATTTTTTTGTCTGCTTGAAAGTTCTTCCCACATTATAGCCCTAGAACCAAATGTAGGCATAAGTATTATATTAGGAAGCACTTCCTGCATAACTAATTCTTTTTCTATATTTAATTCTTTATTTTTATACAATACCTCCCTATAGAATGCTGAAAAATCTATATCTGTTATATCTTTTATAGACTTTTCCATAACATCTCTTCTGATTAATGCTCTTTCAAAATCTTTAGTTATCATATCTTTGTGCAGTATAGGGAAGTACACGCTCACTTGTCCGTAACATAATCTATGAGTAGTTTCGATCATATTATCAACTTCATATTCAAGTCTTTTAGAAGAACTTTCCCAATGATCTTCTAATTCCTTATCATTTATAGTACCTCGTTTTTTTAATTCTCTTAAAGCCTCTCTATAATCCTGACCGAATCCATTAACAGAAGGCGGCTCTTCTTTATCATAAATTTTTTGAAGCCATTCGTCTATATAAAATACATTTATTCTTTTAGTTTTACTTTTATCTTTTATTTCATAAAGATCCATTATTTGATTAGGAGTAAGCAGCTGATCATCCATATATCCGAAGTTTAAAAACATTTTTACAAGTTTGCTGTTTTCTCCGTTTATTATTGCTCTTTTAGCAATTTCTTTGTATATTTCGAAGAATACGCTTGAAACGCCTCTTCTTATTTTTCTTACATCATCATCTGTACTGAATTTATCTCTTAATTTTCTAAATGCCTGCAAAGATTTCATAAAATTTTTAGCTTTAGTATCATCAATTCCAGACATTTCTATTAATTTCTTAGTAGGATTTTTTACTTCTGCCGGTAATTCTTCAAATCCAAGAGTAACTTTAATACTATCAATTTCATTACCCATAGATGCATTTTCACCAGGCTGTATTATAGAATTTGCTGATATTCTTCTTATTATGGAATCTATCTCATCAATATCTATATTAAGGTCATAATCATATTCAGTTTTAATTTTATTATAAATATCTTTTATAATATTGGACATAAATATTATATATTTAACCCATACTTCATTATCTTTTCCCTGTTTATCTAAATCAAGAGCGGTTTTAGTATACTCTCCAAATAAAGACTCTTCTTCATTAGAAGATAAAAAAAGTATGTTTTCTATAGCTTCAACTATTTCCGTTTTCAATAGGGATGATATTGTTTTTAAATTTTCATAGAGCATATGAGAAGCATCTAAACTCATATTTTCATCATAAGAAAAAAACTGATTTTTAATTTCTTTAGGCATAGTTAAAAATCTTCTTACATAATCAATTTCAAATTCTAATTTTTCTGTATTTTCTATTAACTGATTTTTATTATGCATATATATTTCAGAATGATCTGCTCTTATGAAATCTATATCAAAAGAAACAGGAAAATTAAAACCAGAGTTTATAGAATCATCATAAATTTCTTTATAACTTTTAAAGATTTCTGATTTAATGTTTTTTGATTTATTTTGCTGCAAATTAAAATATATAACAGCAAGATTTGATGATATCATTTTTATATCAGAATTTATTTTTTTTATTTTAATATATTCTTCATAGGATTTTAGTATCAGGTATGCTATAGAATGATACATACTTGTAAGATATGGTTTATTAACTTTAAAAAAACTTTTCACATATTCTTGATTTGGTGTTTTTACGGCATATATTTCTGTATCATTTTTTGCTTTAAAAGAAAACATATATTTGGAATTTGATTTGTAGCTTCCTATACCAAGCATAATATTTTTAGGTATTGAAAATAATCTGCAGCTGTATCTCATAACTTCATTTTCATCTTCTATACCTAAAATCTCTTTTGAAGAAATATAAACATCTATTTCTCCTCTTGTTACTATTGATATGTTTTTTACATTTTCTCCTTCATAAAAAACAATACTTCCAGTATTTAATTTTAAATTTCCATTTTCTTCAATGTTTACACTCATAATAATAACTCTCTTTTCAAATGTTTATTATACTTATTGAAAAAATTATATATTATTTTTTTAAAATATGCTAGTTTTTTATTTTTTAATAGATAAATTCCAAATTTAATTTGGAATTTCAAAGAAATTTATAAAATTAGCTAAAAATTTGGGCGTCAAAAATCGTTTTTATAACTTTTAATTTTCTACAGGCTTAATTTTTGTATAAAATGTATTATATTTTGTATTTATTTTTGTTTATATATCGATTTTAGGGTGAAATAGGCTTTTCAAGCTATTGCGTTTTTTTAATCGTATGCTATAATAATAAAACAGTTGATGAGAAACAAAAAACAAAACGAAAGAAACGAAACACCAACTGAGAAACAAAAAAAACTTAAAGTTCTTTGACAGATATATGAGAGCGTAGATTTTTAGAAAGTTTTTTCCAACATAAACGGAAATCAGCAATTATAAAAATCTTCACTAGATAAAGAAAACACAATTAGATTGTGTGTCTTAGAGTAGAAAAAATTAAGCGGAGCGTTACTAAAGAATTAGATAAGAAACAGCTTTAATTAGCTAAAAGTCTCATTCAATTTGATATATTAGCTTTACTTTTGTATTAATAATAAAGAAGAAAAGGATAATATGGTCAAGTAAGTAAGGGCTTAAGGTGGATGCCTAGGCACTGGAAGGCGATGAAGGTCGTGACAAGCTGCGATAAGCTACGGGGAGAAGCAAATATTCTATGATCCGTAGATCACCGAATGGGAAAACCTATAGAAGTAAACCTTCTATATCATAAACTGAATCCATAGGTTTATGAAGCGACACCCAGGGAACTGAAACATCTAAGTACCTGGAGGAAAAGTAATCAAAATTGAGATTCCCTAAGTAGTGGCGAGCGAAAGGGGAAGAGCCTAAACCTTAATAATGTCAAGTTGTAAGACGTTGTTGTTATGGTGTTGTAGGGCGGTAAGTGATGTACTTACATGCATCGACTTTGCTTTATATGATAATGGAATTGTTTTGGAAAAGCAGACCATAGTGGGTGATAGTCCCGTACATGAAATCATATAGACAAGGTTTTATCGTTCCTGAGTAGGGCGGGGCACGTGAAACCCTGTTTGAATCTGGGTAGACCACTATCCAAGGCAAAATACTAACCAGTGACCAATAGTGTAGAGTACCGTGAGGGAAAGGTGAAAAGTCTCCCGTTGAGGGTTATTAAATAGAACCTGAAACCTTAAGCTTACAAGTAGTCAGAGGGAACCCTGCTAGCAATAGTAGAAGGCCTGATGGCGTGCCTTTTGTAGAATGAGCCTGCGACTTATAGTATGTAGCAAGATTAAGAGGTAATAGCCTTGTAGTCGTAGTGAAAGCGAGCCTTAATAGGGCGAAATTAGTTGCATGCTATACGACCCGAAGCCAAGTGATCTACCTATGAGCAGTGCGAAACTCGAGTAACATCGAATGGAGGTGCGAACCAGTGGCCGTGAAAAGGCTTTGGATGACTTGTGGGTAGGAGTGAAAGGCTAATCAAACTTGGAGATAGCTGGTTCTCTCCGAAATGTCTTTAGGGGCAGCGTTATGTGTTTACTTGCGGGGGTAGAGCACTAAATGGACTAGGGCTCCTAACCGAGTACCAAACCCAACTAAACTCCGAATACCGTAAGTTAAGAACATGGCAGTTAGACAGCGGCGGATAAGCGTCATTGTCAAAAGGGAAACAGCCCAGATCCTCAGCTAAGGTCCCAAAATCTATGTTAAGTGGGAAAGGATGTGAGAATACTTAAACAGCCAGGAGGTTGGCTTAGAAGCAGCCATTCCTTTAAAGAGTGCGTAACAGCTCACTGGTCGAGTGTTCTTGCGCCGAAAATGTAACGGGGCTCAAACATAGTACCGAAGCTAGGGAATTATAGAGTTAATCTATAATTGGTAGGAGAGCGTTCTTTAAGCCGTCGAAGGTTTACCGTGAGGTGGACTGGAGGTATAAGAAGTGAGGATGCAGGCATGAGTAACGAGAAAACGGGTGAGAAACCCGTTCGCCGCAAACCCAAGGTTTCCTAGGTAAAGCTAATCTGCCTAGGGTTAGTCGACCCCTAAGATGAGGCTGAAAAGCGTAGTCGATGGGAAACAGGTAAATATTCCTGTACTATGATATGTTTCGATGGAATGACACAGATTGTTTGCGTACGCGTTAGATTGGTAGATAACGTCAAACAGTTTAGACTTGTGATGAGTAAAATGCTTGTTGCTTTAAGGTTGAGGCTGGATAGTGACTGGGCTTTCGGGTTCAGGAAGTTGCGTGAGCTAGGCTGTCGAGAAATAATTTCTAAGGTTAGGCATGTCATAATCGTACCGCAAACCGACACAGGTGGGTGAGATGAGTATTCTAAGGCGCTCGAGATAATCTTCCCTAAGGAACTCTGCAAATTAGTCTTGTAACTTCGGAAAAAGAGACGCTTGAATCTTGGTAGCAATATTGAGAGGAGAGTCGCAGTGAAAAGGCCTGGCCGACTGTTTAACAAAAACACAGATCTCTGCAAACATGTAAATGGATGTATAGGGATTGACACCTGCCCAGTGCTGGAAGGTTAAAAGGAGAGGTTAGCGTAAGCGAAGCTTCGAATTGAAGCCCCAGTAAACGGCGGCCGTAACTATGACGGTCCTAAGGTAGCGAAATTCCTTGTCGGGTAAGTTCCGACCTGCACGAATGGTGTAACGATCCGGGCACTGTCTCGGGGAAGAACTCGGTGAAATTGAATTATCAGTGAAGATGCTGATTACCCGCAACAGGACGGAAAGACCCCGTGAACCTTTACTATAACTTGACATTGAGTTTTGTTTTGTGATGTGTAGGATAGATGGGAGGCTTTGAAGTGGGAGCGCCAGCTTTCATGGAGCCATCGTTGAAATACCATCCTTCGCAAAATGGGATTCTAACGATTAGCCGTTATCCGGCAGTCGGACATTGTCAGGCGGGTAGTTTGACTGGGGCGGTCGCCTCCTAAAGAGTAACGGAGGCGTGCAAAGGTCACCTCAAACCGAATAGAAATCGGTAGTAGAGTATAAAGGCATAAGGTGGCTTGACTGCGAGAGAGACATCTCGAGCAGGTACGAAAGTAGGTCTTAGTGATCCGGTGGTCCCGAGTGGAAGGGCCATCGCTAAACGGACAAAAGGTACTCCGGGGATAACAGGCTTATCTCCCCCAAGAGTTCATATCGACGGGGAGGTTTGGCACCTCGATGTCGGCTCATCGCATCCTGGGGCTGGAGCAGGTCCCAAGGGTTTGGCTGTTCGCCAATTAAAGCGGTACGCGAGCTGGGTTCAGAACGTCGTGAGACAGTTTGGTCCCTATCCGTTGTGGGCGTTGGAAAGTTGAGAAGAGTCATTCTTAGTACGAGAGGACCGGAATGAACGCACCGCTGGTGTATCTGTTGTTCTGCCAAGAGCATCGCAGAGTAGCTATGTGCGGACGGGATAACCGCTGAAAGCATCTAAGTGGGAAGCCTCCTTCAAGATTAATTTTCCCTATGAGTTTCGTTGGAGACTACGACGTTGATAGACTGCAAGTGTAAGCAGGGAAGAAATACCTGTTCAGCTGAGCAGCACTAATCAGACCAATGACTTGACCATATTATCGTTTTCTTCTTATAAAAAGAGATCATAATAGATAAAGTAGAATGAGACATCTACGCTCTTATATATCTGACAAAGATACTTAAAACTTTGTTCTTTTAATTTGCTAATATTATTTCGGTGACCATAGAGAAAGTGATACACCCGTTCCCATTCCGAACACGGCAGTTAAGCCTTTCATCGTCAATGGTACTGTAAGGGTAGCTTTACGGGAGAGTAGAACGTTGCCGGGTATATATTATATATTTTATCCCAATAGATTTTTTCTGTTGGGATTTTTTTATTTATATATTTATTATGGATAATCTATGAATAACAAAGAAAGAATTATAAAAATTATTAAAATTATAGCTTATCTATTTTCTTATATGATGGTTACTGTAGTTGCTTTTAATTATGGTTATATGTTCTATGCAGTTAAATTTGATGGGGCTTCTGCTCCTCCTAGTATTTCTTTTATTTTTGCTATTCCTTTTATCGTTGCTATATTGGTATGTTTTATTATAATTAGAATAATTAAAAAGAGAATGAAAGATTAGTATAAAACTATTTTATTATAAATGCATACTAATTTATACAGATTATATTTATGATATATTGAAAATATTACTTTATTCAAAATAATCAGTTTATATATACATTATATAGCTATTTTTATTTATTATATAATAAAAATCATTTTGGAGGTTTGTGAATAATGGAGAAAGAAAAGAAAAAGATTATGGTTATTTCTGGTTCTATATTTAGTATTATAATTATTATACCCCTTACTTTAGTTATTTATAATCTTAAATTAGAAAATGCTTCTTATCTTCCAAATACTTTTTCAAAATATGCTGTATCTTTTTTAATAGCATTTATAATCATTCAGCTAATATCAGTAATTTTTAATAAACTTATATTACTTGTTTTAACTTTAATTGCTGCAATTCTTATAAAGAAAATAGTAAAATATGAGGAAGATGAATAAATTTAATTTTTCTTATAAGAATTATATTTATACTTTTATCATAAAAATATAAAAAATATTACTTTATTCAAAATAATTAGTTATACTTTATACTAGTATTTTATTAAACTTATTGTATAATAAATAATTAAGTAAAAATAATTTTGGAGGTTTTTAATTATGGCAAATCCTGTTTTATCAGATAAGGCATTTAATTATGCATCAAGTTATGAAAATGAAAATGCGATGACACTTAATGGGGCAATTAACAAATCAATAATACTTACATTGATATTAATGCTTTCAGCTATGGTAAGTGTATTCTTTGTTTTAGCTTCTAATCCTGAATTTCTTTATCCTGCAGCTTTAGGATCATCTATAGGTGCTTTTGTTTTAGCTTTGATAATGACTTTCAAAAAAGAATTATCTAAAGTTTTTTCTATACTTTATGCTATACTTGAAGGTATTGCTATAGGGGCGGTTTCCTATGTATTTAATGCTGCTTATGATGGTATAGTTGTTCAGGCTGTATTTCTTACATTTTTAGATTTATTTATAATGTTAGTTTTATACAGATTTAGAATAATAAGAGTAACAGAAAAATTGAGAAGTGTGATTATGGTATCTACTTTATGTATAGGTCTTGTATATTTAGTTAATTTTATAATGTCATTTTTTGGTGCTAGAATACCTTTCTTGTATGGTTCAAGTCCTTTAAGTATTGGAATAAGTATAGTAATAGTTCTTATTGCTTCTTTCAATCTTCTTTTGGATTTTGATTTTATGGAGAAAGGAGAGCAGTATAATATGCCTAAATATTTTGAGTGGTATGCTGCTTTCGGACTTCTTGTTACTTTAGTATGGCTTTATTTAGAGATATTAAAACTTTTAGCTAAGTTTAGAAGCAGAGATTAAAGATTATATAATTTGAATTAAAGAGCATGCATATTAATTTATGCATGCTTTTTTATTTGCATTAGAATTTTAATTTATGAATTATATTTTTTCTAAAATAGTATGAAACAATACTAATATTCAAAAAATTTTAATTGCTTATTTTTGATAAAAAATATTAATATTCAAAACGCTTCAATTCCTAGTATTTGATATGGAGAATATTAATAAAAATAAATGTATAAATGTTTGACAAAGTTTTTATTTAATGAATATCTTATCAACTTTTTTTGTCGCACCCCATACTTAACAGTACTTCCTTCGGTCGCAGGGGACTTCGTCAAAGTTGCAAAAAAAAAGACTAGGGTTTTGAAGGTTTATAATTAATGAAAATTTATTAGCTTATTCTTAATTCATGCAATTTCATTTATTAATAATTTTATATTGTTACTATCTAGCTATTAAATATAAAACTTGTACAAATATTTATGATGTGTAGAATTTTATTTATAGATTTGCAAACGCTTCAAAGTTATTGTAGATATGAATATTAAATAATAAGCATTGAATAATTAAATCTAGCTGATGAACTTTTTTAATGAATATTTTATCAGTTTTTATTTATCTGTTTTTTGTGCGTTCACTCAAAGATTCAAAAAAGATTTGGCAGTATATAAATATTTATTATTCTATATAACGCACGGTTAATTAAATCTTATAAAAGTAATACAAAAATGAGATATAAGATAAAAAATATAAAGGGTGGGAAATGTAATTGAATTTTAAAATCTTTATTACATACACGCCATTTAAATTGTAGTTCAATTTCTAGTTTTATCTTCAAAAAAATCAAAATTCATATTTAGTTTATAAGTAAAAAGGCTGGAATATGTTATTAAAACATATAATAAAAAAGACAGCTTCCTAAAACTTTAAGAAACCGTCTTTTTTATATTCTCATTCTAATTTAAATAATTAAATAAAATCAAGCTGCATCTTTTTTTATTTTAGTTTGATAGAACCAATCAACAAATACTGCTATAGCATTATCACCAGATACATTAGCAGCAGTACCAAATGAATCTTGAGTTAAATATAATGCTATCATTAAGCCCTGTAATTCTTCTCCTGTTATTCCAATCATATATAAGAAAGGCAAAGCACTCATAACAGCACCTCCAGGAGCACCAGGAGCAGCAACCATAGCTATACCTAACATAAGTATAAAAGGAAGTATTGAACTATAAGTAGGACTTTGTCCTAATATTAATATAACAGCAGTAGAACAGCAAGTTAATGTAATCATAGAACCTGCCAAGTGTATAGTAGCACAAAGAGGTATTACAAATTTTCTTATTTGTTCTGATACTCCGTTTTTCTCAGCTGCTATTAAGCTAACAGGTATAGTGGCAGCACTGCTTTGAGTACCTATAGCTGTAAAGTAAGGCGGTATTTGATTTTTTATAAGCATTATAGGAGATTTCTTTCCTATAGCACCGGAAATTACAAATAAAGCGGTTATATAAAGCAAATGAAGAATAATAACAACAACAAATACTTTAGCAAATATTACTATAATATGCTGTATGCTTCCTGCATAAGCCAAATTAGCAAATGTACCTAAAATATGAAGAGGAAGTATAGGAATAATGATATTTTTTAATATAGTTTGTATAACCTCTTCAGAATCTTTTACTATAGAAAATAATTCTGCTCCCTGTCCTTTAGGTCTTAATAAAGTGATACCTATACCTAATATAAAAGCAAATATTACAGCTGATGTAACATCAAATAATGGTTTAAGAGGTATAGTGAAATAACTTTCCAAACCAGATTCTAATTTTACATTGCTTAAAGTAGCTGAACCCAAAAGTGTAGGAAAAAGATTAGAAGCTACAAAAAATGCTATACTTCCTGCTATCAATGTGGAAGCATAAGATATAATAACTGTAATACCTATTAATTTAGGGGCTCCTTCTGTTAAATTAGCAATACCATAACCTATAAATGTTACGACCATCAAAGGTATAATAAAGTTTAAAAATAAACTGAATATTGCACTTATAGTTACAAATATTCTAACTATAGGTGCGGGAAGAAACATACCGACTAATATACCTAAAATTATACCTATAATAATTCTAGGTAAGAGACCTATTTTTTTCATTTTTTTCTCCATTTGTTTTATATAATTTTTATTATTCTATGTATAGTATTATATAAATTTTTTGTATGCATTCAACTAGTATATGTAAATTTTAGTTTTTTTTATTTTTAGTATAAAATTATCATCTATTTTATTATACAAATAATACTTTATTGTTTATTTCAAAATATAAAATAATTTGACAAATTAATCTATTTTAGTATAATTTAAACACTTATAATCAAGGATATTAGTAAATGAGAATAGGCTATGGATACGATTCACATGTATTTGCTGATAATCGTAAATTGATATTGTCCGGAATAGAAATCCCTTATGAATTAGGATTAAAAGGTCATTCAGATGCTGATGCAGTTATTCATGCTTTGATAGACTCTATATTAGGGGCTTTGGCATTAGGGGATATAGGAAGTCATTTTCCTGATAATGACGAACAATATAAAGATATTTCTTCTATAGTCCTATTAGAAAAAACAGTTTCAATTATGCAGGAAAAAAACTATGAAATATCAAATACTGATATTACGATTATATTGGAAAAACCAAAATTAAGAAAATATATAGATACTATGAGAGAAAATCTATCCAAAATTCTTAAAACTGATATAGAAAATGTTTCGATAAAAGCTAAAACTAATGAAAAAATGGATTCTATAGGCAGAGGAGAAGGCATAGCAGTTCATTGTGTATCTTTACTAAAAAAAACAAAATAAAAATTCAGGAAAAATATATGGCAACAAAAATTAATACGAAATATTTACTAGATTTAGTTTCAAGAAGTTTTGCTTTGACTATACCTCTATTGGATAAGAATAAAAAAAATAAGGTTGAAGTTCAATATTTGCTTGCTAGAATAATAGATACTATAGAGGATTCAAGCCATACAATACAGGATAAGGAAACATTAATAACAGGATTTATAAATATATTAAAATCAGAAAATACTGATAATTTAGAAAATTTAAAAAATGTAGTGATAGAGCATACTATAAATGAAAATGATAAAGTTTTAATAGAAAATATAGATGTAGTTCTTAAATCATTTTTTACTTTTAAGCAGGAAATAAAAAATATATCTATTTCATATTTAAGAGAAATGGGATATGGTATGGTTTATTATCAGGATCATGTTATATCAACATTTGAGGATTTAGATGATTATTGTTATTATGTTGCCGGTACTGTCGGACTTTATCTTAGTGAGCTTACAAAGATATTGGATAATTTAGAATTGGACAGAGAGAAAGCTAAGAGCTTGGGTAGATTTTTACAGAAAGTTAATATTATTAAAGATGCCAAATTAGATTATAGAGAGAAAAGAGTTTTTTGGCCTTTAAGTTTATTTGAAAATGAGAATCCGGCTCCTTATTTTGAAGATGGGGCTTATATGGATAAATCTATGGAAATTTTAGTAAAAATGATAGAATCTGCTATGAATGAGTTTCAAAATTCTATAGAATATATTATGGCAATAGATAAAAAAGCATTAGGCTACAGGCATTTTTGTTTGGTTGCAGTTCTTATGGGATATGAAACTATAAAACTTATGAAAAACAATTATAATATATTTATGGGTGAAACTGTAAAGATACCTAGAAAAAATACATTAGAAATAGTTGCAAAAGTTAAGGCTGATTTTTATACCAATAAGAGATTGGAAGATTTATTAGAAAAAGCATTCACAAAAGAATTAGTACAAAGCGAATCTGAAAGTACTGCAAATAATAATGAATAAATAAAGTATTATATTTCAAATTTAAAGTCTTGTTTTTTGTATTGATATATATTAAAATTATTCACGGAGTTGTAATTATTATGTTTATTAGAAAATTCTGTATTATATTATCTATTTTTATATTTAGTGCATTTCACTTATTTTCTCAATCAAATAAAGAAGATGGAAATGTTTTTAAAGATTCTAAATATATAAAAAGCGAAGAGGAAGCGAAAGCGGCATATACTTTAGCTTTGTATTATAAAGAACGTGCATTAGCTAGAAAAACAGCAGATGAACAAACTATAAAGGATTTGGAAAGTGCTAAAGTAATACTTCAGGAAGTTGTTAAATATGTGCAAAATAAAGAGATATATATAACATTGGCTGAAACGCATGAGGCTTTGGGGGAATATTATGAGAGTTCAAAAATTTATGACGGATTAGTTTTTGATTCTCCTGATGATATTGATATATTGTTTAAAGCGGCAGAAAGAAATATATTTATTATGAATAATATTGATAAGGCAAGATATTATTTGGAAACAGCTTATGAGATAGATAATTCATATAATGATGTTTTAATATTATTAGGCTATACACATTATCAAAAAAGAGAACTAGATAAAGCGGTATATTATTTTTCAAAAGTAGATGAAACTAAAAAATCAAGTAATAATAACAATTATTTAAACTATTATAATTTTTATTATGGTATGAGTGAGTTTTATTTAAGCAGATTTTCTAGTGCTGTAAATAGATTCAAAAAATTAGAAAATGTACAATTATCTCCGGCGGATAAATATACTGCTTCTTATGGTATAGTAAAAAGTTATCAGGCTTTAGAAAAATATGATGAGGCTTATTCTAATAGTATTAGTATAGAAGATGGTTTATTTTTGAGTGCATATTTAAGTTTTATGTCTGACAAATATGATGAAAAATTATTTAATGAAATAGACACTTCAAGCCATAATACTCCTAAAATATTGTCTATAATTACTGAAGCTAAGACTTCTGGATACAGTAATGCTCTTAATATAATAGAAACTGATTTAGACAGAAGAGAAATTGATTTAGATATTATACAAGCATATTATAAAATGATTTATGAAATAGGAAGCAAAGAAAATAAAATGAATTCTGAAATGGATATAATATCATTTTATTTGATGATTAAAAATATAGATGCTTTGCCTAAACATATAGATAATTTAATAAGCTATGATAATAGCGGAAAATTTAATAATTTATATTTACAGGCAGCTTTAGAGTTTAAAAATCAAAATGATTTCAATTCATCAAAAGAGATGTTAAATAAATATTTATCGTTAAATAATAATAATATAAAAGAAAATGAATTAGTATCATTGGTATTGACAGCAAGCGATATAGGAGAAAGCGAACTTGCTATAAAGAGTATTGAAAAATATGAAAAAGAAAAATATTCCTACAGTTATTTGAAGGCTTATGCCTCATTGATAAATAATGATGAAGTTAATGCCAATAAATACTTGAATGAAGATTTTGAATATTTCAGTAATAATAAGTCAAATACTAATGATTATAGAATAAATATTCCTTATGTAACATCATTAGCATTGGACAATACTAATTCAGCATTACTATATGCCAATTATAAATACTCTCAGGATACAAATTCAGCAGAAAATATGAATAGTTTATCTTGGGCATTGGTTTCATTAGGCAGTGATTTGGATAAAGCTATACTTCTTTCTAAAGATGCTGTTAAATTAGAGCCTGATTCTCCTCACTATATAGATACTTTAGGTTTTGCATATTATAAAAAAGGCGATTATGATAATGCTTTAAAAACATTATTAAGAGCTGCTTTATATGCAGATGATGATTCCAAAGCTGAAATATATGCACATATTGCTGATGCTTACTATGCAAAAAATGATTATAAAAATGCACTTAAATATTATAGAAAATCAATATCTTCCTATAAAAAAGAATTCGATTATGATGAAAACAGAATAAAAGATAAGATCGAAAGTTTAACAGAGAAACAATAAATAGGTTTTATATTCTATATTAATTTTTAAGAGGTTTATAAATAATGATAAAGAATAATACTATAATATTTATTATATTTCTATTAATTTCTAGTTTGGCATTCAGTCAAAATGAAAATGAAGTTATGAAAGAGGCTTTTAATAGGTTTTCAAAATCTCCTTTTACAAGCATATACTCATCAGGCGGAGCTTTTTACAGCGGCGATGATTTAGATCAAATGCCTATGTTAGTTAATTACTATAAGAATAGCAATAATAAATATATGAATGTTGTTGACGGACTTTTAGGCAGTCTTATATTTGATGCTAAAGTTAATAATAATAGTCTTACTTTAGATTTAGCTGAAGCAGAGGCTCCTTTAAAGAGAAATTTTGATGAGTTTGCATTGGAAGCACCTATTATGCGTTTCCCTAAGGTTTATGCTGATATACTTGATTATAAATTTATAGATTTGTCTAAAAAAATAATAAGCAGTAATATAACTTTGGGAAAGAATTGGCATACATTGCAAATAGGCTATAATGATAGGGTAGATACTATAGTTTTTTCAGCATCTACTTACAGGGTAAGAAGTTTTTCTACTGCTTTTATGGATAATGTTGTCAGTGTAGAATTGGGTTCTTATACAACTGTTAATAATATGCCTTATCCTAAAGAGTTTATAATGAAAAGCAAAGTTGATAAAAGAGAACTCCGCTATAATGTTACAAATGTATCTGCAGGGGATAGAGCAAAACAAGATGCCAAAAAATTGGGCTGGTAATAATTTATGCATTATGATTTTGTATTAGACAATATCAGCAATAATATAAAAATTGATGAATGTAAAAAAGAAAAACTTATAGAGTATGCTTCTTTGGTTATAGATTATAATAGAAATATAAATATCACAGGAGCAAAAACTGAAGAAGATTTTTTTAATGATCATATTGCTGACTGTCTTCTTGCTTTAGATATATTTTCTGATTATAATAATATAATAGATATAGGCTCAGGGGCAGGACTTCCTTCTATACCGCTTGCTATTGTATTTGATAATAAAAAATTTACATTATGCGAATCTAAAAATAAAAAGGCTGAATTTTTAAGATTGGTCAAAGATAAATTAGAATTAAATAATATAGAAGTGAAATGTATAAATGCTTATGAGATAAAAGAAAAATATGATACTATTACTTCAAGAGCATTTTCAGATATAGCTGTACTTTTTAAAATATTTAATAAACTGAAAACAAAAAATTCAAGATTAATTTTATATAAAGGTAAGAAAGAAAAAATAGAAGAAGAATTAAAAAAAGCAAATATTTCAAAAAGCAAATATACTGTAGAAATAAAAAAGTTAGCAAATAAAGATAAAGAGAGGCATATAGTTATAATATCCAATATATAATATTATGCCTTATTCTCTTTGTTTTCTTCTTCATTATCAGATTTAGTAGCAGTTTTTAAATCTACTCCCATAATAAATAAGAATATAAATCCTATTATCACTATAGGTACAATTCCCATTATATGATATACAAGAGCATAAGGAGCTGCTATATTTTTTTCTACACCTATAAGAGAAAGTCCGAATATTATAGCCCATTCAAAAGGTCCTATTCCTGATGGGGCAGAAGGTACTGCAAAACCGAATCCTCCTATAGCAAAAGTAAATAATGCTATTATGGGACTAGTTTTAATATTAAAAGCCATCATCAGAAATCCTATAGTAAGCATTTGACCTATAAGATAAATAAAAGTATAGAGAAATATTAAAAATATATGTTTGGCATCATTTTTAAATCCTATTCCGTCTATAAAATTGCATGAAAACTCAATTAATTTATCTCCTATATTTTTAGGAAGTATTCCAAAAATTTTATGAAAAACCTTATGGGCAAATTCTCTCTGCCATACTAGAAACATTAATACCAAAAAGCCAATTATTGATAAAACAAATAAAGCTATGGCAGCATAAGTAACTGTCTGAGGTAAGTTGGGAATAAATATTACAGATATGGTTAATATAATGCCACCTGTTATAACATCAAAAAGTCTTTCAGTAACTACTGAAGCGATTAATGCTGACTTACTTACATTTTCTTTAATACCCAAAATATAAGCACGAGCCACCTCGCCAAGTTTAGCAGGAAGTATGTTATTTCCCATATAACCAATATAAGTTGCCATAATTACAGTTCTTTTTTTAATAGGCTTTTTTAAAGGAATAAAACATTCCCATCTTAAACCTCTTAATACTATAATAACTATACTTAATATTAAGGAAATAATAAAATATACTACATTAATGTTTTTTACTATTTCTATAGATTCTTTTATATTAATTCCTCTAAAAGCAAAATATAAACATATTATGCTTATGGCAATTCCTATAACTACCTGTATAATAGTTTTATGTTTTTTATTCATCAGCAATTTTCCATTTTTATTATATCATCTTACAAAGTTTTTCATAAGTGTTATAAAATTGTCAAAATCATCAAGCATGTTTTGAGCTATATCAAGATTAAATTTAGGTAAGTACTGAACCTTATTTGCATTACTAATTTCCTGCTTAGTATTATTTTTACAGTCATCAAAGATATTTTTTACTATAGTAGTTAAATCTATTACAGAGTTATAAACGCTTAAAATTATTTTATTTCCTTCAGTATCAATTTTATTTACCATAGTTTCTATTAAATCTTTATTAGCATTTGCTTTATTTTTTGATATTATCCAAGTTTTTAAACGCTTGAAGTTTTCGGATTCAGGACTTAGCATAGTATCAAATTTTTGTATAGCTTCTCTAACATCATTTAATATATAGAAAGCATCAAGTCCCTGAGAGTTTCTGTCTTTGCTTACAAATTCAGCCCCTAAAAACATATCATTAAGCGGATCTTTATAATTGATATCAAATATTTCTATAATGAATGTTTTTATATACTGAAGCGGCTCTACACATGTAAATATAGGACAGTCAAATTTTTCAAGCTGCTCATTTTTTTCTTCATTAACATTAGACATTTTTAATATTTCTATACCATTAAATAGCTTATTCCTCATTCCTGCAATTTTACTGCTCTTAATTTCAGCAACTATACTATCCATATCTTTCTTTAAATTATTTGTCAAATCTGTTATATAATTTACAAATATATTAACATTAGAAGGATTAATACTGCATTTATAAGTAAAATCTTTAAGCAAATAAACTATAATATCATGCATTATATCAGGCGTCTGAAGATATTTAACTCTCGCTAAAAATGATTTGATATTTTTTTCAGGTATAGGAGGCATTCCTAAATATTGCTGAAAAATATTTAAAGCAGATAATAATTCTTTTCTTATTACTATTGAGTTTACAGCATAATCCAATTTCACCAAATCATCAACTACCTGCATATTTGAACTAGGTTTAAATTGAGGATTAGAATTGTATGCACCATCTACAAAAGATGGACAAAAAGCTCTCAAAAAGAGAAAGAAATCAAAATTTGATAATTGTGCAAAATCTTTAAGCAAGTTGAAAGTTAAATTCATTTCCTTTCCGCTTTCTCCGCTTATAAATTTTTTGAATTTTACAAAATTGTTTTTTACTTCAGTAAATACATTATTAGGATTTTGTCCTTCTCCTATCTTGGACATCATATAATCTCTATTTAATGTAGAATATAATTCTTTCATCTCATCACTAAAAGATACTTCTATTAAATAATACGAAAATTGTTTTCCATCTTTTACTATAAATTCCTCTTTTAAAGGATTAAGTAAAGGACCTACTACTTTATACATTTCAAATATAAATTTTGCACAAGTAACAGTTAATGATTTAGTTTTTAAATCCACAAAATTATATTTTTGTTTTGATATTCTGTCAGAATACTCCTCCATACGCATTTTTTCCACTAATTCAGGAGTTCTTATATTGAATAAATTGTATCTTATATAATCAAAAAAATTCACAGTTGCAATACCCCATTAATTTACTATATTTTAGTTATTTATAATATACTAAATTGACTAATATTAAAAGTTTTTTTATTTATTTTTTACTATAAAATATTATTCTTTAATAGCCTCCAAAGCCTTTTTTGCTTCTTCATAATTTTCATTAAGTTTTAAAGCCTGTTCAAAATTTTGAATGGCTAATTTTTTATTTCCTGTTGAAGCATATATAGAGCCTATAGTATAGTATATTACTTTATCATTATTATTTACTTCCAATGCTTTTTCTAAATATCTTATAGCCATTTTATTACTATTTTTTTTATTATAGCATGAAGATATATTACATAATACATAAGGATTCTTACTTTCATAATTTGCATTAACTTCATGAAAAAGAGAAAGAGCTTTATCATAATCTCCATTATGATGATATATACAGCCTAATAGATTGATTATATCATTTGTAGGCTTTGCATCATAAGCTAAAACGGCATATTCTAAAGATATATCATATTCTTTCCAAGCATAAGACTGAAAAGCAATATATGAGCATCTTTTATAGTCTTTAGATTTTATTTTAATATTTTTTGATAATTCCAATGCTTTTTCTAAATATTCCTTTCTATTTTTTTTATCCATTATAGATAAGTATTCATATATAAAAGCATTTTTTTTACCGGTTTTCAAAAGTTGATTAAAATAATTTACAGAAGTATTATATTTATTTTTTTTCATATTGATGAATCCCATCATATATAGTGCTTCTGCATATTTAGGTGTTTTAAGCAGAATGGTGCTGTAATAGTTTTCGGCATCATCCATTCTATTTTCTTTAAAAGCTATTCTAGCTAACATAGCCATAGCATAAGGATCATTTGGTTTTTTTGATAAAATGTTATTATATTTATCTAATTGCTTATCATATTTACCTGCCATAAATAAACTCACTTAATTATTTGTTTGTATATAATACAACTTTTTAAAAAATATGTAAACTAATAAAATTTTTTCATCATATCTTTTCTATAATCGGAAAATACATCATTTTCAATAGAATTTCTTAAATCCTTCATAAATCTTTGCATAAATCTTACATTATGTATAGTCATAAGTATAGAAAACAGTATTTCATGTGTTTTATCCAAATGATTAAGATATGCTTTAGAGAAATTCTTACAAGTATAACAATCACATTCTTCTTCAAGCACAGTATCGTCCATTCTGTATTTAGAGTTTCTTATTCTAACAATACCATTCATAGTAAATGCTTCACCATTTCTAGCATTTCTAGTAGGCATGACACAGTCAAACATATCTATACCCTCCATAACAGCATTAAGTATATCTCTAGGCTCGCTTACCCCCATCAAATAACGAGGCTTGCTTTTATCTGTATAAAGCATTACTTTGGAAAGTACATCATGCATTTTTTCAGGAGTTTCACCGACAGAAAGTCCTCCTATAGAATAAAAAGGAAAATCCATATTTACTAAAGTTTCAGCACTTTCTTTTCTTAAATCATCAAACATTCCGCCTTGTATAATTCCGCCGAGATACTGATATTCACTGTTTGGAGTGCTGTCATGATATTCTTTGCATTCTTTAGCCCATTTGTGAGTTCTAAGCATTGCTTCTTTGGCATATTCGTAAGAAGCATCATATTTAGAACATTCATCAAGGCACATTATAAAGTCAGCCCCTATAATATGTTCTGCTTCCATTACACTTCTAGGTGTAAATAGGTATTTAGAGCCATCTATATGAGAACTGAATTCCACTCCATTATCATTTATTTTTCTTAATTTCGCCAAAGAGAATACCTGAAATCCGCCTGAATCCGTAAGCATAGCTCCTTTCCAGCCCATAAATTTTTTGACTCCGCCGAATTTTTTCAATACTTCAAGTCCCGGTTTTAATACTAAATGATAAGTATTGGATAATATTATTTTACTTTCCGTTTCTTCTATCATAAGAGGAGTCAATGCTTTCACAGTTGCTTTTGTACCTACAGGCATAAATACAGGTGTATCTATTTCTATTCCATTAATATTTATTTTTCCAAGCCTTGCTGATGTTTGACAGCTGTTTTTTAATACATTGAATGTAAATGACATATTATTCCTTATATTAAAATATTTAGTGCTATTTTATACGAAAATAAATAAATATCAAATGCTATATGCAAAAAATAATATATAAAATCATATAAATATACAGCAGATTTCTTATAAATTTTTTTGATGTATTAATTTTGTTTTTATAATATTTTGCTAAAATATATAAAATTATCCTATGCCATAAAATAATAGCATAGGATAATTTTATATTATAATTTTATTTATCTAGTTCCATCAGGAAGTTTAAATAAATGTATAGCATCCATTAATTCTTTAGACTGAGCAAATAACAATTCAGCAGATGCTGTAGCTTCTTCTACTAAAGCGGCATTTTTCTGAGTTGTAGAATCCATTTCTGAAATAGCAATTTTTACCTGATCTATTCCATTTTGCTGTTCCACAGCACTATTACTTATTCCTTCCATAATTTTTGAAGCTTCATCTATTTTATTTTGTATTTCTATGAATATTTCCTGAGATTCGCGAGCTGTTCCTGTAGCTTTATCTATTTTTTCATAAACATTCTCAATCAAGTCTGTAATGCTTTTTACTGAAGTTTGAGTAGTTTGTGCCAAGTTTCTTACTTCAGAAGCAACAACTGCGAAACCTTTTCCTTGTTCTCCTGCCCTTGCTGCCTCTACAGAAGCATTAAGAGCTAGTATATTAGTTTGGAATGCTATATCTTCAATGATTTTAGTAATATCTTTAATTTTACTGCTTGCATCATGTACATCATTCATCTTATTTACTTTATGTCTGTAATACTGTGTTTTTGCAAAGCATTATTTAATGGTAAAAGCCATTTCTTATTTATTCCTATTTTATTTAATATATTTTCATTTAGCATAGATTAACCCTCTTTATTTTTGTAATTCATATACTTTTATATATTCAGTTTTTTGTTTCTCTTTTGCTATTTGGAGTGTTACTTCTCTTTGTTGAAGAAGTAGAATCATATAGTGAAGAACCTATAGCG